>CAMDNO010000055.1 GCA_945902955.1 Porphyromonas cangingivalis
GCCAACCTCGACGAGCAATTGGGCGGAAACGAAAATGTACCCAACGGAACAGTTATTAATTTTTACAATGCTTCATGGAAAGATTCTGCTGTTGTTACTAATGGCAAATACAGCATTGCCGTACCAAAAGCAACTGCATTGAATGTAAAATCGAAATTTACGTATTCGAAAAAAGTGTGGAACGCAACAACAAACACCTACAGCAATGTAAATTACGAATACAAATACGAAGCGCTCCGCACTTTTAATACTATGGACGAAGAAGTTAAAATCGTTGCTGCAAGCTCTGGCGAAGGCACTGATTTAACTGTTTATCCTATCGTTTCGGTAGTTACAGGATTGGCAGTGGCCGATTTGGACGAAAACTTTAACGCAATAGAAAATATGCCGAATGGTACTGTTGTTAAATTCTGGACTGAAACATCTCCAATTTGGGGAATTAATGTAACTGTTTCGGGTGGACAATATACGGTAAATGCACCAAAAAATCAAACTGTTTACTATTCAACCAAATTCAACTACGCCAAAAATGTTGAGATGATGGATCCAAAAACAAGCACAAAGGTTTATGTAAAAGAAGATTATCAGTATACAAAATCCGGATCTACTATATTTACAAACGACAAAGATTCTTTAAACCTTTCGGCTGGCACGGGTGTAAGTATAAACCCAACCTACACCATTAGTGGAAAAGCGCTTGTTGAACTCGATGATACAAAAGCTGGTTTGGAAAACATCCCTGATAACATTCAAATTAAATATTATTACCCAAATTTAAACGGAAGTATTATAAATAGAACTGTATTTGGTGGACTTTATTCTATTAGTGTACCAAAAGGCAGAAATGTATCTTTTTCGGGAACATTTACAGCAAACCAAAAAGTAGGTGCTACAAATCTATTAAAAACATTTACTATTGCAGGCTCTTTCACTGCCGATGGCACTAAAACTGTGGACATAATAGCAACCGTTAACTAAACCGCAAAACATGAGAACAATTTATAAAATTGCACTAATGCTGCTTGCGCTCGTATCGATGCAAGTGGCTAATGCCCAGAATGATAGTACGAAAACAGAAACAACTGAAGTGATTGAAGCACCCAAAGCACATAACAGCTATCTGCCCCAAAAAGGCAATTTTGCTATCGGCGCCGATGTTACGCCGGTATTAAATTTTATGGGCAATATTTTTAATGGAACTATCGATAATGAGTTGGAAATAGCAAGTCCGCTTATTTATGCCAAGTATTATCTGACCGATAATACTGCATTGAGAACGGTGCTGGGCATAAATAGCTCGTCGAAAAGTCAGCTGCTTTATGTACAGGACGATGCCGCCAAGTTTGCGAATCCGCTAAGCAATGCGCAAGTTACCGACAACAAAACCGACAAAGTTAATGAGTATTACCTATCGGTGGGCTTGCAAAAATTTATTGGTCAGAATCGCTTGCGTGGGTTTTATGGAGCGCAGCTTTTTACGCAATACAACAAAAACAAGTCGACTTACGAATATGGAAATCCCATGACAAGTCTTAACCCTACGCCTTCGGCAAGTTTTGCTTACGTGGGCGGCGAACGCAAACTGAGCGAAGTTACTGCCAATGATTTTGTGGTAGGCGCTGGTGGAATTGCTGGTTTTGAATACTTTATAGCACCACGCCTCTGCATTGGTGGCGAAGTAAGTCTTAATTTTATGTACACTCAAAGTTTGCAGACTTACCAAAAATCCGAAAAAATAGCGAGTGGCAAAGTAGTAGCCGTAGACAAAGCCCTTACGGCTGGTGGACACGAATTTAGCTTTCAAACGCTAAGCTTTGAGCCCGGCTCGTTTCAACATGTGGGGCTATATGTGATGTTGCATTTTTAATATTTTTACTAAACCACAAAAGGAACAGTAGAATATAAAAAATCGAAAAGGTTTCAAAAACCTACAAAATCGAACTTACAAAACCTAATTGGTTTCAAAAACGTAAAAAACCTAACAGGTTTCAAAAACCTGTTAGGTTTACGATAGTCGCTTTATGAAAAATCTCTATTGTTTCTATTGTGGTTCAAAAAAATCTTACTAAAAAAGCTTGTTGCAAACTAACAGTTGCAGCAAGCTTATTTCGATTTTAATAGATAGTTTGTTGTAGTATTTATTGCTATAAGCTGTCGTAAAAACTCTAATCATTCTATTTAATTTATTCCGTTTATTCTTTTAAAATTCAAATTATAACCATGGCATTAATTTACATCAACGGTGTGATGTTCGACGAACAATCAACCACTTTACTTCACTGCCCCGCTACTACAACGGGAGTTTACAATGTACCTAAAACTGTAACAAAAATTGGCATTCAAGCCTTCTTTGGCTGTTCGCGTTTACTTTCGGTACTGTTGCCGGCAAAGCTCACTGCTATCAATATGTTAGCTTTCGAAGGTTGCACGCATTTACATTCTATCTGTATACCCGATACAGTTATCAACATTGGCTACCGTGCGTTTGCCAAGTGCCCCGAGCTGCGAACCATTCAGTTGGAACACGAAACGCCACTGCAATGCAGCAGCAATTGCGATATTTTTAAAAATACCGACATCACAAAATGCACACTCATAGTGCCCGTAGGTAGTCGCCAAGCCTATCTAAGCGCTCCCGTGTGGCGCGACTTTGGCAGCATAGTAGAAATAGGACAAGCAAAAGAAAAACTGTGCGACAAAGAAAAACGCAAAATTGTAGGGATGGCGAGGTGAGAAAGATAAGATTTATCTTTCTGTATAATTTTTTCTACTAAGGTTGAATAGAAGAGAAATAAGGTTGAATAAATGAAACGAACATGACAAAATTTAATCTATTTTGACCCACAGGGGCTCCCGATAGTTATCGGGATAAATTTTGTTTTGTGAGTTCCATCTGACAATAAAAAAACAATTATAAACAGATGAAAATATGGTTGAAGATATAAATTAGAGCCTTGTCATTCAATATATTAACCTTAGTAGAAAAAATATAATAACCTCGTTTTAACCTTATTACTTTATTTAGCATAACATAGAAATGGGAAAACATATAAAATAGCACTATAAATAACGACTTAATAACAACAAATAACGGCAAAGTAAATAGCGCAAAGCTAATAACAACAAATAACGGCAAAGCCAATATAACACGAAGTAAATAACTCGTAGTAATAATAACCACTTATTCCATTTTCTAACACAAAAATTGGAATTATTAAAGTGGTTTCAGGTGGAGTGGTTTATTTTCGGAAATTTATGGTATGTAATTAGAGTAAAAAAATCAAGCAATTAATAATAATTTTTAAAACAAAAAAGTATGAGAAAATTTAGTTTTATGGTGATTATGGTCATCTTATTTTCATTTTCTTTATCAGCACAAACGACATTGGTAGATGCAAATTTTGCAACATATACCAATGGTGCTTTAGTCGGTCAAAACGGCTGGCAACAATATAATACTACCTCTACTGAGCCATTAATGGTTAACTCAGGAGTTGTTGCTATTGCAGGAGCCAGAGTTGCAGACAATCAAGATGTTGTATATCCATTTGCAAATGTGATTCAACAGCCTGCAACAGGAACTACAATTGTGTATTTAGATGCAGTGCTTACGGTATCGTCTGCAGGTGTTTCAAACCCATCTTATTTTTTTGCTTTGAATGGGCTTAACACCACAACTTCAACTGGCAATTTTCAAAACGCACGACTTGCTGCTATTCAGAATGCAGATGGTTTTGTATTAGGTACAAGAGTAAATGGACAAAGTGGTTACCCTTATACTTACGGTATGACAAAATTGAGTTTCAATACCAAATACGCTGTGAGACTCGCTATTGAATTAAACGCTGGAAATGCAAATGATATAATTAAACTTTATGTAGGTACTAATTTTAATAACTTACAACTTCAATCAACAGCCGCTTATAATACGGGCACAGTTGCTGATCCTACATTTGGGGGTATTTTAATATCTCAATATGGGAGTGTTACAGTACCAGAAGCCGGAGTTGCAATCGAAAGTGTTAAGGTTTATACAGTCTCTGAAATCACTACATCGACTGACCAACTTTCTGGTTTCCAATACGCTCCTGGAAATGGGCCATCAGCACAACAAGAGTTTACTGTGAGCGGAATGGGTTTATCTTCAGGCATTACAGTTACTGCGCCAACAAACTACGAAATATCTGCACTTCCGGGGGTGGATTTTACTGGAACTGCATCGATGACAATTCCGGCCAGTAGTGGTTCAGTTAGTCCTTTGACGCTTTATGTTCGTTTAAAATCAGGACTTGCAGAAAATACATATACTGGTAACATAACCGTAAGTTCAACAAATTTAACAACCAAAAATATTGCTCTAACCGGAAAAGTGGAAGCTCCACCTTCAGTTGTAACGCTATCAACTACAACATTGGATAATTTTCAATATACTTACGGAAGTGGTCCTTCAGCCGAAAAGTCATTCACATTAAGTGGAAGTGGTTTGACAAATGGGATATCAATTACAGTCCCAACGGCTTTCGAAATTTCAGCCATTTCAGGAGCCGCTTTTAATGGTGCTAATAGTGTTACAATCCCTCACACAAATGGCAATATTAGCAATTTGTCACTTTACGTACGTTTAAAATACGGCTTGAATATTAATTCCTATTCGGGAGATATAACATTTACAACCAATGGAACAACCACAAAAACCATTGCATTAAGTGGAAGTGTTGATGCGGCTCTTGTTGTGCTAAATAAATCAACTTCTTTGCTTAGTGGATTCACTTATGGTTATGGCAATGGGCCATCAATTAGTCAAACATTTACCATTAGCGGAACAGGAATTACTGGTAGTGTAACACTTACAGCTCCAACAAATTATGAATTATCGTCGGATTTTGCGGTTTCATTTTCGAATAGCGTTTCCTTTACTCCTTCGGGAGGTGCACTAAGTTCAAAAACCGTATATGTTCGATTAAAATCAGGGTTAGTTGCTACATCATATAGTGGTAGCATTTCAATTTCAACTTTAGGTGCAACTACACAAACGATTAATTTAAGTGGAAGTGTTACATTGCCGGCAGGTATTAGCATTTCTACTACAAGCATTTCAGATTTAAACTACGAAGCTGAAAGTGGACCTTCAACAATTAATTCGTTCGTAGTATATGGAGGTTCGTTGAGTGGATTTTTAATAGTTACAGCGCCTGAAAATTTCGAAATTTCCACATCGGGAGGCGTAGATTTTAGTGCTACTGGACAAATACTATTACAGCATTCGAATGGTTTGGTAAATGCTGTTACTATTTACATTCGTTTGAAGGCGGGGTTAGAAGTTGATTATTATACGGGTAATATATCACTTACTTCGCTAAATCAAACAAGTAAAAGTATAGGGCTTTCGGGTACAGTATTTATGCCTGCAAATACTAAACGCGATGATAGCTATTACGAACCTAAGAATTCAGGGCAATTAGTTTTCAAAAATATGTGGATATGTTCAAAAAACACAGGTAACTATGCAACAACCGAAGAACTTATTGCTCCTTCAGGTGCTGCAAGAAGTATGGCAGTTAAAGATGGGAAGATGTTGTTTATTGATAGAACTAACAAGCAAATTGTAAGAGTATCAGGCTCGACCGGGGTTAAACTAACTCCTGTTGTTTTAAATAGTACAATTTTTAGCGATCCTGCAATTGGTTTAACACCCTTTAGTGATATCAGAGTAGATAATGCAGGTAATGTGTTGGTTGGAAATGCGATATCGATTGGTAGTGAGCAATTTCAGATTTGGAAAATTAATATGAATGATGGTACAGGTTCATTAGTGATAGATCAAAGTAGTTTGTTAGCCTTATTCCCTGATATAACCCCAATTAAATTCGAGTTTTTTAATGTTTACGGTGATGTAAATTCGAATGCTGTAATTTATGCTGTAAACAGTACCATGCATGTATTTAAATGGACAATTAGAAATGGAGTAGCAGGTACACCGGTTGCTATCAGAATTGAAAAACAAAAAGATCTGTTAACATTAACAACTTTCAATTCGTTTGCACAAATATCTCCTATTGACGAAAATCAATTTTACATTGATGGAGGCACTACTTATCCTGTTTTTTGTAATGATTTGGGTACAGTTATTGACGGGTTTAGCTCAAACACAAAAAATTTAACCGACTCAACAACTCTATTTGGGCAGAAGATTTTAATCAGTAAAACATTCAACGGAGTAAAAGAATTTCAGGTAGGGAACGATTACTATTTATTAACTTCAGCTACAAGTAATTCACCATCTCCATGTCCTTCTGCCTTCCGGCTATTTAAATTTGCTGATGCCAATAAATCATTTGCAACAATGGATTGTCTCTGGACATTTCCACAACAAGGCATGGGTACAGCAGTAAATATATATCGCAATGCGATGCCAGCTGTAGAAGTAAAAGGAAATTCAGCAAAGATTTATATTTACATAGGCGAAAATGGGTATGGAATGTACGAGTTTTATACCAATGGAAATTGGACAGGAATCGATACTAAGATTTCAGAGAACAAAAAAGTAAATATTAGTTATATTCATCAAAAGCTCAAATTATCAGAAGAAGTAAAACATTTAACTGTTTATAATATTGCAGGTCATCAGATAAATAAGGCTCTTAATACAAGTTCGGTTGATATTAATCTACCTAAAGGGGTATACATTGTAAACGTAATAACCAATGATGGTTTAAATCAATCAGAAAAAGTGATAGTACAATAAACATCTTTATCTAAAAGCGAAACTGAGAATCCCCTCTGTTTCGCTTTTGGAATTATTCATAATTAATATTCAGAATACAATTTAAATTCTTTAAATCAACCTTATGACACGCGACGAATTTAACCAAATTTATTTAGTAGAACCAGTTTTTGAGAAGACACGAGTACTATTTTATGTTTACAAAAACGAAAAAGTAGATTATATAACTCCGGCTATTGATCTGCAAAAAGCTTTCGATTTAGACCATATCGACGATTCGGCTATAAAACGAGAAATTAAAAAATTAGCCGATTCGTTTTTATGCTGCCGATATGGTATAGAGAAGTAAGTGTTTTTTTTCTTAAAAGTTAATGCTCATTATTTTACATTGAATTTATGCTTTTAGATTTTTCAATTTATATGCCAACATACATTTCGCTTACGTGGGCATTTATACTGATGCTTTCGTCGCGCAAAAACAAGGCGAAATATATGTTAGGGTTCTTTATGTTGGCTGTATTCATGGTTTTTATCAGTTTTGTGGTTTATTTTAATCATTTGAAAAACAGTTTATTGCCTTTCGATTTACTGTTCGTGTTTGGTTCCCTATCTATTTTCCCGCTTTATTATCTTTATATTAAGTTACTTACAGTTAAATCAGAGATTGATTATTCGGATTTAAAGCATTTTATTCCCGCCGGTGCAATGTTGTTGGCCGTTGCGGTAGTGTATGTAATTATGCCGCCCGAAATGCGTAAACTCTATGTGCACAACTATTTATATGGCGTAGGTGAATTTAAAAATGCACCTTTATTGATTCAGATACAAACAGGATTACAATACATGCTTCAGCTTTTGTATTTTTTACAGATGATTTTTTCGTATTTTAAAATAAAAAAGCAGGTGTCGGAATACAACGAACGGATAGCTAATTTTTATTCCAACATAGAAAACAAAACGCTCGAATGGCCAAAAATAATACTTTATACATTTGCAGCAACTTCGGTATTTACTATTATTACCAGCTTTTTAGGGCGTTCGTTTTTCGACAAATCGCCAGCCCTGCTTATGGTTGTATGTGCGAGTTATGGTGTGTTTTTGTTTGTGTTGGGCTATTTAGGTTATTTGCAAACCCATACAATAAAAAACCTTGAAACAGAGAATATAGCCCTTGCTGCTTGCGAAAATACTACCTTTTCGAATCCCGTTTTATTAGCCGCTTCGGCAAACAAGAATTTTAAAATAAAGCTTGAAACACTTTTTATTGATGAAAAAATTTATAAGAATCCCGAATTAAAAATTAGCGATGTTGCTTGTACTCTTAAATCAAACCGAAGTTATATTTCGGCATTTATCAATAGCGAATATGGCTGTTCGTTTAGTACCTACGTAAACAAGTATCGGATGGAAGAAGCAGTGGCTGTATTGACCGACCCCCAAAATAACAATTATTCATTAGAGCATATCGCTTCGCTTGTTGGCTTTGGTTCGTTGCATTCGTTTATTCGTGTTTTTAAAGAAATAAAAGGAACCACGCCGGGTAAATTCAGAGAAGAGTATTTTGTAACTCAAATGGAATAATAACTTACTTTATTATGCCAATTAACTATTATTAATAGAAAAAAGGCGCTCAATTTACCTTATGTACAAAACTTTTACCATCTGTACAATACAAAACAATTTCAAAAACCTATTTTTGCAAAAATAATTTATATCCCGACAGATAAATACTGTAACGATTAAATCAGATTAGATATATTGAATCCACCATAATTCAATTTTAGAAAGCATTATACAATCTGTTTATTTACCTGAGTGTTGCAGTTAAAATCAAAAATGGTTTTCGTTGCAACATTCTTTTTTTTATAGCAATAAATTATTATCAGAAACAAAATGCAACCTTTGTCGAAAAAGCATTAAAAGAGTAGATTTTTTTTTAATTTAGATATTTTAATAAAGATAGCTTATGAGAGTCTTATACATTGTCGCAATTTTATTTTTACTCACTGTAAGTGCCTATGCACAAGATACTACCGCCGTAGCAGGTCAAACTCAAGAAACCACCAAAGTAAAGAAAAAGCCCAACATCTGGATAGGACCAAAGTTTGGCATTGACCTGGCACATTTTTCAGTGAATACCGACGACCTTGGAAGCGATTTATCGAGCAATTACCAGTTTGGTATACTTTGCCAAATTGGTAAAAAACTTTACGTTCAGCCCGAGTTGATGTATGCAACCTACAAAAGTGCCACTTACGAAACCGACAGCGTTCGCCTCAACTACCTCAAAATTCCACTTATGCTTGGTTGGCGAATCATAAACTTAGGGCTGCTAAGTATACACATTAAAGGAGGCCCGCAATTCAGCTTTCAGCTTGCCGAAAAAGACAAATTGATACCAAATAGCAAAAAACTCAGTTGGCAGTTAGGAGCTGGAGTCGATATACTCGGCTTTATCACCACTGATCTCCGTTACACCATCCAACCCGGAAAATCAATAGCCGAACAAGTTGACGACTTCGACTTTAATAGCACCGGATTGAATTTTACGGTGGGGCTGAAATTAAGGTAGAGCTTTTAAATTCATTTGTTTACAATTCAAAGAGCTATGTTTACCAACTTTCTTACATTAATGCCCATGTTTGTAACACTGCTTTGGGCGTTGGTGTTGCTGAATACTTCCAAACATAATAAAGCCAAAAAGGTACTTGGCTTATTTATGCTCGCTACTTCTTTGCTTTTTACGACACATTTAGTTTATTACAACGGTCTTAAAAGCTATTATTTAGTTTTCGACCTGATGTTTATGTTTTGTTCGTTGGTAATTTATCCACTTTATTATTTGTACATTAAAGTGCTCGCCAAATGTCCGCGTATATACAAAAAAGACTATTTATTGTTTTTGCCAGCTGTATTACAAATGCTTGCTGTGGCTGTAGTTTACGCTTTAATGAGCAATGACCTTAGGTCCTTTTATATTAATCATTACTTATTTGGCAAAGGCGAGTTTGTTTCGGCTCATATCCTAATAAAAACACAGTTGGTTTTAATCTATATATTACAACTTGTTTATTTTATTCAGATAGTTTTTTCGTCTTACAAAATTCATCAATATATAAGTAGATACAACTCCAATATAGAGAATTATTACTCCAATATCGACGAAAAAACCATCGAGTGGCATAAATTAATACTTTATTCGTTCCTGATAATTTCGATATTGAGTGTCTTTTATAATTTCATGGGACGTTCCTATTTCAGTCAGTCGTCTTTAGCGCTTGCCTTGCCTTCGGTAACATATACCATTCTGCTATTCGTGTTTGGCTATTTGGGCAATTTGCAAAACTACAATGTAGCAAATTTTAATGCAGAGAAATCTGTATCAATCGAAACGGAAGAAAGCCAAACGGCTGACTGTACACCAGAAATTCAGACAAAAATCCCAACAGAGCTTTCGGTAATGCAAAAAGTAATAGCCGACATTAAAACAATTATCGAAGCAGAAGAGCTATACCAAAAGCCCGATTTTAAAATTACCGATTTAGCCGAAAAATTGAACTCAAACCGCACCTACATTTCCAATGCCATCAATGCAAACTGTGGTTGTACATTCAACACATTTATCAATAAATATAGAATTGATAAAGCAAAAAAACTACTCGCTTCTCCCGAAAACAATCCATACTCGCTCGAACACATAGCTTCGCTTTGCGGTTTTGCCAATTTACACACCTTTATGCGTGTTTTTAAAGAAGCCGAAAACACCACTCCGGGCAAATACCGCATTTTTTCACAAGAAGATGATAAAATTGTGTCATAAATTTGTGTCATAAATATGTAATATGTGTAACGATACTTATGTTGTGTTACAATTATATTATTTGTTGTAATATGCAGAAATTCAAACACTAAGCACCCATGCCATCCACCTGCTATTAATTAGTACACTTACCTCATAGCTTCTCCCAATGCAGATTTATACAAATAGTGAAATGTTTGTACGAATTGTACATAAAAAATTGAATAGTACAGAATACATTTGCGGCGTTTTTATATGTTTTTTAACGAAATGAATCATAAAGAACTCCCGTATGCGAAAAGTACATTTTATTATTTTGCTATTGGCAACTTCACTGTTTGTAGCAGCAGGTGATTTTAACTCCCAAATTGGTATATCACTTAAATCGTCGACTAATGGAATTGGAGGCGATATTTACTTCCGACCGTTTAAAACGCTTGCCTTCAAAGCCGGTTACGAAGCCTTTAATATAAACCTAACAAGTCAAACCTTAGAAAACTATATAGGTGATGTGTCAAATTTATCCATTCCCATGCCCAGCGGTTCGGATATGAGTTTTGACCTTGGCGCCAAATTTAAAACAGGTTCACTCTCCGTTTCGGCCGGCTATCAGCCTTTTGGTGGTTTGTACTTAACCGCAGGCATAGGAACTTTTCTACTCAACGCACAAGCAACAGGCACACCCACTTCCAATCTTGTGTTTGGGAGCGAAAACATACCTGGCATTGGCACCGTAACCCCCTCCATCGATAAAGAAAAGTTTGGCACTTTCAGCCTCGAACTTAAACCCGCTTTGAAAATTGCACCTTATTTTGGCATAGGTCTGGGCAGCTATGTGCCCCGCAAAAAGAGAGTGTCGTTTGCCTTAGAAATTGGTGCTTATTATATGGGCGCACCTACGCTAAGTTTCAATTTGCCCGAAGGGCTAAAATCGTCGAACATCGACTGGGGCTCAAACATAACCCAAGCTCAAATTCAACAGTATTTTGGCGACATTAACACCAAATTAGATGGCGTAATTACCGATTTAGAAACAGAACTCAACGATCAGGTTACAGAAGTCAACGAACAATTAAAACCGTTTGCCTTTTATCCCGTAGTAAAACTCACAATAGGGATTAAAGCGTATGAGTTCAAGAAGATTGAGAAAAAAAGCGAATAGAAATAAGTTATCAAATTGAAGGGTTATGAAGAAGATTATTACAACAGTTATTTTTCTGATGCTTATTACAAGCATTTTTGCACAAGTAGAATTTACGTTGAATGGTATTAAATATAGCGAAACATTATCTTCGACATCTGCCAAAACTGTAGCGGTTGCAAGTGGTGGCACATACACGGGGAGCATTAATATTCCCACATCAGTTGTATATTTGGGTATTAGTTATAATGTTACTTCAATTGCAAATAATGCATTTTACAATTGTAGCAGTTTAACTGCTATTACTATTCCAAATTCAGTTACTTCGATCGGAAACTATGCGTTTGGTATTTGTGGTGGACTAACTTCTATAATTATTCCAAGTTCTGTTATTTCAATCGGAAACTATGCATTTTACAACTGCAGCAATATTACAAATATTACCATACCAAGTTCTGTTACTTCAATAGGTGAATGTGCATTTATTTATTGTATGAAATTGACTGAAATATCAGTTCAGTCAGGCAGTATTAATTTCTCCAGCCTTAATGGTGTCTTGTTTAATAAGAATCAATCGAGTTTGTTATGTTATCCTGGTGGAATTTCAGGGGCTTATGTAATTCCTAATTCAGTAAAAATGATTGGAAATTATGCATTTTCAAACTGTCATACAGGACTAACCGGCATTACAATACCCAATACAGTTACTTCAATCGGGGTTAGTGCATTTTGGAATTGCAATGGTCTTAATAGTATTATAATTCCCAACTCTGTAAGTAGTATAGGCGATAATGCATTTGCAGCTTGTTACGGATTAACTAACATTACTGTACAAGATGGAAATATAAATTATGTCAGTTCAGATGGCATATTGTTTAATAAAAGTCAAAGTACAATAACTTTATTTCCTATAAAAAAGAATACTTCCAATTATACCATCCCAAACACCGTTACCTCAATTGCAAGTTATGCATTTTACGGTTGCAGCATTTTATCAGATATTACAATTCCAGGCACAGTAGCAAATATTGGTTCTCAAGCTTTTGGGAATTGCAGTGCATTAAAAAAGATAAGTTACAATAGAATATCTGTACCCAATATAGATGCTTATGTTTTTTATAATGTTAATAAAACAACGTGTGTATTGGAGGTACCCACTCAGTCGGTAAACGCATATAAGACCTCAAATTATTGGAAGGATTTTACATTAATAGTTGGTATTGGCACTAACTACGATACAAAATCAATAAACCTGACAACTGTCGGCTCATTAAGCACCTTATTAACTACCGCAGATAAGACTTTGGTAACAAATCTAACTGTTTCGGGAAAGATTAATGCTCAAGACATTAAATGTATGAGAGACGAAATGACCAAGTTATCAATTTTAGATTTAAGTAATGCCACAATTCAATCTTACACAGGAATGGGTGGAACAGCTTCTGCTACAATAAGTACAAATTATCCGGCAAATGATCTCCCTGAAAAATCCTTCAATTATAAAGCATCTTTAACCTCAATAAAGCTACCGAACTCATTGATTTCGATTGGAAAATATGCATTATATTTATGCTATAATCTAACAAAAGTAGATATTTCGAAACCTTTAATTTCAATTGGTGAATACGCCTTCAAATCATGCACTAAACTAACAAGTTTAACTTTACCTAATAGCGTTACTACTATTGGTAATTCTGCTTTTTCAAGCTGCAGTATGCTTTTAAATCTGACAATAAGTAATTCGGTAACAACAATTGGCGATGGTGCATTCTCTTCATGTAGTAAATTAACAAGTTTAGCTTTACCAAACACTGTTATTAATATAGGTAATTCTGCTTTTTCCAGTTGCAGTGCACTTGAAAGTATATCATTAGGTAATTCGGTAACAACTATTGGAGATTATGCCTTCAGATCATGCAGTAAACTAACAGGTTTAAATTTACCTAACACAGTTACTAGTATTGGTAATTCTGCATTTTACAATTGCAGTGAACTTTTAAATCTAACCATAGGTAATTCGGTAACAACTATTGGAAATAATGCCTTCTCTCGATGTAGTAAACTTTCAAGTTTAGATTTATCTAATAATACTGTAACTTCTATTGGGAGTTATGCTTTTTCAAGTAGTGGAATTACAAAAATATATATCCCAGAATCAGTTGTGAAGATCGGGAATAATGCTTTTTCTAATTGCAGTATTCTCTCGGACATCGGTGTTAATGAAAATAATTTGAGATATTCCTCATTGGATGGAGTATTGTTCAATAAGGTACAGGATACACTGATAATCTGTCCACCGAATAAAGTAGGACAATATAATATCCCTTCTACGGTGAAATCAATTGAGACTTCCGCTTTTTTTGGATGTAAATACTTAACTGGTATTTCCATTCCTCCATTAGTAAGAGAAATTACTTCTGATAATTTTAATGAATGCAGTGGTTTGTCATGTATTTCAGTAGATGCTGAAAATAATTTTTATTCCTCAGCAGATAAAATATTGTACAATAAATTACAGGATACATTAATATTTTGTTCGAGAGCATTACAGGGGGATTGTTCACTTCCTGAAACAGTAAGAACAATAGGTAAACAAGCTTTTAATGCTTGTTCAAAGATTTCGGGTGTAGTATTATCCCCAAAATTGCAAACTATTGAATCAGCTGCTTTCAATAGCTGCATAAATCTAACTAATATTGAAATACCTGATAGCGTTACAACAATAGGAACGCACGCATTTTACGGCTGTAGTGGACTGAATTCATTAGTTTTAGGAAAGAAAATCTCAATAATTAATGCCTGGGGGTTTTATAATTGCAAAGGTCTAAAATCAATTTATGTAAAAAATAGCACCCCTCCCACATGTCTCGAAGATGGTAAAAATGTCGATGCTTTTGATGGAGTGGATAGATTAAATTGTATTATATATGTTCCTATCGGCTCCAAAGAACTCTTTAAAAATGCAAATGTTTGGAAAGATTTTACCAATATAATTGAAATGTCAATAACAGATGCTCCTCAAATAAACAAACTCAACTTTAGCATCTCTTCAAACCCAACCAACGGAAACATTACAATCAACGGTTTGGAAAACCTGGCTAATGTAAAAATTTATAATACTAACGGCCAAGTGCTTATCACACGACAGGTGATGCCCAACGAGGCTGTTTCGGTTAACTCATTATCACAAGGAGTATATATTGTTAAAGTGAATAACAGTGATGGAATATATCAAACAAAATTTATTAAAAAATAGAAATAACAGCGGATATAATCGATGAAAATCTCTTCCATTCTATTCATAAATGAGTATTTTATTAGGATATAATTGCGAATAACAAATGTCATATTACTTTAAGAGTATTTACAAATTCATTTTTTAGTTTAAAAATCTCTAACCATTTTTAATTTTACATACCGTTTACAACATGCATTTAAACACACAACCCCGAATACTCATTGTTCAGGAGACTGATGAGATAAGTAGTCATTTTTCTAATTGGTTTTTGCAAGATTCTGATGCATTGATTATGAAGTGCAACTACGATATTATAAGGATTAACCAATTGATTAACAGTTATGAACCTGATTATTTAGTAGTGAATATTGATGTAAATGCTAACAAAATGCTCGATAATTTTGATAGTGTTAATATTGCTACTCGAAAAGAATGTAAGGTGATTTTTATTTCGAAGCTCGATGGTTTAAAAGAAAAATTAATGCCTCTTGCATTAAACATGCCTACCAAGCATTTCGAAAAGCACAAAACTTTACAGCAGCCCGAAAAACAGGTCTGTAAAAATGAGTGGGTAGGCTTACCTACAAACACCGGAATCCGATTTGCAAACAAAACCGAAATTGTGCTCTTTCGGTATTCTAAAAAGTCGGAATCGCTAAAGGAAAAATGGGAAGTGTTACTTGCCTCAGCAGAGAGTTTTCAGCTAAAAGTGAATACAACATCCAAAGATATTTTTAAACATTTTTCTGATACTAATTTTATACAACTCTGCCAAAAATGTATAGTAAACATAAAATACATACACTCTGTGGAGACTAAAACACACAAATGTTTATTGCATTCGCCCTTCGAGAAAGAAGAGATACTTATTTCCCGAAGCTGTTTGAATGAGATAAAAGAGCGATTTGATGTATAACACACTAATTTTATTTGCTAAATAAATAGCTTTTTATGCCAATTATCCCGCTATTTTACCTGTTATTCAGAAATCTCAATTTTAACATTTTTAGGGAATTAGAATTATGTTCAACTTTGCAACGCATTAACAACTATTACAAACCAACATTATAATAATTAATAATTTATTTACAACAAAAAACAAAAACAAAATGAAGACATTTAAAAATTTTGCCATTGCTCTTGTAGCAATATCGTTAGTAACTACATCGTGTTTGGATAACACCGAACCTGCAGGAATTGCCGCTTTGCGTGGCGCAAAAAGTGAGTATATTAAAGCTCAAACATTGGTTGAACAGGCAAATGCCGAATTGATAAAAGCCGAGGTCGCTATCAAAACTGCTCAGGCAAAACAAGAAGAAGCTACAGCGGCTAAAATGCAATACGCAGCTGATATTGAAAAACTGAACCTAGAACTTCGTAAAGCACAGGATCAGGCTGCTATCGAAGCCATTGCGCGCCAGAAACAAGTATTAGATGCTCAGTTACAAGCAACTTTAGAAGCTGAAAAAGCTGCTTTGCTTCAAGCTCAAGCTACAACTCAGGCAGCCCAAGAAGCTTATTTGAAAGCTACGGCTCAGTTGAATATTTTAAAAATAACAGGCATTCCTGATATGTATAAAGCACAATACACCATTGTATATGGCAAATTATCTACAGCATGGAACAATGTTAATGCAAAACAAAGTGCTTTGTTGACAAATCAAAATAATATTCAGAAATTTGATTCGTATTCGAATGCCAATCAAATTTTGACTCAAGAAACAACCATTGCAAACAAGGGAAAAGAAATTACAGCAGCTCAAAAAGCATTAGCTGATTACAAGTTGCTTAACGATAAAACCTTAGCAGACCAAAAAACATTATTAGCAGGTTACGAAACAAAACTATCGACTGCAATTACTACTTTGGCAGGGCTTAACAACTCTATAACCACTCAAGTCAATACGTTGAACGATTTATATGTTGATTTGAAAACTAAAAACAATGCCTACAGCTCAGCTACACTTTTTACTTATAAATTGGCTGTACCTGCTGCATTACAAACAAGCTCTCTAGTTGGTGGAGCTGCTTCAACACCTGTTACTGAAATTGTGTTTAATTCAGGCTCAAGTTATTTTACAGTTAGTTCTCCATTAATTGCTCAATTCAACGTAAGTTCAGGTTCAACTACATCTTCTCCAACACCATTTACAAGTAAAGTTTATACTTATAAAGCACCATCTTCCATAGTAACTTACAGTCCTGAATATTTTAATCAATATATTTGGGAAGCCCAGGAAATTGCTGATAACAATGCAAGTTTAGCTTCGTTGCTTACAAACATGAATGCCAAGAAAGACAACTACAATGGTGCTACCAACGGAAACTTAAAAGCATGGCAAGATGCTGTTACCGCATATAATGCAAATCCATCTGCGGCAAATCAAACAACTCTTAATAGCACATCGACAGCTGTTTGGGGAGTTCCAGCTCGCACATTAGCAGTAGATGCCGTATGGAATCCGTTAACAAGTTTATTTGAAGATAAAAACAGTGCTTATACATTCAATTTATCTACCATATCAAATGCAACTTACGTAATTTATATAAGAGCTAAATATAACTACGAATCGTTACAAACTACTATTGCAAATCAAATTGAAATCAAAAAAATGTTTGACGCAGCAACAACTGCTCTTGCAAAAATTAAAACAGATGTGTTGGCAATTTCTGACCCAATAAAAGCTAAAAATGATGATTATGACGCTAAAGTTATTGCTATTAGCTCAACTGTAACGTCAAAAAATCTGGCTGTAATCGAACAGAGCAGATATGAAACATTGGTTGATAACATTAATACTGGTGTTACAGGTTACGATACTCAAATTGCAACTTTGACACAAACAATCACAAACTTAGAGCAACAGAAAAAAGCACTCGAAGAAACATTAGCCGAATATAAGAAAAATCCAACAATGAGTGGTCAGTTTGTTGAAATTCTTCGTAAAGAAGCTACAAATCTGCAAACAGAGATTACAGATTTAGGCAAAGAAATCGAGACATACACCAAACAATTAGCAACCTTACTTGAGTACATTAACGGTACAAAATAAGTTCACCCAAATAAACAGTAAGAAATGAATAAGCTATCAAATAGTATCATTATCTTGTTGTTTGGCTTCACAGCAGCTCTATTTGCTCAGGAGTTTGCGCCCAAAAAAGGAAATTTTCAGGCCTCGTTACTACTTGGTAACGGCCTGTATTTTCCGGGCGAAAATTCACTTAATTCGCTACTCCCTGCAAGCAATGCCACGCAAGTGGGTGTTGGACAAGCGGGACAAAACGAAAGTGAGAATCCGGCAATGTATCTGAATATAGGTGGGCTTAACAACAACAGTATAGCCAATATGGCGGGAGTCGAGGCAAAGTATTTTATATCCGATAGATTGGATATTAATGTTGGGTTTTCGATGAATATGAGCTTAACTCCCAAACGCGATTTTATCGAGGGTGATTTAACTGTGGCCGAAATGCCCATACCCGACTATATGTATATAAATGCCGAAATGTCAAACAAATGGTTTGCGTCTTTAGGTTCAAACTATTATTTTACAACCAAAAACAACCGTATATTTCCTTATCTTGGTATTCGTGCCGGTTATCAAATGGGTTGGCTTGGTATAAATCGTGCATACACGGGGATTGAAGATGCCAATGGCGACCCTATTGAAATTAACACAGCCTCGTACAGAGCCGGCCAAATGATAGGTATTAGCGGCTCAATCATCAGTGGGTTGGAGTATAATATTAGCGAAGGCTTAAATATCGGTTTCGAATTGGCACCTTATAATTACAACTTTGGTTCCATTCAGTTTCAACCAACTGGAATGCAGCCTTATGTAGCCGACTCGCATCAATTTAAGTTGTTTATGACGCCCGTATTCAAATTGGGTGTTCGGTTTTAAATATGTTTGTGAACTTTTAATTGAGATTATGGCAGTGCTATAATCTCTTTTAAAAGTTTTAATGATAAAACGTATTCGCCTAAATATGAATAATTTAATCCTGCCGATTTTGTTTTTCCTATGTGTCGAAGCGTTTTCGCAACAAGCTAAACAAATTGATTTGCCGATTTCCGGCGAACTCTCAAAAACAATTTCCTCCGACGAAAAGAAATCACTTCAACATTTAATATTAACGGGAAAAATTGACGCCCGCGATATAAAGTGTTTAAGAGATGAGTTTGTTTCGCTACAAAAGTTGGATATTAGCAATGCCTACATCATAGAATATGAAGGCAAAAATGGTACTTTACCCTTCAATGAGTATGCTGATTACAAAACCAATGAGCTGCCTCCCTATTCGTTTAATAACTATGCTGCGGGTAAAGCAACACTAAAAAGTATCTATTTGCCAAATTCTATTATAAAAATAGACCAAAACGCATTTAAACAATGTAAAAATTTGGAAGAAATTACGATTCCTGCTACTGTAAATGTTATTGGAGAGTCTGCCTTTTCGGATTGTGTAAGTATAAAACTTCTTTTTTTGCCAGCTTCGTTAACTCGAATCGAAAGCAACGCATTCAGCAACTACGAACAAATAACTAGCATAAAACTACCCTTCACATTAGAATTTATAGGGAAATCGGCATTTCGAAATTGTTATAATTTGACGAATGTTGTTTTTGAAAATAAGAAATTAACGATAAGCGAATCGGCTTTTGCATTTTGTTCGGAACTGAAAAATATATATTGCATTGGTGAATTTCCGCCAATTGTAGCAACTACTGCATTCGAATTAACAAGCATACATACGGTTTTTGTACCGGCAACTGCATTAAAAATATATATGAAAGATTCCTTTTGGGGGAGTTTGAAAATTGCTGTAAATCAATAATATAAGAATCGAAGATTCGATAGTTGATCAGTCTTAATCATGAGTTTTTAGCAGTATTAAGACATTTATTGGAATTCGATGCGAATCGCGTTCCAATTTCTTGAAGTTAAAATATTGGAATGTTTGAATTACAAAAGCTATTAAATTTTTATTAAATCTAAAGTAATAATGACACGTGTCGAATTTAACCAAATTTATTTAGTAGAACCTGTTTTTGAGAAAACAAGATTGTTTTTTTACGTTTATAAAAACTGCAAAGTGGATTATATAACTCCGGCTATTGATATACAAAAAGCATTCGATTTAGATCATATCGACGATTCGGCTATAAAACGAGAAATTAGAGAAATAGCTGATTCGTTTTTTTTCAGTAGATATGGGATAGAAGAGTAAGTCAATTTATTTCTATATAATGTTTTGCCAAGAATGAATTGGACATAATCATAGAATTTATTCCTTTTCGTAGTCTTTTTTGATTATAATATTTAAAATAGAGCGACAAAATGAAACTTATGTCTCTTTTTTGATTTTAACTAATGTTAAAATCGTGCGATTTTAAGCTGCTTTGGGACATAAACACCAAATTTCGTAGCTCAAAGTATTAAAACATGTTATAAAACACCTTTTTTGATGATTTTTTATAGATAACTATTGCACGGTATTGAAATATGCCGTATCTTTGCATCGTGATTTTTTCATAGTATTAGATTTAAGGTTAACAAAAAGATTGGTAGATAGTCGTGAGACTAAGCTACCTTTCGTCTTTTATAGGGGTATCATTTCTAAAATTGGAATTTTAAGCAAAAATGGAAAAATTAGAAAAGAGAAATTAGAAAAGAAGTGAAATTTTAAACAATAAGAAATCATAATCGTTACTTCTTTATAACTATAATTTCAAAAAACAGCTATAAAACTTCCTACTTATTTCAATTATTAGGGTGGGGGTAAAATTAAAATTATGAAACTACTTTTTTTGCTTGCAACTATTCTATTCGCACTATCTTGCACCGAAATAATCGACATACCAACTAACGCGGCTGATGCAGCTTTGGTGGTAGAAGCTAAAATAGCTCACAACGAAACAGCTACTGTTTTTCTGTCCAAATCAATTGCACTAAACGAGCCAAATAATTTTGAGATGGTGGGTGGCGCAAGTGTACGCATTACCGATAATACTGGTAAAACCGAACTACTTACCGAAATATCGACAGGCTTTTACACTTCCAACATGCTTAAAGGTGAAGTGGGCAAAACTTACAGCCTTCTAATTAAAAGCGGCTCGCAAACCATTACCTCCGAATGCAAACTACCAACCTACGTTCCTATCGATTCTTTTGAAGTGGTAAATTCTATTTACCCGGGCGGTGGAGCACCGAGAGGTAATCAAGAGGCGCCGTTTTATGAGATAAAAATAAAATATACCGACCCTGCCGACGAACAGAATTTTTATCGCTTTGAGGTGTATTACAATGGAGTATCGCAAAATCGAAACAATATTTTCGACGATCGGTTTACCAACGGCAAGCAAATGGAAAGTAATCTCATTATTTTTAATGACACTGCCAAGGTGGGCGACAGTATACGTGTGGAGATGCAATGTATTGAAAAAAAAGTTCACAACTACTTTTCGAGCATGGGCGCAGCGTCAAACTCTGGTCCTGGCAACTCATCAAGCCCTGCCAATCCTTATACTAATCTGAATGGAGCAATTTTGGGTTATTTCAGCGCACATACAGTTGAACGGAAAGAGTATGTGTTGAAATAATTTCATTGGAATTTTACGGTAAAAAAATGATTTTAACCGCATTTTTTCAAAAATTCCTATTTGGGTAATGACTTGCTTCCGTTTTCAACAAGAAATAGCAAATTCTTTTCCACAGCTTTTGCAGTTTTAGTAGCTCCGCTATAACCATCAGGTTTAATTTTAGGTATATCGGCCAATTTAACATCATTCCAATTGCTAAAAAAACCCATCTTCTCAAGACGACGGATATAACCTAAGGTTTCGTAGTGCGAAAGTAAAGCAATTTTTTTGATATTAAATTTTTTGTCGGTTAAAACCATAATAGGTGTAGTGTTGTTGTAACCAATCACATCTTTACAGTATTCTGTGCTTGTCATGGCATATCCATATACTTTATTTTTGTCATTCACAATTTTAAACCAGTAGTCATTCACCTTTTCTACTTTGGTAGACTCGGGAAACACACTTTGCACCACATCCTTGTTCGATATTTTGGTTAAAACAGGTTCGGCTTGCCTTCTTTGGGCTGAAATACTCACTGCAAACACTATAACAATAATCGTTACTGATATTTTCTTTAAATTCATTTTCTTTATATCTTTATTCTTTGCTCTTTTATCTTTGTTCTTTTCTTTCTCTATTTCACAATCACCATTTCGTTAACCAACTGTTTCGACATCGAATATTTTTCGAGTAAAAACAGTACATATCTTATATCAACAGCAATATTACGGCTCAGTTCCGGCAAGTATTTATAATCGGAAGCTACACCCTCTGCTATTCTATCAAAATTCAGGCCAATCAATTCACCTTTGGCATTCAGCACCGGACTTCCCGAATTTGCACTCGACGTATGATTGTTGGTAAGGAAATTAACAGGCATTTTCCCATTTTTAGCATACATCCCAAAATCGGCACTTTGATA
>CAMDNO010000056.1 GCA_945902955.1 Porphyromonas cangingivalis
TCAACTGTCAAGTATAATTCCCTAAATACAAGAGCATTATTGTAAAATATATCAATATTATATGAACTCGCACTTGGATTTTGAAATTGATTTGCCCATGGTTCGATATAGTCTTCATTAGAAACTAATCCATAAGCAATTGTTATTGATATATCGTTTTTATAGACTAATATATTACTATGAGAATCAGATTTAATTATATTAGATTCGCCATTAAATATTTCAAAAAAAGTAAATTTGTCTTTATAAGAAGGACCGCTTCCAAATCCCCAACATGGGATGTCATTCCAATCAGATTTGTCTGATTTAAGGATTTCTTTAATTAATTCTTCGAGTTTCATTTAATTCGGTTTTAAATTTATTATTATTCTAATATTGTCGGTCTTTATTTTTTTTGAATGGAACCTAACACCAAAACATGTACTATATTGCCCATATTTCCGCATTAGTTTTTCTATTTTGTTGCACATACCCGCCGTATTTTGCCAATATGTGCAGTTGTGTATTTCTATCCTGCAAATATAAACATAATTATTTATACTTTTAAAGATATTAAAACTATATTTCAGGATAAAGTATGGCTCCATCGGGTATCAGGAAAGTATTGCTGTTGATAAGGATAATAACAGACAGTAGATATACTATTGTGAAGTCACTTTGACAGGTACCGGTCAAAGTATTTGACACGTACTGGTCAAGGAGTTTGACTGGTACGTGTCAAACTGCCTTAGATTAGTTAATCAACCTGAAGTAGATTACCGTATACGCAGCTCCGCGATTGGGCAAGTGGTTTTCCTTTGCCGCCGTATTGAGTGGTTATTTTAAGTTGATAGTTGCCGGGAAGCAGCTCAGGCACTATAAGCATAATTTTGGCATTACCATTTTTATACAGTTTAGATTCTGTAAAATGCATTTCGTTACCACTTTCGGTGTGAATAAGGTACAGTCCTGCTTTTGGGTCATCCCCTGTTATTTTAATTTTTTCGCCATTGATAATAATCACTCTGTTCATTACAAGTTTTCGTACTTCCAATCCCGTTTGACCATCGGTAATTCGCCATACACTAAAATTCAACGGTCTGACATCTAGTATTTCAGCTTTCATTTTGATTGCTCTTTGGCGGCTTTTAGCTCCGGGCCAGAATGAAATATCAACATTGTGTCTTTGAGGATCGTAGGTATCGCCCAGAGAGTTAAAAGAGCCTTTTATATTAGCTTGAGCCATAAAATAGCCGGTATTAACCTTATTTCCATCTTCGATTAACTCCATCATTTCGTTCATAAAAAGATTGACGTGGTACTCGATTGAATCGGCATTTGGCAAGCCCGATTTTTCTTTAGCAATTTCGCAAATTTCCCGAATATTGTAAGTTTGATATTTACTTGTTTGAGCAATGTACGTGCCTTTGGCATTTTTCATAGTGTTCGGATACAAAAGGGCTTTGATAGTGCGATGAATTTCTGACATAATTAATTAAAAGATTTTTAATGGTTATAGATGTTTGGATACATGTGCAAAAATATAAAAAAAAACTGCAAAACAGTTGAATTTGTTTAACCAACTATGCCGTGCGTGAATAAAAGTGTGTGTATGTTACACCAGAACCCCGAATGGGTTAAATTTAAATAAACGCCCCTGAAACGATTTGTTTCAGGGGCGTTTTACTATCTATACATAAAGACTCAATCCAAGTCTAATTCTATCCTTAATTTGTTAATTAGCGAAGCTAGATAAATAACTCTTACATTTAAAATCAGGCAAACTCGTTAAACCTCTGTAATATATTTTTAGCTTATTATTGAAATTGCAGATTAGATTCAAAGCTTAACTTCAATCTTCTAACATTTTACGGTTTTCAATCCTTGCTTTGGCTTCAATCAATAAGGCATGTAACTTGTTTTCCAACTCTTTTTTAGGTGGTAATTCAGTCCAATAATCGGCAACCATAATACCGTCTTTGTGCATATCAAGCAATTCTATTTGCTCATTGCTTTTGCCTGCACACAAAATCAAACCTATCGGGCTGTTTTCACCTTCCTGCTTTTCGTATTTGTCGAGCCATTTCAAATACAATTCCATTTGCCCTTTGTAAGCAGGTTTAAACTTACCCAACTTTAATTCTATGGCAACCAATCGTTTAAGTTTCCGGTGAAAAAACAATAGGTCTAAATAAAAATCTTCGTCATCAATAATCATTCGTTTTTGGCGTTCAACAAATGTAAATCCAACACCCAATTCCAATATAAAAAGTTCCAATTCTTTGATAATGGCACTTTCTACATCTTTTTCCAAATAACCATCTTTTAAGCCTAAAAAGTCCAAGAAATATGGGTCTTTGAATGTGTTTTGCATTTCAACAAACTCATCTGTAACTTGTAATGCTGCTATTTCGTTACGCTCATAGGCTTTGCGTTCTATTTGGTATTGCAATTCACGTTTGCTCCACCTTTCATCTGAAGATTTCGTTGCATAATAATTTCTTGAATCTTGATTTTTTAATGGTAATAGTTTCAGAATATGCGACCAACTTAATTGTCGTGCCACTGGCACGACAATTTCTAATTCCGGAAACTTTTCGGCAAATTGCATCATTCGGTAAAGATTTTTTAATTCAAAACTTTTTCCAAATTCTTCCACCAATTGTCGTGCCACTGGTGCGACAATTTCTTTTCCGTATTCCGCCCTTGCGTTGTTCAGAATATGTTCGTTTATTTTTTTACCTACATGCCAGTATGTGAGTGTCAGGGCAGTATTTACCTGCGCAACAGCTTGTTGCTTTCCTTGCTCAATAATCTGAGCCAGATCGCTGAAGAGTGATTTTTCAATTTCTTTGCTCATTGACTATATCGTTTTAAATTCAATACCTGTATCACGCATCTGTTTGTTTTCTGCACTGCAAATATAAACATAATAACTTATACTTTTAAATAAATCAATGCCCAAACGCCCCTGAAAACAATTTGTTTCAGGGGCGTTTTCTATAAACTATTTACTGTAAATGGTAGCGAAGCGAACATCCCGCCTTAGCGGGACTACAGCGTTTTCTTAACTTCCGTTTCTTCAAAGCTTTCCACCATATCGCCTACTTGTATGTCGTTGTAGCCCTTAATGTTCAAACCACATTCGTAGTTGGTACCCACTTCTTTTACGTCTTCTTTGAAACGTTTTAGTGAGTCAAGCTCGCCGGTGTAAACTACAATGCCGTCGCGGATAATACGCACTTTATTGTTGCGTTTTACTTTACCTTCGCGTACTAAACAGCCCGCAATAGTACCCACTTTGGTAATTTTGAATACTTCCAAAATTTCGATGGTTGCAGTAATCTCTTCTTTAATTTCAGGCGAAAGCATACCTTCCATTGCCGATTTGATTTCTTCGATTGCGTCGTAAATAATGGAGTAAAGTCGAATATCGATCTCTTCCTTCTCTGCAATTTTTCGCGCCGAAGTAGTTGGACGAACTTGGAAACCACAAATAATGGCGTTGGAAGCTGCTGCCAGCAAAATATCCGAATCTGAAATGGCACCCACGGCTTTGTGGATAACATTCACCTGAATATTTTCGGTCGAAAGTTTAAGCAACGAATCCGAAAGCGCTTCCACCGAGCCATCCACGTCGCCTTTTACAATTATGTTCAACTCTTTGAAATCGCCCAATGCAATGCGTCGGCCTAATTCGTCGAGTGTAAAATGTTTCTTTGTTCGGTAGCTTTGTTCGCGTTGTAATTGTTCGCGTTTGCTTGCAATTTCACGTGCTTCTTGTTCGGTAGCCATTACGTTAAAATTATCACCCGCTTGAGGTGCGCCATTTAACCCAAGTATCAAAACAGGCTCAGCCGGTTTAGCTGTTTTTATACGTTGGTTACGTTCGTTGAACATAGCTTTAATTTTACCAAAATGCGTTCCGGCGAGTACCACATCTCCCTGATTTAGAGTACCATTCTCAATAAGTACGGTTGATATATAACCACGACCTTTGTCCAATTCCGATTCGATTACCGAACCCATTGCACGACGGTTTGGATTAGCTTTTAACTCTAACAATTCAGCTTCGAGCAATACCTTTTCGAGTAACTCCTCAATACCTTTTCCATGTTTTGCCGAAATATCCTGCGATTGGTATTTACCACCCCAGTCTTCCACCAAATAGTTCATACCGGCAAGCGTTTCCTTAATTTTTTCAGGATTTGCACCCGGTTTATCCACTTTATTTATAGCAAAAATCATTGGAACATTAGCGGCAGCAGCATGGTTAATAGCTTCAATAGTTTGAGGCATCACGTTGTCGTCGGCAGCAACAATAATAATAGCAATATCGGTAACTTTAGCTCCACGAGCACGCATGGCGGTAAACGCCTCATGTCCCGGAGTATCGAGGAACGTAATGCGCTGTCCATTTTCGAGTTTTACGTTATATGCTCCAATGTGCTGCGTAATACCACCAGCTTCACCGGC
This sequence comes from Porphyromonas cangingivalis, assembly GCA_945902955.1. Lineage (GTDB taxonomy): Bacteria > Bacteroidota > Bacteroidia > Bacteroidales > Paludibacteraceae > Paludibacter. The sequence continues at coordinate 4,456 of CAMDNO010000056.1, forward strand.
AATAACATTTGTTTTACGAATATAATCGAGCAGCGAAGTTTTACCATGGTCAACGTGTCCCATTACAGTAACAATTGGCGCACGCGGTTTCAAATCCTCCTCGGCATCTATCTCTTCGTTTCCAATGGCATCAACCACTTCGGCACTTACAAATTCGGTACTGAACCCGAACTCATCAGCTACAATTTTGATAGTTTCGGCATCCAGACGCTGATTGATAGAAACCATCATACCAATAGCCATACAAGTTCCAATTACCTGTGTAACCGAAACATCCATCATAATGGCCAACTCACTTACACTTACAAACTCAGTTAGTTTAAGGATGCTATCATCATCTCGTTGACGTTGTGCCTGCTCTTGTTGTTTTGCACGGTCGGTGTCGCGTTTATCACGACGGTGTTTAACTCCTTTACTCTTTTTATTTCCACTTACAATGCGGGCTAAAGTTTCTTTAATCTGTTTTTGAACCTCTTCTTCGTTTACAACGGTTTTAAGTGGTTTTTTAAACTTGCTATCCTTGTTGGGTTTTCCAACATTTGCATTATTGTTACTATTGGCGTTTGCATTATTAGTTCCACCAGCACCTTGCTGAACAGGTTTTTTAATTATCGAAGGATGCGCATTGCCACCATTATTAGGAGCACCACCACCTTGTTGTACTTTATTTATGTCAACCTTTGTATTTTTAAAACGTTCGCGTTTTTCTCTTTTAGTTTGATTAGCAACATCACCAACAGGTTTGGCTGTAATCTGCATTGTTTTTTTGTTAGGGTCAATCTTACCTTTCTCTTCCCGTTCTTTGCGTTTTTGCTCTTTAGTCTTGGGCTTTGGACGTGTGCTTTGGTTCAATAAATTCAAATCGATATTACCAATCACCACGGGCCCTTTTTCCATAACTGGACGACTTAATGTGAAAATCTCATCGTCTATTGGTTCAATTTTAGCTTCAATTTTCTCCTCCGTTTTGGGTTTAATTTCGGCTTTTATAGTTGGTTTAAATGGTTTTTCAACCACTTGTTCCTTTTGTAATTCAGCATTTGGCTTTACTTTAGCTGCCTCAGCAACTTCTTTTGGTTTCTCTTTTGGCACACTAACCTCTTCATGCTTAACCACCTCCTTGGGTTTCTCAGGCACTTCTACCACTTTAACTTCAACTTTTTCAATAGGCTTTTCTACAACTATTGCTTGAGGTTGTGCTTTTACTTGCGGTTGTACTTCTGGTTGTGCTTGTGGTTGCGATTTGAGTTCAGGTTCAGGTTCGGATTTGGGTTCGGGCTTTTCCACTATCACCTCTTGCACGGGAGCTTTTATCTCCTGTTTGGGCACTACCTGAACGGGAGCTTTAACCTCTGGTTTTGCGTGTGGTTTGTTTAGAGCATCTAAATCTATATGCCCAACCGCTTTAATATGCGGTTTGATATCTTCCGGGATATCTGTTTTGAGAATCTCTGTTTTAACAACTTCCGGTTTCGCTTCATGTTTGGGTTGTGCATACCCATCCAAAGCAACCGTAGCGGCCTTTTCCTTTAAATGACGCTCGTTACTTAACCTTTCGGACTCCATTTTGAGAGCCATGTCTTTGTTAAATTCCTTGGCAAGCATAAGGTGTTCATCATCGGATAATTTTGTATTCAAATCAACCGTATGTTTAAACCCTTTTTTTGCTAAAAATTCGATGGCGGTAGACATACCGACATTTAAATCTTTACAGGCTTTGCTTAATCGTATAGACATATATAAATTTTGTTTTGTAATAAAAATGAGCAGTTTACTACTCTTTTGTAAAAAAAATTGATGGCTGAAAAAATTTGTAAGACTACTCTTCAAATTCAGCTTTCAAAATTGAAAGCACATCATCAATTGTTTCTTCTTCGAGATCGGTACGACGAATTAAATCGTGGCGAGGTATTGCCAATACATTTTTAGCAGTATCGCATCCGATAGCTTTAAATGCATCAATTACCCATTGATCTATTTCGTCGCTGAACTCATCTAAGTAAATATCTTCTGTATCTTCTTCGTCGATATCGCGGTACACATCGAGTGTATATTCGGTAAGCATACTTGCTAAACGAATATTTAATCCACCTTTACCTATTGCCAGCGATACTTCGTCGGGTTTAAGATAAACCTCCGCTTTTTTCTCGGCTTCATTCAAACGAATCGACGAAATTTTAGCGGGGCTTAATGCTCTCGAAATAAATAAACTAATATTGTTAGTATAGTTTATTACATCGATATTTTCGTTACGCAATTCGCGTACAATGCCATGAATACGTGAGCCTTTAACACCCACGCAAGCGCCTACAGGATCAATGCGTTCGTCGTACGATTCCACAGCGACTTTGGCTCTTTCGCCCGGAACGCGGGCTACTCTTTTAATCGTTATCAATCCCTCGTGAATTTCGGGTACTTCCAGTTCGAACAAACGTTCGAGGAAAACTGGCGAAATACGCGAAACTATAATTTTAGGATTGTTATTTTTATTTTCGACCATCGCTACAACTGCTCTAACAGTATCGCCTTTTCGGTAGAAATCGGTTGGTATTTGTTCTGTTTTTGGCAAATATAATTCATTGCCTTCATCATCAATCAAGAGCATTTCCTTTTTCCAAACCTGATACAATTCAGCACTTACAATCTGACCAATTTTTTCGCTATATTTAGCAAAAATACTATCTTTTTGCAATTCAAGAATTTTTGATGACAATGTTTGACGCAAAGTAAGAATAGCCCTACGGCCAAAGTCAAGAAAATTCACGGTATCGGTAAGCTCTTCACCCACTTCAAAATCTTCACCTATTTTTTTTGCTTCGCTAAGCGAAATTTCAGTATTCGAATCTTCCAATTCGTCGTCTTCAACCACCACGCGGTTACGATAAATTTCAAAGTCGCCTTTATCGGGGTTGATAATAACATCGTAGTTATCATCGCTGCCAAACATTTTGGTTATTACGCTTCGGAACGACTCTTCCATTACACTGATTAAGGTGCTTCTGTCGATGCTTTTCAGTTCTTTAAATTCCGAAAAGGTATCAATCAGACTGATTGTTTCTTTTTTGCTCATGGCTTATTTAAATCTGATAATGTATTTTGTGTATTTTATATCGTTATAATTAAATGAAATATCTTCGTTTACAATTGATTTGCGTTTCGAACCTTCGAGTTGTACTTTTTTCTCAATGCTTACTGTGAAAAAAATTTCGTTGGCAGCAGTAAGTATTCCACTCATTTTTAATCCATTTTTTGAAAGCACTTCTACTTCGTTGCCAATATTTTTTTCATATTGTTTCAACACTTTAAAAGGTTCCGTTAATCCGGCAGAACTAACTTCCAACTCAAAATCTTCAACTTCGCGGTCGAATTGAGATTCAATATGCTTACTTAATCCAATGCAATAATCGAGCGAAACGCCCTCGAAGGCATCAATTTCGACCGAAATTCGATTATCTGTACTCACATTTACATCTACAAGATAATATTCTGAAGGAGCGATATAATCGCTAACTATCTGTATTACAGTTTCTTTAAAAATCATTTGATGAGGTAATTTAACAAAGAAGGGGACTGTAGTCCCCTTCACATAGTTCTAAATCGATTGCAAAAGTACTAATAATTATTTAAACAGCAAACATTTAAGCGAAATATTGAGTTTAAAATGTTGATTTTTATATTATTTTTTAGCGCTTAAATTAAATTTTTCAGGAAAACGCGCCTGGACGTGTTTATAATAACGTTGAATTTTTTTCAAATCATCAATTTCATTACCCGTAGGATAAAAAACATCTAAAATTCCCATTTCTCTTTTTTTATAATCGATGTATGCAATTTGAATAGGCACATTGGCTTTTACGGCGATATGATAAAAGCCCATTTTCCAATTATCAACTAAACTGCGAGTGCCTTCGGGCGTTATGGCCAAATGAAAATGCGAACGTTTTTCGAACTCTTCGGCCATAAGGTCGGTAACAGAACTTTTTTTCGAACGATCGACCGGCACACCACCCATAGCATAAAAAAGGGCTCCCATAGGAAAAAAAAACCACGACTTTTTCATTAAAAAAGAAGCTTCACGCCCCAAAGCCAAGTACGACAATTTACCAATCGGGAAATCCCAATTGCTGGTATGTGGTGCCACACAGATAATACTTTTATCAGGCTCAGCCACTTGTACATTGAGTTTCCATCCAAAAAATTTTAAAATAAGTAAACTTATAGTTCTCATTAGTGATTTTTTATACTGATTGATATTTTGTTGATTTGTTTTATTATTTTTTTTTGCAAAGATAAGCTATTAATTTTTAGTTTAATTCAAAAAAATATCACCTCCGTTAATTTCTGTTTATAATACTGTTAATAAATAAAATTACAAAAACTATTTAAGCCACACCTTGTTTTTTGCTATAAATATACTTAAATACAAGCCATTTTAGAAATACGAAAATTAATTTTACTAATTTTGTATTTTAAAATTTAATAACACAGATGAGTTTAATCGAAAGTATTCGCGAACCAATTTCGGAAGATTTAAAGGTATTCAAAAAGTTTTTTGCTCAAGCATTAAAAACAGACAATCCGCTATTGGCAGATGTAAACGAATATATTGTGGAAGCAAGTGGAAAAAAACTTCGTCCAATACTCACACTTTTAACAGCCCGTTTGTGTGGCAATATTAATGATACTGCCTACTATGCTGCCTTATCAGTAGAGCTTTTGCATAATGCAAGTTTGATACACGACGATGTGGTGGATGATACGATGGAAAGACGGGGACGCTCGTCGATAAATGCTCGTTGGACTAATAAAGTAGCCGTACTTTCGGGCGATTACATGTTGTCGAATTCGCTTATTTGCGGCACAAAAACAGGAAATTTAAATATTCTAAGCTCTATTGCACGCATTGGCATGGAACTTTCGGATGGCGAATTACTTCAATTAACCAACATGCAAAAAACCGAAATCTCTGAGGCTGATTATTTTAAAGTAATTCAAAAAAAAACAGCTTTGCTTTTTGCTACTTGTGCCGAAGTCGGTGCTATTTCGGCAGGTGTAGATAGTGTTAAGCAAAAACATCTTTATAGGTTTGGAGAAGCACTTGGGCTTTGTTTTCAAATAAAAGATGATATTTTTGACTATTACAAAGATATTGAAATAGGAAAACCAACCGGAAACGACTTGCAAGATGGTAAAGTAACACTCCCGCTTATATATGCACTTCGCAATGCCGACGAAGAAACAAAAAACAACATTGCATCCATTATTCATTCCAAAGATTTTACTATTTCGAACATCGACCAAATTATGCAATTTGCGCGCAATTTAGGAGGTGTGGAATACGCAGAAAACAAAATGAACGAATTCAAATCAATGGCAATTAAAGAGTTAAGCATATTCGACGATTCCATTTACAAAACAGCACTAATTCAGTGCGTTGAATTTGCATCATCCCGTCAATATTAAATCAAAATTCTTGGCTATGCCAAGCAACAAGGCCGATAACATATATTCTCAACTAAATTCATGGCATTAATTAAAGAAGTAAGGGGCTTTGTGCCCGAAATTGGCGCCGATTGTTACTTGGCCGAAAATGCGACCATTGTTGGCGATGTAAAATTGGGCTCTGGATGCAGTGTATGGTTCAATGCGGTGCTTCGCGGCGATGTAAACTCCATTCGAATTGGCAATAATGTAAACATTCAAGATGGCTCAGTTTTACACACATTATACGAAAAATCGACCGTCGAAATTGGCGATTATGTTTCTATTGGCCACAATGTTACGGTACATGGAGCAAAAATAGACGATTATGCACTTATTGGTATGGGGGCAATCTTGCTCGACTATGCGCATGTTGGCGAGGGTGCAATTGTAGCGGCAGGAGCTTTGGTTCTGAGCAACACTATAATTCCCCCATATACACTTTGGGCTGGTGTACCTGCCAAATTTGTAAAAAATGTGGAACCCGAAAAAACCAACGAAATGAACCGTCGAATAGCACACAATTACGCTATGTACGCAGGCTGGTTTAAAGAACAATAAGACATATAATTCTGCAAATGAATTCAATAGCTCTATCCGAACTTACCGAGCGCATACAAGAAACGATACGTAACAACTTCGACACACCACAATGGATTCGTGCCGAGATAAGCGAACTGCGTGAAAATCAAAATGGACATTGCTATTTAGAATTTATTGAAAAAGATGAACAAACCGACAATTTATTAGCTAAAACAAAAGCAATCGTGTGGGCATCAACCTATCGAATGCTCAAACCATATTTCGAAAGCAGTACGGGCGAAAAGCTACGTGCCGGCCTAAAAGTATTGGTTGCAGTAACGGTTGATTTTAGTGGAGTGTATGGATTTAGTTTAAATATTCGCGATATTGACCCCACTTTTACTATTGGCGAATTAGCCGCACGAAGGCTCAAGATTATACGCCAGCTCGAAGCAGATGGCATTGCGGATATGAATAAACAACTCGTCCTAACATCTCGTCCTCAACGTTTGGCAATCATCTCCTCTCCCACTGCTGCCGGCTACGACGATTTTATGAACCAATTGCTAAACGACCCGAACCATTTTGCTTTTCATACTCGGTTATTCCCTGCTGTGATGCAAGGCGAGCAGGCTGAAGTTTCGATAGTGTTAGCGCTCGATAAAATTTTTAAACATTACGAATTGTTCGATGCCGTAATTATAATAAGGGGTGGTGGTGCAACTACCGATTTGGCATGTTTTGACAGCTACGAGTTAGCGCTTAACTGTGCTCAATTTCCTCTACCAGTAATTTCAGGCATTGGCCACCAGCGCGATGTAAGCATTTTAGACATGGTAGCCCACACATCGCTCAAAACGCCAACTGCTGTAGCCGAGTTTCTAATTCAGCAACTTACCATTGCCCAAAACGAATTGTTGGATACTTTTTTAGAAATAGCAAATGTTGTAAAAGCAAAAATAAATACTGAAAAGCAGACGCTGAACAACATTCAATGGAAAATAAAACAGACCTTGCAAAGCCGTTTAACAACAAAATTGATTTCGCTCGAAAAACAAAAAAGTCGATTGAGAGCTGCTGTTCTTAGCCTAATTTCGAACGAAAAAAATAAACTTTCACTTTTTAATCGAACAATTGAGACGCACTCGCCAACTTACTTATTAAAACACGGTTACAGTATTACAACACTTAACGGCAAACGAATTAGCACAATAAAAAAACTAAAAAAAGGGGATATTGTACACACTTATTTGCACGATGGCGATTTTGAAAGTACAGTTACAAATTAGAATGTAAACTTTATCAATAAATACAAATATACATGTCGAAAATCACACTCGAAAATATGGAGTTTCATGCTTATCATGGCTGCCTGGAGCACGAAAAGACACTTGGAAACACATTTATAGTTACGCTTACAGTGGAGTTCGACACAAACCAGGCTGGAAAGTCGGATGAACTTTCCGACACACTAAACTACCAACTGATATACGATTTGGTAAAACAAGAAATGGAAATTCCAGCCAAATTAATTGAGCATATCGGACAACGAATTGCAAAAAGAATAATGACATCTTATATTCAAATTACCGCCTTAAAATTGAAATTGTCGAAACTTAACCCGCCACTTGGAGGAAAAGTGCAGGCTGTAAGTATCGAAATTGAAAAAAAACGTGCACTTTAAAGCAATTATTCAAAAAAATTACTACATTTGTTGCTCAATTTTTAATAAGTAAATAAAACAAATACCATATTATGAAATTCGTTGTATCAAGCACACTACTGTTGAGCCACTTACAAGCTATTAGTCGCGTAATAAACAGTAAAAACTCTTTGCCTATTCTCGATAATTTTTTATTGGATATTAAAGGCAATACTTTAACAATGACCGCATCGGACATTGAAACCACATTGATTACTTCTATGGAGGTAGAAAATGCCGAAGGCGACGGAAAAGTGGCAGTTGTTTCGCGTCTATTATTAGATACGCTGCGCGAATTTGCCGATCAACCACTCACTTTCAGCATCAACGACAGTAATTTGGCAATGGTAATTACCTCAGCCAATGGTTCATATAATTTTATTGGTCAAAACGGAGATGAATATCCTCGTTTACCCGAATTAAAAGATGATGCACGCGTGTTAACTTTGGCTGTTCAAAATCTTTCAGATGGTATAACTAAAACACTTTTTTGTACTGCCGACGATGAACTTCGCCCAGTGATGAATGGCGTTTATTTTGATATAGAGAAAGAAAATATCACATTTGTGGCTACCGATGCTCACAAGTTAGTGCGACTTAAAACACCACTTACAAGCATAACATTAAGCGAAGAGGAAGATAAAATTAGTTTTATTTTGCCAAAGAAGCCAGCTACAATGCTCAAAAATATTCTACCAAAAGAATCCGGCGAAGTAGAAGTAAAATTCGACTCAAAAAATGCGTATTTTAAATTGGCAAACTACAATATGATTTGCCGACAGGTGGAAGGACGTTTTCCAAATTACAATGGAGTTATACCACGTCAAAATTTATATAAAATTATTATCGACCGTGTAAGTTTGCTCAATGCACTTAAACGTGTTTCGGTATTTTCGAATCAAGCAAGCAACCTAATAAAACTCGATTTTCACGACAACATGATTCATATTTCGGCTCAGGATATAGATTTTTCTATTTCTGCCGAAGAAACTATTAGCTGTGCATTCGAAGGCGAACCAATTAAAATTGGCTTCAAATCTTCGTTCTTAATCGAAATTTTAAATAATATTGATTCATCAGATGTTATTCTCGAAGTTACCGATCCTTCACGCGCAGGTTTAATTTTACCGTTCGAAAATCAAGCAAACGAAGAATTATTAATGTTGCTAATGCCAATGTTGCTTAACGACTAAAAACAAAATTAAAGTCGATAGTCGAAGGTCTAAGGTCGAAAGTCTTTAGACCTTTGTTTTTTATAAATACACACATAATTATTAATCATAGTCATTTGAAAAGTGTTCTTTTGACTTTAGACATCTAAAATGAAACTCGAACTTAAAAATCCCATCGTATTTTTCGACCTCGAAACAACAGGAACCAATATCGTATCCGACCGAATAGTCGAGATTTCCTATCATAAAGTTTCGCCTAATGGACGTGAAGAAACAAAGACAATCCGTGTAAATCCAGGTGTTCCAATTCCAAAAAGTGCCTCCGACATTCATGGCATTACCGACGCAGATGTTGCTGACTGCCCCACTTTTAAGTTGGTTGCAAAAGAAATTGCGCGCGACATTGAGGGTTGCGATTTAGCCGGATATAACTCAAACCGGTTCGACATTCCACTGTTAGCCGAAGAATTGCTACGTGCCGATGTGGATATCGATTTATCAAAACGCAAATTTGTTGATGTTCAAGTTATTTTTCATAAGATGGAAGCCCGCACGCTGGGAGCTGCTTATAAATTTTATTGCGACAAAGACTTAGTTGGTGCACACGGTGCCGAAGCCGATACCTTAGCCACTTACGAAGTTTTAATGGCTCAACTCGACCGTTATCCTGAACTTAAAAACGACATCGAGGCATTATCAAAGTTTACCACACAGAACAACAATGTAGATTTTGCCGGACGTATGATTTACAACGACAAAGGCGAAGAAGTTATCAATTTTGGCAAATATAAAGGTCAAAAAGTAACCGATGTACTTGCCAAAGACATGGGCTATTATGGATGGATAATGAGTAACGACTTCACATTAAACACAAAAAAAGTACTTACAAATATCAAGCTACGTAATCTTGGTAAATAGTTTTTGATTTATAAAAATAAAAGTTTCATGCTTAAAAGGCAATTTGTTGGCATATTCGTATTGTTACTTTTGTGTGTTAATATCAGCGCACAAATTCCAACAAACTATTATAACAAAGCTATTGGCAAACAAAGTGCGGAGTTAAAAACAGCCTTGTTCGAAATAATCAGACCACATACATTTTTGGAGTATTATTCGTCGGCCAATTCTTTTAGAAGTACCGACTGGCATCCAGATGGCTATTATTGGGATATGTATTCGAATAACAAACGAAACAATTGGGATTCGAGATATTTAAACAGAGAGCATAACATGCCCAAAAGTTGGTTTGGTGTTTCGTCCGATGAGGTAAATTCATACCCAATTGCAACCGATTTAAATAACCTTTACCCTTCGGATGTTACTGCTAATTCGGCAAAATCAAACTATGCTTTGGGAGTTGCTGGTGGTGCCACTATTTTTTCGAATGGCGTTGTAAAAGTGGGAACTAATACATATTCAGGCTACAACGGAACTATTTTTGAGCCCGCCAACGAATACAAAGGCGATTTTGCACGCGATTATATGTATATGGTTACTGCTTACGAAGATTATGCGAACACTTGGCAAAGCACAGGAACCTCCTCGATGCTGACACGTAACACCTATCCTGTTTTTAATGCTTATGCAGTAAGACTGTTGCTGGAATGGCACAGAGCCGACCCTGTAAGCTCAAAAGAAACGAACCGCAATAATGTGGTTTATAAACTTCAAAACAATCGAAATCCGTTTATCGACCATCCTATTTTAGCCGAATATATCTGGGGAAAATACATCGATGTAAGCTGGGATGGCAGTGGCGATGAACCCGAAACCAATTCAATATTAATTTACAAATACAATGCTACCAATAAAACTATCTTTGTTCAATTAAAAAAACCAGAAGAAGCTAGTTTTACTATCTATTCGTTATCAGGCGAACTAAAACAAAATGGTACTATCGACACCAATTCGATTATAAAACTAAAAGACATTAATACACAAAAAAGCTATGAAAAAGGCGTATATATTTTATCATTATATACGAATGGCTTCCGCAAAACAGTCAAAATAATAGTTTATTAGGAACAAATAAAAACATTTATATCACTGAATTTGTTTACTTTGCGAGTTAAAACATAACAATAACTTACTTAATAACAATCGGGTATGAAACGAAAAAATCACTTTCGAACTTTATTGACAATAGTATCGTTCACAATTTTCTGCTTTGTGCAAATTTCGGCTCAAGAGAGCGATTTGTTTACCATCTACAAAGCAATGGTGGTTGACAAACAAACGGGTAAGCCATTGGCTTTTGCCGGAGTTACTATCGAAGGAACAAACTACACAACTGTAACAAATACAGAGGGCGAATTTGCAATTAAAATCCCTTCGGAGACAAAAGAAGCCAACATTAGCATTCAATTTATTGGATTCAAATCGCGAAGTATTTCTATAAGAGAATTCAAAAATGATAAAATAAAGATTGAATTAGAACCTTCGGCAGTAGAATTGCCCGAAATAAGTGTTATTTCAAAAGATGCAGAAACCTTAGTGCTTAGTATGTTCGAAAAAAAAGGTGAAAACTACTCCACTCAAGAAGAACAACTCACCGCTTTTTATCGCGAAACTATTCGTAAAAACAAAACTTATGCATCGCTTTCCGAAGCCGTAGTTGATGTGTACAAACAATCGTATAATTCATATCGATCCGATGTTGTAAAAATTTTTAAAGCTCGTAAAAAAACAGACTACAGCAAAGTAGATACATTGGTTTTCAAGCTCATGGGAGGTCCGTTCAACTCTCTTTATTTGGATTTGTTGAAACATCCCGAAATGATTTTTACAGACAAAATGGTTGAGAATTACGATTTCACCTTCGACCGTTCCACTCGCATTGGCAAACGCCTGATATATGTAGTTGATTTTAAGCAAAAAAATCATATCGAAGACCCACTATATTACGGCAAATTATATATCGATGCTAAAAATTTAGCTTTAAAATCAGCCGTATTTAAACTTAACCTGCGTGACAAAGAAGCTGCAGCACGTATGTTTATTGTAAAAAAACCGTTCAATGCCGATGCTATTCCACTCGAAACTAACTATCGTATAGATTTTATTGAAAAAAACAACAAATGGTATTATGGTTATAGTCGTATCGAAATGGCATTGCGTGTGAAATGGAAAAAGAAACTCTTCAATAGCACTTTTTATTCCACTATCGAAATGGCAGTAACCGATCGAAATAAAGCAGATTACGACAAACAAGCCGTTAACAAAGAGAAAATACGATCTAACGTTGTAATTGCCGATGAAGTAAGCGGTTTTGCCGATCCCGACTTTTGGGGCGAATTTAATGTGATAGAACCCGAAAAACCAATAGAAGCAGCTATCCGAAAGATACAAAAACAATTAGAAAAGAAATAAATCAAACGAATATTCACATATAAAGTTTTGTAAATTCAAAATGAATGTATATCTTTGCAGTCCGAATTGAAAAAACAAAAATAAACATATTAATTCATTCATTATTATGATCGTAGTACCTGTAAAAGAAGGCGAAAACATTGAGAGAGCATTAAAAAAATTCAAACGTAAATTTGAAAAAACAGGCGTTGTTAAAGAACTTCGTCGTCGTCAATGTTTCGACAAACCTTCTATTGTAAATCGTGAAGAAAAAATGCACGCGATTTATGTAGAAAAGATGCAATTGGGAGAAGAATAGAAATACTCTTTTTAAATATCAGAATTAAGTTCAATTTCTGGTCATTTATTCTATTTTAGTTGCAGATTAGTATTGTGCTATGACATTTATTTCTGCAAAAGTGCCATACAGTATGAGAAGATAAAAGCTTCTTATACTGTTTTTTTTATGTTCACAAAACACTATTTAAAATATCATCAAAAATTAGTATCTTTGCGGGGATTGAAATTTTAATTTTTGGAATGAAAAAAATAGTTTTTGCAACAAACAATTCCCACAAATTATCTGAAGTACGTGCTATTTTAGCTCCATACTACGAGATAATCAGCTTAGCTGAATTAAACTGCTTCGATGACATACCCGAGACAGCCACCACACTCGAAGGAAACGCACTTTTGAAAGCTAACTATATTTACGAAAAATTCGGCTGCGATTGCTTTGCCGACGACACAGGTCTCGAAGTAGAAGCGCTAAACGGTGAACCCGGAGTTTATTCGGCACGCTATGCAAGCGAAAACAATGACGCAAAAGCAAATATGCAAAAACTGCTGGCAAACTTAGGCAAAAATTCAAACAGAAAGGCTTGTTTCCGAACAGTTATCGCACTAATAATCGACGGCAATAAGCAGTTTTTCGAAGGACGCATTGATGGACAAATTAGTTACGACCCCCAAGGCAAAGAAGGTTTTGGCTACGACCCTGTTTTTATTCCGAATGGTTATTCACATAGTTTTGCCGAACTTGGCATCGACGAAAAAAATAAAATTAGCCACCGCGCTTTGGCTGTGAAAAAACTAGCGAAATACTTACAAAATTAAAAACACAGAACCCAATAGACGCAATAATCAGCTAAAAAAAGAGTTATATATTTTTGATAAAAGCAATTAAAATGAAAAGAAACACATTATTTATACTACTTATTATAAGTCAATATAGTTTTTCGCAGCTCGCTATGGGAAAATGGCGTACACACTTTGCTTATAATGCCATTGAGCAAATTACACAATCTGAGAATAAAATTTTTGCTGTTAGCGAAGGTTCGCTATTTTCTATCGAGAAAAATGCTGAATGCATCGAAGAAGATGGCTGTATCGTGTTTTATGGTAAAATGAATGGGTTAAATGATGGAATTGTGTCTAAAATTGGATACGATTATTTAAATAAAAAGTTGTTGATAATTTACAAAAATGGTAATATCGACATTATGTCATCTGGGGGTGTTGTAAACGTACCCGATTTTTACAACAAGCAATTAAGCACCGGCAAAGAAGTTAATGACATTACATTTCAGGGCGACAGAGCTTATTTATCTTGCAATTTTGGAATAATAGCGCTTAATACAAAGAAAAATGAAATCGCAGACTCCTATTATATTGGTCCAAACGGTGTCGAAGTTAAAGTACTAAGCACATCGGTTCTTGAAAGTAATCTATTTGCGCTTACACAAAATGCACTTTATGTAGCCAATGTAAACGAACCCAATTTGGTCAACTTCGAATATTGGTCGACAATCCAAAACTTACCTGGAAGTGGCGATTTAAAAAAAATCGATGTTTTTGCAGACAAATTAATACTTCAACGTGGAGATAAATTGTTTACTTATGATTCAACAAACGGTTGGCAAAGTATTTTTTCAGAGATTAGCACTTCAAACTTTAGCATTTCGAATGGAAAAATGATTGTATATTCATCTACATCAGCCCTTTATATTGTCGATCAAGCATTTAGCACTAAACTAATAGAAAACATTGGAGAAGTACTCGATGCCGAATACGACAATGAGAATAATATTTACTGGCTTGCCGGAAATGCAAAAGGTGTTTTAGCTATTACAGAAGCCAATGCTTCAACACCAAAAGTATTTAAACCATTAGGACCTGCTGTAAACAGCCCCTGGAGTATGACTTTTGCTGGAGAAAAGTTATATGTGGTACCAGGAGGAAGGTGGGCTGGACAATACGGAAGAAGAGGTGAAGTTATGATATTTGAAAATGAAAAATGGATTAATATTAATACAGACACTATAAGAAAAGTAACCAATAACAATGTAAATGATTTCATGCAGGTTGCCGTTGACCCTTATGATAGCTCAAGATTCTTTGTAACATCCTATGGAAATGGACTTTACGAATTTAAAAATAATGAATTTAAAAAATGGTATAATCATGAGAATAGTACTCTTGAAACTCTTGTTTCTGGTAATCCTTTGAATTATATTAGATTAGATGGAGTTACTTTTGACAAAGATGGCAATTTACTAGTAATCAATACTCAAGTTGCAGCAAGCATAAAAATTCTACTGAAAAACGGAACATGGACTCAACAAAAATACACAGACTCTAATAAACCAAATATTGGAAACATTATAATATCTTCTGTTAATCCAAATCACAAATGGATTAATGCATATAGATATGTTCCTGGAATTTTAGTCTATGATGATGAGGGTGTTCACGATGATAAAAATAACATTTTAAATTCAGTCTTTTTATCATCTTTTATAGACAATGATAACGAAGGAGCTAAAATTTCTCCAGCTTCAGTATATTGTTTAGTACAAGACCAGAATGGCGTAATTTGGGCAGGAACAGAACAAGGTCCTTTACTTTTTTACAATACAACAAAAGTATTTGAGACAGGGTATACATGTTCACGAGTAAAAATACCTAGAAACGATGGTACAGGTTTAGCCGATTACCTACTTCAAAGTGATAAAGTGAAAGCAATTGCAGTTGATGGTGCCAATCGCAAATGGATTGGTACGGAAAATTCAGGCGTATATTTAATGTCGGAAAACGGGCAGGAGACAGTTAAACAATTCACGACAACAAATAGTCCATTGTTATCTAATGATATTTTATCTATAGCAATTAATCCTTTAACTGGTGAAGTATATTTTGGCACGAGTAATGGCTTAGTTTCCTATCAGGGTGATGCTTTAGACGCAGGTGATCAATTTGTAAATGTTCATGCCTATCCAAACCCTGTTAGAGAAAATTACAACGGAATAATTACTATAACAGGCTTACTGAAAGAAACTCAAGTAAAAATAACAGATTTAAATGGTAATCTTATTTATCAAACCATATCTAATGGCGGACTTGCTACTTGGGACGGTAAAAACACGCAAGGAAAAAAAGTTAATACTGGAATTTATCTTGTAATTTGTGCAAGCGAAGATGGCACACAAAGTGAAGCTACAAAAATTATGATTATAAATTAAATCGCAGTTAATTAGGTAGTCTATGAAATCTTTATTTCAAAAATTTGATATCTATTTGTTCATTACAGTTATTATTTTATTAATCTTTTTTATTTTTCCAACAAATAATCATCTATCCGATTCGTACGACTATGCTGCAAGTGTTAGATATGGAATTAAATTATTTTCAGCCCATCACCTTTTATATAATTCATCAAATTATTTAATAAAAGAATTTCTTTCATTGTTTGTAAAGAGTATAGATGTTTTAAGATTAATGCAATATGTAAATGCATTTTTTGCCATTTTCTGTGCATTTTTGCTACGGACTATACTAATCAATTATCTAAAAAATTCAAGAGCTGCAAACATTTGGACCATTTTTTCTATATGTAGTTTTGGATTTATGCGCTTTTCCACCGAAGCAGAAACTTTTATAATTCCTATTTTTATTTCATTAGTTTCAACTTATTTTTTTCAGAAATATTTAAAAGAAAACAAAAACAAATATGCATTTTATACTGGTGTATTTGCTTCAATAGCTTGCCTTTTTCATCAAATTCATTTATTTTGGGGCATAGGTTTATTTGTAGGTTTTTTATTAAATGGGAAATTAAAATCAGTTTTATATTTTCTTGCATTTACTCCAAGTGTTATTTTAATATATGCCCTTGTATTAGTTAAATATAATAATGTTGAATTATCATATTACAATTTAATATCATTTATAGCAAACTATTACTACTCCGAAAACGCAGAAACAAATGTAACAATTAATAACTTAATAGTTACACTTATTACATTTGTCAGAACGTTTTTTCAGGTACATGGATCAATTTTAGTTATATTAGAAAAATATAAAGTTGCAATATTGGCTATACCTTTTGTTTTATATTTAATTTCAGTTGCATTTTACAATATATTTAAAAGCACAACAATAATTAAAGACAAGACCAATGATACTTTTGCAAAAACACACTTAATCATTTTTTTCTTACAATTATCATTTGCATTTTTTTCTTATGGCAATAGTGAGTTTATGGTTATGCTTCCATTTCTTTTAGCGTTATTTCTAAGTTCATTTTTTGAAATTAATTTAAAAGGTATTCAATATTTCACATTAGGAATGTTTATATGGAATATGAGCTTTGGCTTAATACCTAACCATTACGTTGATTATCTTAATAATAAATCAATGATAAATTTAATAAAAGAAGAGAGTAATGCGTACTTTATAATAAAGGAGAATTATTTAATTTCAAACTATTACTATTATGAATTTGGAATTGAAAGTTATGATAAAATACTACCTATCAATTATGATTTAAAAAAGAAATTTGCAAATAAAGGCAGTACATTTTATACCGACTTACTAACGAAGAAAACACCAATGGGTAGATTAGAATTTACTACAAAGTTTGACATATCTAAATTTGAATTTATTCGCCATAGAAAATGGATAAATAACACTATGGGTGGTTTTTATATCGATGAAGTTAAAATTAAAGATTTAAATATTAAATAATTTTTAGTTGTTACATGGAACTCATAAAAATTGAAATAGGAGAAGCAAACGCCTCTCCTATTCTATTTTAAACACAAAATATCTATTTTGTTATTTCGCCATTCAAATCCCATAAATCTTCCCAACCTTTGGCCGATTCCCAAAGAAAAACCTGACCTTTTATTAACCTACAGTTTTTGTCAATTTTCGATACGGCTTCCATTTCTTCATCAGTAAGCGGTCCTTCTGTTATTCCTTTTAAGTTATTATACATTTTATCAGTCTTTACCGAAAATGGAATGGTAATTTGTCCGCGTTGAACTGCCCATTTCAAACAAACTACTGCCGGATGCACGCCAAGACGCAATGCAGCAGCCACTATTACAGGGTCTTCCATATCAACGGTATCTTCGGGTGTTTTATCGCGTTCCGGTCTACCCGGAGAGCCAATAGGACTATAGCCAATCACTTCCACACCATTCTCTTTCATAAACTCATACAGTTCAGCTTGTTGGAAGTGTGGATGAATTTCCATTTCGTTCAAAACGGGTTTTATTTTACAATCACGTAAAATGAGTTTCATTTTGGGAATGGTAACATTCGATGTACCTATATTACGAACCAGCCCAGTTTCTACCAAACTTTCCATTTGCGCCCATGTTTTCATATATTCTTCGTGAATATAAGGCACAGCATCTTTCTGACGGGTTGATAC
>CAMDNO010000057.1 GCA_945902955.1 Porphyromonas cangingivalis
GTAAAGAAAATTGCCATAGCCAATCCCGAAACGGCAACTTATGGTACACGGTCGGTAGAATTGCTTAAAAGCTTGAAACTTTACGACCAACTTAAATCCAAACTTGTAATAGGTGAGAATATTGCTCAGACAGCACAATTTGCATTTACGGGAAATGCCGAAATTGGTTTTATTGCCATTTCGCTAGCTATTGCGCCAGATATGGCTGGAAGTGGAAATTATTATATCATTTCGCAAAAATTGTATTCACCCATTGACCAGGCTTGTGTTTTGATAAAAACGCCGGTACTAAATACCGAAGCAGTGAAATTCAAGAAATTTGTGTTATCGCCGGCTAATAAGGCGATTTGGGAAAAATATGGGTATAGCACCCCCAACCCCTAAAGGTGAACAGAAATAACCCCCGACCCCTAAAGGGGAGGAAAAATATTAGTATTGATTATTTTAATAAAGAATGATATGATAGACAGGAAAATAATTCACGAAAGTAGCTTTAGTTCCCCTTTAGGGGTTAGGGGCTCTTACATTAATTCCCCTTTAGGGGCTAGGGGTTATGAATTCTGATTTTATAAACACGCTCCTCCTTACCGGAAAGCTGGCGGGATGGACAACAGCTATTCTTTTTGTAATTGGCTTGCCTATTGCTTATGTGTTGGCTTATAAGCGATTTTGGTTTAAATCATTGGTGGAAGCATTGATAAGTATGCCCATGGTTTTGCCTCCTACGGTGCTTGGCTTTTATATGCTTGTGGCTTACAGTCCGCAGAATGCTTTTGGCAGTTTTTTGGAAAAATACCTCGATGTACGGCTGGCTTTTAGTTTCGAAGGGGTATTGCTGGCAAGTTTGGTTTTTAGTCTGCCGTTTATGATTCAGCCATTGCAAAATGGATTGGTCGCTATCCCGCGAAGTTTGCGAGAAGCATCGTACACCTTAGGGAAGTCAGAATTTACTACATTTATTAAGGTGCTTATTCCCAATATGATTCCAAGTATTGTTACGGCATTGGCTATGACATTTGCTCATTGCATTGGCGAGTTTGGCGTGGTAATTATGGTCGGCGGAAATATGCCCGGCGAAACACGAGTTGCGAGCATTGCTATTTACGACGAAGTGCAGGCAATGAATTACGATGTAGCTAATCAGTATTCGTTGGTGCTGTTTATCATTTCGCTGGTAATACTTACAGTGATTTATAGTATAAACAAAAGAACCCCTAACCCCTAAAGGGGAACTGCCCCCTAACCTCCTAAAGGGACTGACCCTAACCCCTCCCGCCAATAGCGGGATAAATTGCAGGGAACCGAAATTAGTATTGATAATTATAACAATAATAATATGATATACAGGAATAAAATAGACGAAACTAACTTCAACACCCCTTTAGGGGCTGGGGGTCGTGTTTTAAGCATCCATATCGAACGATCCATGCTTACTTCTGAGGGTAAAAGCCTGTTGAAAGTAGATTTGGAAATAGCCAATAACGAACTGCTTTGTTTGTTCGGGCATTCGGGAGCAGGTAAAACTACCTTGCTACGGATTTTGGCTGGACTTTTCAGCCCCGATTGTGGATTTATTTCGTTTAATGGTGAGGTTTGGTACGATTCGGTTAAAAAGATAAATTTGCCACCACAGCAGCGCAAAGTGGGTTATATGTTTCAGGATTATGCACTTTTCCCCAATATGACGGTGCGCCACAATATTGAATTTGCCCAGAAAAAGAAAGATGCCGACGAAGTAAATTCCTTGCTTTCGCATTTTGGGCTCGAAGCTTTGCAAAAGCAATATCCTGCAAAGCTTTCGGGCGGACAAAAACAGCGTGTGGCATTGGCGCGAGCGTTGGCTGCCAAACCAAATTTATTGTTGCTTGATGAACCACTTTCGGCGCTCGACTACGAGATGCGGCTGAACTTGCAGGACGAAATTCTGAAAGCACATAAGTTGCTCAATTCACAAACATTATTGGTAAGTCATGATAAAGAAGAAGTGCTCAAACTTGCCGACACGGTGGTGATGCTGAGGAATGGTGCGGTTATTAAAAGCGGAAAACCGGTGGAAGTGTTTAGCTGAAATTAGAATTATTCAACTATAAAACAATAAATTATGAATGGTGAAGGACAACATAAAAAGTCGTGTGGCTGCAACAGCAACAAACAATCGGAAGACTTGAAAATAAACGATAAAGTAATGTTAGCATTATTACCTTGTGGCTTACGAAATGCTTTTATTCAAACTTTACAGACCCGATTCCCTGAAATTATCGACAATGATAAATATGTCATTGACGGTAATTTGAATTACGAAAAAACTTTCTACGATCAGTTGGATAAAGAGAATGGATTGGACGTGATTCCTGATATTTTCATTTCGTCGGATATAAATAATTTATATCATCAATCATTTATTATGCGGTTTTTAAACGATGATTATTTTGAACGAATAGATGTAAAAGCTACAGATTTGTTTGTAAACGCTGACTTTGTACACCCTACAGGTCATTTGTGCTGGATAACAACAAATTTATTGGTTGTAGTTGCCGATTTGGAAAAAGTTCACAATGATTTATTGCCTGATTCGTGGGGCGATTTGCTAAATGAATTATTTGTAAATGCACTAACCCTCCGTGGCGATGACGACTTTTTCTGTAACGCCATGCTGTATCCTTATCTGAAAAACTATGGCGAAAGTGCTGTAACACAATTGGGCAAAAACACTGCTGTTGGTTTACATCCTTCACAAATGGTTAAAAACATAAATGCAGGCAACACTAATGGTACCCCACTGTATGTAATGCCTTATTCATTTGCCCTGAAAATCAGAAATACAGTGCGATTTAAAACCATTTTTCCGACCGAAGGCCCTATTGTAAGTCCGGTACAGCTTATGGTGAAAAAGGGAGCATACGAACGAAATAAAGCGTTGGTTGACTTTATATTAGGTATGGAAATGGATGATACCATGAACCGTAGTGGATTTCCTGCTGTACATTCGGTCAACATACCGAATCTGATAAATTTAAACTGGATAGGATGGGATTTTGTGCTGAATAACGACATAGCAGTTTTAAAAGAAAAACTTCAGGAGTTATTTTACAAAGGGTACAAGCCAGAGAATTAAGTGGCTCTATTTTTACGAAACCCGTTATTCTTATAAACGAATAACGTTACAAAAAATATTATTCATCAATAAAATAAAACAATTATGAAAGCAAAAATTACTTTAGTTATTTCAATTGTACTGTTATTTGCAACAGTAAAATCAGAAGAAAAGGTTTCAACTTTAAGTTATGAAACGAGTTCGGTAACCGATTACAATGGCAATGTGTATACAACTATTAAAATTGGCGATTTGTGGTGGATGGCCGAAAATCTTCGTGCTACTAATTATTTCGATGGCGCCCCAATTCCTGCATTTACCAAAACAGCAACAGTAAGTGCCGACGATTACAAAGATTATTACACTTATCCGAATAACGAAGCCGGGAATGCATCAACTTACGGATTACTATATAGTTGGGGTGTAATAGCTAATTCTACATTAACTACTTATAAACAGCTATTGCCCTCGGGTTGGTATGTTCCTACGCTTGCCGATTGGCAAAATTTGGCAACCGCATTGGGAGGAACCGCATTGAGTGCCGGAAATTTTGATGTTGTAGGCGGTGGATACTCTGTTGCGGGAGCTAAACTAAAGTCCACTACTTTGTGGACAAGTCCCAATACCGATGCTACCAATGAAGCAGGATTTAATGCTGTGCCTGCCGGCGATTGTAATACAGCAGGTTATACCTCATTTGGTACTGAAGCCCGATTCTGGACTCCTAATATTGTTTCTGCCGGTAATGCAGGTCGAAAATATGTTATTTTGTCAAATACATCGGGAGAAATTACCCGTAATCAGTATCGAAATGTAAATGCATTATCCATCAGATTAGTAAAGAGTATTTCTACTTCAGTTAATCAGGTTGATATATCGGCAAAGCCAACTTTACAAAGTGGCTTTGTAAATAGTTCTGTAATTATTAATAATGCTCAAACTAATAGTCCAATATCCATTTATTCTTTAAATGGTGCATTAATGAGAAATACAGTTACAGGCTCACAGAGGCAATTTGAATGGAACGTAAGCGATTTACCGGAAGGTGTTTATATTCTTTCTGTAAAAAACACTTCAGGATTTACAAAATTGAAATTTATAAAAAAATAGGCTACATACTTGAAAATCGAAACACTTAGTAATTTACATATAGTTTTTTTAATCTTCTTAATTCTTTCTGTTTGTGTTTTTTCCATAGTATCTGCCCGTGAGGGTAGGTTACTATGGTGGAAAAACATGAAAAAGCTTATTTATTAACGAAATGAACCCGACAATGAATAAAACGAAAATTAAAAAAGTGATTGCTGAATCTGTATCAAAATCAGCATCGCAATTAAATAGAGTCAATCAGAAACCAACTGGAAAAATTAGTGAAAT
This sequence comes from Porphyromonas cangingivalis, assembly GCA_945902955.1. Classification (GTDB taxonomy): domain Bacteria; phylum Bacteroidota; class Bacteroidia; order Bacteroidales; family Paludibacteraceae; genus Paludibacter. Next base: position 4,472 of record CAMDNO010000057.1, read on the forward strand.
AACCCTTGATTTACTCAACTCGGGACTACCTGTTATGCAGTCGAACGATTTTCGCTTGGGAACAGTGAAGTTTGATACGCCTCACTTGCAGAAACATAGCAAGACTGATACGTTTATGGTGGCTATGTTGCCGCAACTTATTCAGCAGGAGTTTGAAAGTTTTTTTCTTAAAAAATTTCCTGATATTGCTCAACATGGAAACGGAATAATTTTTCACAAAGGATTTATAAGGCAGGATAATATTTTCTTTAGTAAAATTGAAAAAATTAATTCAATTCTTCAATTTCCTGATTTGCTGATTACAACCGATATTAATAGTCTGTATCATAACAGCAAGAGATTATTATCAAAGCAGAATTTCGACACTTTTCAATACCGAATGAACGAAGCATTTACAGGAATTGGACTCGAAAACACCTACACTGTTTTTCGGTTTTTGGCAGCCGATGGGTTGGTTATGGTTGCTGATAAAGCGAAGTTCGATTACTCACCCATGCCCGAAGAATGGTACGAACTTTTGCATCCGGCATTTGCAAACAAACTTGCTTTTTGCGGCGATATAGATTTTAATTGCAACACATTACACATGCATTTTGTACGCGATTTCGGCATGGGAGCTATCGGTCAATTGTTGCAAAACACCTTAGCGCGATTGCATCCTGCACACATGCTCGAAGCTATCCAAGATGGAAACAGATTGGGAGCATCGGTGTATATTATGCCCTTTTCTTATGCACGTCAGATCGAAAACAATTCTGATTATCAGATAATATGGCCTAAGGATGGTGCAATTATGCTTCCCGTTCAGCTTTTAGTAAAAAAAGGCGCATACAATAGGTATAAGGAAATTATCCGCTTTCTGACTGGCTCTGAAATGGGGCAATTGTTTGCTTCAAAAGGCTTTGTGCCGGTTAATGTATATACGGAGAATATTGCATACGGGAAAATGAACTGGATAGGATGGGATTTTCTGGAACAAGAGAACATAGTGGATGTAAAGCATGAAATAAGTAAATTATTAAAATAAAGCATTTTCAAATCATTTAATTCGTATAAATTATGCATAAAATTAAAATATTTTTGAACCTAATATTATTACTGTTTCTGATTTTTAGTTGTCAACAGGAGGAAATTAACACCGAAATTCCAATTGTTTACAATGATAGTATTTACGATTTGAAACAATACAAAGTGCAGCGTGACCCAAAAGTGTTGCGAAATGGATTTGGGATGGATATTTTTCATGCCGGAAATGCATTAAAAGATACAACATACATGAAATCAGATAGTAGTAAGTTTGAATACGATTTATTGTTTTACAACGAAATGGCGTGGTCTCCCTTGTCCAATGGTGATTATAGTGGTAGCGGGAGTCCAGTATTCTTTATGTATTCGGATAGCATCGATGCATCCAAATCGGTTAAAGCTACAATGGTGGGACAAGGAATACAGTGTTTTACAAACTTTACTGCCGATAGCATTGCAAAATATATTACAAAGTTAAAAGCTGATACTTTTTTTAGAATAAAGAATTATAGAAATGAGGTTTTGGCACCCAATGTTAGCGGAAAATTATTGCTGCAAACAACTGCCGACTCGCTTTACAAAACACTGGTCATTGGTGATAAGTTCCGTCCCAATACAGGTGGAGTTTTCAATATGGACGATGCCTCTGATGAAGCACAAAAAGACTTTCAACCTGTTTTTCTGATTCGTACCCGCGAAGGCTTGTATGCCAAATTTATGGTAACGCGCTTTAAAGGTGTAGGTGTGGATACGCAGAAACTGACTTTGCAATGGCAAGCAATAAAATAATGAGCCAATAGATTAATAAGCCGATATGCCAATGAAACTTAGACTGAATAATTTCAAAATACTCATATTCTGTGCTCTACTACCCCTGCTTTGGATGGTGTCGGGGGGAAGTGTTTTTGCCCGCACTATTACCGATATGGCCGGACGACGTGTGAATGTTCCTGAAAAAATTACGCGCGTATTGCCTTATGATAATAAAACCAATGTTGTGCTTTTTTCGGTGGCTGGTGAGTTGCTTTCAGCCAAAGCCCGTTCGATGGAAAGTCCGTATTTGAAATTTATCAGCAAGGATTTTCTAAATAAAAAAGAAATTGACTGTAAAAATGCCGAAGAGGTGATAAAAATAAGACCTGATATACTTATAGTTGCTTCGTTTTTGGAAGATATAGATAATCTGAATACATATACCGTTTTTGCAGCCAAAGTTAATATTCCATTGGTAGTTGTTGATTTGGAATTGATGCATTTGGACAAAACCTTTGATTTTTTGGGTGAATTATTGGGCAAGAAAATAGAAGCAAAAACACTTGCCGACTTTATCCGACATGTTTATGCCGATGTGGAAAGTCTGAAAAAAGGTAAGCACGTGTCAGGCAAAGCCTATATGGCCAATGATAACAACGGGCTGCGCACTTCGCCTAATAGCAGTAACCATGCGCAACTATTTGATGTAATGATTATTCCGAATGCTGCACGTGTAACGCTTGATGCAAAAGGCTTTGCGCAGGTTTCGATAGAGCAGGTAATGAGTTGGAATCCCGATTATGTGTTTTGTGTGGGTAAAGGCGAAACAAGTCCCTATCGCACCATTCTGAAATCGGCCACGTGGTGCAATATTAGGGCTGTGAAAAACAAACGGGTTTTCTTTGTGCCTACTGAGCCTTATTCCTGGTTCGATATTCCACCATCGGTTAATCGGATATTGGGTTTGATTTGGTTCAACGATTTGTTTTACAATCAACCGAATGAAGTTACCCTACAAAAAGTGAAAGAGTTTTATCGGTTGTTTTATAAGTATGAACTTTCGGATAAAGAATATGCAGGTTTGTTCAGATGGCAGTAAGTTGATTTAGTAAAATAAATTTTAGTTGAGAAAAAAAACGTATATACTTATTTCACTTTATTTTTTTGTTTCATTATCATCGCTTTTTGCCATTACAATTAAAGGCATTATTACTGATAAAGAGACAGGGAAACCTGTGCCTAATGCCTCAATTTTTGATGCACATAAGGATTTTTCAACCATTTCGAATCAGTATGGATATTTCGAAATAAAACTAATGCATACTCAGGACTTAATGCTGTATTTTAAGCATTTAAGCTATCAACCGTTAACAATTAATTTTGATAAACTTGAAAAAGACACGGTCGTTTTACTGCAAGCCGAAAGTAAAATAACAACGCTTATCGATGTCAATGTTGTTGCGCCACTTCGCCGACAAGTACTCACTCAGAGTTATTCGCAAACCAATATTGACGAATCGACAATTGAGGAAAAAATTGCCGGTTCTTTAATTGATGTGTTGGAAGAGGTGCCCGGAATTACCAAACGAAGCGAGTATCATTCGCCTATTGTTTTACGTGGTTTGGGCGGAAAGAGGCTACTTATAACTAACAATGGCAACCGTAGGATGGGCAATTTTTCCGGTGGCTTTATGGGGCAGGGTGTGAATGTGTACGACCTTGCTAAAGTGGAAGTTATTAAAGGTCCGGCATCGGTGCAGTATGGTCCCGGAGCTATTACTGGTATTATTAATATGGAAAGTAAATCGCCTTTTATCCATTCGGGATGGCATGGTCGGGGACAAACTTCGTATTGTACCAATAACAACGAAACAAACATATTGGGGTCAGTCAACTGGGCAAATATGAATCAAGCTGTAAACGTTTCGGCTCGTTGGCGCGATGCCGATAATTACATATCAGGCAAAGGTTATATAGTCGAAAATAGTGAATATCACGATAAAGATATACGTGTTTCGCATACATGGGAAGGAGAAAATTTTTTATTGCTAAATACCGAAAGTGAACTACATCTCGGTGGTCTGTGGGGACGACCACTTGGTTTCAACGGCAATAGTTATATGCGTGTTTACAATACCGATGATGATACCTGGCACAATGCCATTACCCTGAAATGGAAGCCTGAAAATGTTGTGGAAAGAATGGAAATGTCAGTTTATTTTGATAAAGAATATCGTCGTCAAATGAAAGATTCGTATGATGCAGGCAGTGGAAAACTATCTTTTCGCGAGGAGGTAAAATACCGTAATTACAATGCTGGTTGGCGGTATTTATCTGTATTTACTATCAATAAAAATACGGCATTAAATATGGGGACAGATGGTGTTTATTACCGAATTGAATCGCCCACAGAGTATACCGACTATTTTCTGACTGCTCAAATTAAAAATCGTGTTTCGGAAAATGCAGGCGTTATGTTGGCAGGTACTTTTGCCGAAGGCGAGTATAAATCGACAAATGAAAAGCTGAAAATAAGAATGGGTTTTCGTGCCGATTATTCGCGAATAAACGAAGGTAATGTGCATGATACACTTCAACTCACCGGGAGAAAAAAAGATGTATATGCATGGAATGGAACTTGTAGTGCAGTTTACGAAGTATTGCCAAACGTTTACGGCTCATTACAGGTGGCTCGTTCGTGTCGTATGCCCGATGCTTCCGAGATGTTTATTGTTAATTCGGTTTCGGATGGTGTGGTTTACGGTAACCCGATGCTCACACCCGAATATGGTTTGAATGTTGATGCCGGATTGCGTGGCGGATATGGCTTTTTGTCGTTCGATTTGAGTTTGTTTAGTAATTTTTTGCAAGATTTTATTTCGATGGAATACTGGACTAATTCAGGTAAAAAAGGAATGAATTATACTTATTATAATATCGATAGAGCTCGCATTTATGGTGCTGAATTATCGGTGGGCGTAAAATGGAAAGAATGCATGCATCCGGATAATACGCTTATTTACAATACAATGTTTGTTTATACACAAGGCGATAAACTCACCAATGCACCTCAGTGGTTTTCGCATGGCATGCCATTGCGCAATATTCCGCCATTCAACATGAATCACGATTTGTCTTTACGGCGAATAATCAATTCATCGTCGAGTATTTATATTGGTGGCGATATGCGGTTTTATAGCACTCAAAACAGAATTGCACCCAGTAGTGAAGGTGGTTATATCTCTCCCGGTTATGTGCTTTTTGGTGCATCGGCAGGCTTTAGCCGTAAAAGCAGCAGGGGTGATTGGGATTTAAAATTTCGTGCCGACAATTTGACCGATAATCGCTATCGCCCCTTCGAATCGCTGGTGTATGCTATGGGTAGAAATGTAAAGGTAATGCTAACAGTAAAGTTTTAAAACAATTATGAAATTAATAACCATATCGGGTCCGCCATCTTCGGGAAAAACAGCAGTTTTGCTGAAACTAATTGGCAATATGCAGCAAGAAGCGCATAAAGCTGGTGTCATAAAATTTGATTGCTTGTATGCTAACGAGGCGCTGCAATTTGCTAAAATTAATGTGCCCGTAAAAGTGGGTCTATCTGGGAACCTTTGTCCCGACCACTTTTTTGTTAGCAACATACAAGATGGTGTATATTGGGGATTACAGCAGGGTTTCGACTTTTTATTTACCGAAAGTGCCGGACTTTGCAACCGTTGTTCGCCCCATATCAAAAATGTATTGGCAGTGTGTGTTATCGATAACCTAATGGGTATGGATACTCCCCGTAAAATTGGACCTATGCTTCGAATGGCCGATATAGTAGTGATTACCAAAGGTGATATAGTTTCGCAAGCCGAGCGCGAAGTGTTTGCTTTCAGGGTACGACAAGCCAATGCCAAAGCTAAAATTATGTTTGTAAATGGAATTAATGGACAGGGAACTTATGAGCTATCCCGCTTAGTGCTCGAAGCTCCAGATACGATTTCGTTAACTGACGAAAAACTTCGATTTTCGATGCCGGCAGCCCTCTGTTCGTACTGCCTTGGCGAAACAAAAATTGGGGCTGACTATCAGGTAGGAAATTTGAAAAAAATAGAATTTTGAATGAAAAATGAAGATTGAAATGGATATTCTCAATAAAGATACTGCTATTCTACAACAGGAAATGCCTCATGTTGCGCATTTTTTTGCCAATTATGGAATTCATTTTATTAAACAAAATCAAACTTTAGAACAACTGTTGAACAGCTATTCGGATGATTTTTTCGAAGATATTGGTATCGGAAAATTACAATTGCTACAAAATTTGGAAGCTTTTCTGACAAATAGAGCAATGCTCGAAAATGACAATAATGAGTTTAAGATAAGATCGATAACCATCATTGGCGGTCAGGACAAAAGTGGACGGGCAGAAAATAAGCAACTGACATTAAGTGCCGGAAGCATTACCAGTATTGTTGGTCCAACGGGTTCAGGCAAAAGCCGCTTGTTGGCCGATATCGAATGGCTTGCGCAGGGCGACACTCCTACCAGACGAAGTATTTTGATAAACGATGAAATACCTCATTCCGATTTGCGTTTTTCGCTGGAGCATAAATTGGTGGCGCAACTGTCTCAAAACATGAATTTTGTGATGGATGCTACGGTAAACGAATTTATAACCATGCATGCCGAAAGCCGTATGGTAAATAATATCGAATCAATTGCTACCGAGATTATTTATCAGGCAAATCTGTTGGCTGGTGAAAGTTTTTTGCCGGAAACTCCGCTTACTGCATTAAGTGGCGGTCAATCGCGTGCATTGATGATAGCCGACACTGCTTTTCTGAGTACTTCGCCTGTGGTACTAATCGACGAAATTGAAAATGCAGGAATCGATCGTAAAAAAGCATTGCAATTATTAGTAAAAAATGAAAAAATAATACTCATTGCCACGCATGACCCGATTTTGGCATTAATGGGCGAACAACGATTGGTTATTAAAAACGGAGGCATTCATAAACTGCTAATTACAACCGAAAAAGAAAAAGAAAATCTAAAGGAATTGGAAGCTTTAGATGCTCGTATCATGTCGTTACGCAACAGATTAAGGCAAGGTGAGTATATTGATATAATTTAAAAAAAAGGAATTTTTTATACTTCGTTATTGTTTTAGTAAAGAGATAACGTATATTTATCGGCGACATTAAATAAAATAGTTGAATTAAAATTTAGAAAACAAATGAAATTAAGTACAAGAAATCAGTTAAAAGGAACAATAAGTTCAATTACAGAAGGTGCGGTAAATGCCGAGGTTGAAATTACGCTGCCAAGTGGCACTACTATCGTTTCGGTAGTAACAAATACAGCTGTAAAAAATTTGGAATTAGCAGTTGGTAAAACAGCGTATGCACTTATCAAATCATCGAATGTAATTATCGGCATCGATGTTCAAAAAATCAGTGCCCGTAATGTGCTTACTGGAAAAGTATCATCCATTCTGGAAGGATCGGTAAACGACGAAGTATCTATTGATTTGGGCGGTGGATATACTATTACGGCTGTAATTACCAAATCGTCGGTAGCTTCGCTCGAATTGGAGATTGGTACAGTAGCCAGCGCAATTATCAAAGCTTCTGCCGTAATTTTGGCGGTTGATTAGATTTCATATCCTGCCCCTAGCCCCTAAAGGGGAACTGAGATTAGTCTTGAAAATAACAAAAAATTAAAATATAAAAATGAATACAAAAGACGAAACTATCATCAACTCCCCTTTAGGGGTTGGGGGTCCACAAATCATACTAAATCCCATTGGCATCATTCGCACACCGCATACCGATGTGAAGAATATGCCCATACAACCCATTGCTGCCGAAGGCATACGTGGTACAATTGAACTTTTGCCCGAATATGCAGCAGGGTTGAAGGATATCGAAGGTTTTTCGCACCTGACTTTAATCTATCGTTTTCATAAAATCGAAGGCTATGAGCTAGAAGTTGTGCCATTTATGGATACCGAAACGCATGGTGTTTTCGCAACAAAAGCACCCAAGCGTCCTAATGCCATTGGTGTTTCAACGGTAAAACTAATTGCTGTAGAAGGAAATATCCTGCACATTGAGCAGGTTGATATGCTCGATGGTACACCGTTAATCGACATAAAACCTTTTTATCCGCGTTACGATAACCGCGAAAACGTAAATATTGGTTGGCTGGAGAAAAACAAAAATCTCCCGCTCGAAAAACTTCGGTCGGACGAACGGTTTAAATAATTATCTCCCGGTTTAGGGATTATGAAAAGTTCAAACACATTCATTTTGTTTGGTTTAATTGCACTGCTTTTGGTAGTTGTGGTACTTTCGCTGTGTGTGGGTCGTTATCCACTCGCTGTGAGTGATTTGCTGAATTATGTTTTCGCCGGTCGTTATCTGGATGAATCGTTGCCGACAGTTTTGTACAATGTCCGATTGCCCCGCATAGTTGGAGCAGTAGTGGTTGGTGGTGCTTTGTCAATTGCCGGAGCGGCTTATCAGGGTCTTTTTCGCAATCCGATGGTGAGCTCCGATATTTTGGGCGTTAGTTCAGGTGCCGGATTTGGAGCTTCGTTGGCTATAGTGCTATCATTGCCTTTATTGGGCGTGCAAACTTTGGCATTTGGTTTTGGTCTTTTTGCTGTGTTCCTGGCTTTGTTAGTTGGTAGGTTATTAGGTAAAAACCACGACAAAATATTGATGTTGGTGCTTGCCGGGATGGTTACAGGAGCAATTTTCAATGCACTTATTTCGCTAATGAAATACCTTGCCGATAGCGATTCAAAACTTCCTGATATTACATTTTGGTTAATGGGTAGTTTGGCAGGTATTACAATCGACGAATTAAAAATTGTATTACCCCTTGTAGCGTTGGGAATATTGCCTATTTTTCTGTTAAGTTGGCGGCTTAATGTGCTCTCGTTTGGCGATGAGGAAGCTAAAACCCTTGGCGTGAATACTTCCCGGCTTCGGATAATCATTATTTGCTGTGCGTCTTTAATTACAGCATCGGTAGTTTGTGTTTCGGGTTTAATAGGGTGGGTTGGGCTTATCATTCCACATTTTGCCCGCTTTTTGGTTGGTCCTAATCATAAAATAATGCTTCCTGTAGCTTTTTTGTCGGGTAGTATTTTTATGCTGTTGGTGGATAATGTGGCGCGTTCGGCATCATCGCTCGAAATACCGTTGGGAATTCTGATTTCGCTAATAGGCGCGCCATTATTCTTGATTTTTCTGGCGCGTTCATCAAAAAAATCGTGGTAATTATGACATTTGAATTAAAACAAGCTACACTTGGATATCCTTCTCACACTGTATTACAGTGCGTGGATTTTAGCATAAATACGGGTGAGATAATTTGCGTGTTAGGTAAAAATGGTGCCGGTAAAACAACACTCTTTAAAACCTTGCTTGGGGTATTGAAACCCATTATGGGAAGTGTTTCTCTCGACGGAAAAAACATTGAAAAATGGAATCGAAGTAAATTTGCCCAACAAGTGGCCTATATTCCGCAAGCGCGTTCGCTTCCATTTCCTTACACAGTAAAAGAGGTGGTGCTTTTTGGGCGTACTGCTCACTTGTCTGCTTTTTCGTCGCCTGGCCGTAAAGATATAATCATTGCCGATGAATGCCTCGATATGCTGAACATAAAACAATTGAGCGACCGTATATTTACCCAATTGAGTGGCGGTGAGCAGCAAATGGTGATTATCGCCCGCGCATTGGCACAAAAACCATCTTTTCTGATTATGGATGAACCGACTTCGAGTCTTGATTTTGGTAATCAAATAAAAATTATTCGACAGGTAAACGAGCTGAAAAACAATTCGCTTGGCATAATTATGGCCACGCATTCACCTGATCATGCTTTTATGTGCGATGCAAATGTAGCAGTAGTACACGACGGAAGCATTCGTTACACAGGACATGCTAATGACATTGTAACCGAACAACTACTTAAAGAAATATATGGTGTAAAAGTCCGTGTAAAACCACTTGGTAATAAACCCGATTGTGGTAGGCTGGTTTGTATCCCAATGGTGTAAAAAGGGATTTACAATTCCGCTAATTTTATTGTAGTATTCCAGTTTCGTATTGTCATTTCTTTGTAAATGGCTGTGCCTATCATTTTGGTCATTTGGCTTTGACCCGACATGCTGCTTAAACGCGAGAAGTACAATACACCATTGCCAGCAGTTACAAAATCTACGCCTTCTTTTATTTTGATTTTCGATAAAGCTTCTTCGGATGTAAGCGGCGGTTTCAGGAAAATTACATCGTAACGATATTCGTCTGGATAAACTCCAAAATTTTTTGGAGCGGTTTTTATAAGCTTAATTAATTCTTGTTGCGAAAGCAAAACAATTTTAGAATTATAATTAAAACTTTCAGATAATCCTTTCTCGATTTGCTGCGTGAGCTGATTTTGATTAGTTTCTTTGCTATCAAACAATACATTCCCACTCTGAATATAGGTTGTAATATTTACAAAACCCATTTCTTTGAAACAGGTTTTTAAATCATCCATTTTAATAATATTTTTTCCACCTACATTAATGCCGCGGAGAAGTGCTACATATCTATTCATAAATCAGACGCTTTTTTTTAAACTATAAACTATAGTTTACCAGTTTCGGTATTTATTCTATTTTTAATAAAAACAGTTTTTCGTAAAAATGGTTTATGATAGGGGCAATATTCTGCACATTGAGCAAGTAGATATGCTCGATGGTACACCATTAATAGACATAAAACCGTTTTACCCGCGTTACGATAACCGCGAAAACGTAAATATTGGTTGGTTAGAGAAAAACAAAAATCTTCCGCTCGAAAAGCTTCGGTCGGACGAACGATTTAAATGAAAAAGTGTGCTTTAATAACCTAAGCGTCTTTTTGATAGTTTACATCAGATTTTAAATTTTTTATATAAAATCTTATCTTTTAATAATTAAATTATTTATCCCAAATAAAAACAGAATGATAGTATAATGGTGTTAATTATTCCATTTTGGTATTAGTGTCATTATTTCAATAATAATCTTCATTTAGTTTACATAATTATCATTTATTTTGTAATTTTGCATCAATTGTAAAGGTATTAGTTTTTTTTAGGTATAAAAATGACATTGTATAATGGAGGATTTTTGCAGATTCAATGACCCATCTTGTTATGGCGCCAAAGAACTCGAAGTTTTACTCCAACTCAGCTCCTTATTAAGCAACAAAGAAATCAACTTAGAAGAGGTGATTTCTTTGTTGGCTAATCATTTAAAGGCTGAACGGATATTACTCACAGTTCTCAATAGGGAGACATCCGCAATTGCTATTGAGGCTACTTTTGGCGTGAATGAGACTGAAAGTAGACAAGTTGCTTACAAAACAGGTAAGGGGATTATTGGGCGTGTAATCGAAAAAGGAGAAACCATTTTAATCCCTAAAATAGCCGACTCGAAAGAATTTTTAAATCTCACCAAAGCTCCTACACAAATAAATGGTTCAGATGTGTCGTTTATTTGCACTCCAATTCGCTACAAAGATGAAACAATTGGCACTTTAAGTTTACACAAAGTATATTACAAAGTAAAATCGTTCGATTACGATATTCGATTGTTGAAAATTGTGGGTTCGATGATTGGACGTACCATGCGCCGTCGACAAGAATATGCCGAAGAGATGGAGTTGCTTCGTGCAGAGAATCAAAGTCTTAGAGGCGAATTACATAGTCGGATTTTACCTGAAAAAATTAAGGGAAATTCGAGCAAAATGAATGAGGTTTTTCGCCTGATTGAGAGCGTGGCTACAACTGATGCAACTGTGCTAATACGTGGTGAAAGTGGTGTTGGGAAAGAATTGATAGCCGACGCATTGCATTTCAACAGTAGCCGAAAAACAAAACCTTTTATAAAAGTAAACTGCGCGGCACTACCCGAAAGTTTGATTGAAAGTGAACTTTTTGGACACGAAAAAGGCTCATTTACAGGTGCTTCGAATATGCGCATTGGTCGGTTCGAAGCTGCCAATGGTGGAACAATCTTTTTAGATGAGTTTGGTGATATTCCGGCATCAACGCAAGTAAAATTGCTTCGTGTGTTGCAAGAGAGAGAAATCGAACGAATTGGTAGCACAAAACCCATTAAAGTAGATGTTCGTATAATTTGTGCCACCAATCGCAATCTGGAAGATTTGATTGCCAATGATAAATTCCGTGAAGATTTGTACTACCGCATCAATGTTTTTCCGATTTACATTCCGGCATTGCGCGAACGAATCAACGACATCCCTATTTTGACTGATTTTTTTATCGAGAAATTCAATAAGCGACACGGTAAAAATATCAAACGCATCACCTCATCGGCAATAGATACACTAATGGTCTATCATTGGCCTGGCAATATTCGTGAATTGGAAAATTGCATTGAGCGTGCTTGCATTTTGAGCAACGACAGTGTGCTGAGAACCAACAACTTACCTGCCTCACTCCAAACCGCCGAAAGTACAAAAACCATGCAGAGTGGCACGCTCGACATTATTATTGGTAAAATGGAAAAACAAATAATAATTGATGCGCTTACTGCCACCAAAGGCAATAGCGCCAAAGCTGCAGAACAGCTGGGTATTACCGAACGAATGATGGGTATTCGTACAAAAAAATATGATATTGAACCGAAACGGTATAAGGTTTAGTTTACAGTTTGCAGTTTATAGTTTATAGCATTACAGATTGGAAATACCAATCTAAAAATCAAATGTAACAAAAAAAATCACAATGTGTTGAATTTGTGCAAATTAATGCATTCTATTGTTTCTATTGTGGTTTTTGTTACTTAAGAGTTTGCAGTTTATAGTTTACAGTTGATGATTTCAAAATAATTGAAAATATGGATATTACATTTGAATTTTGTGATTTCGAAAATCCGGATCATTTAAAAGCATTGGCCGAGCTGACAAATCATTATATAACTGACCCTATGGGGAATGCAGTGCCGCTGAACAAGTTGCAACAACTCCGACTAATAGATGGGCTGGCTAATCACCCAACAGCCGAAGTGCTTTTTGCCATAACTGATTCTAAAGCTGTTGGGTTAGCCACTTGTTTTGTTAATTTTTCGACTTTTCATGTAAAATCGTATTTGTACATTCATGATATTGTTGTACTAACTGAATATAGAGGCAAAGGAATTGGAAAAGCGTTGATGCAGAAACTAATAGAAACTTCGGTAGAACGTAAATTCTGTAAAATAACATTGGAAGTGCGCGAAGATAATACGACAGCACAAACCTTGTACAAAAATCTTGGTTTTTCCGAATGTGAGCCCAAAATGTTGTTTTGGACAAAACACCTTCTTATATCTGCCCCCTAACCCCCTAAAGGGGAAATAATAAATATTACTATTGATAATTATAACGGCACAATGAACAAACAAAAAAACACAAAAGACAAAAGTAACTTCAACTCCCCTTTAGGGGTTGGGGGCAGGTTTTAAAAATATTTAGAATTATGAAAGTAGCATTACCAATAATAGATATTGAATCCAATCGGAGTATTTTGGCTTCAGGCCTTAATGTAAATGGAAGTATATGTTTGTACGATGTGGATTCTAAATCGGGCCGCTGGATTAAAACTACCGACTTAGCTCCCAATATGGGTGAGCTTTTACCAGCGCTCGAGGCCTTGGCAATATCAGTAATTATTACGCGCCAAATTCATCCAATGGCATTAAAAATTCTAGCTAACAAAGGTTTCGATGTTTACAAAGCAAAAGGAAATTTGCTCGAGGAGAATATTCAATTTTATCAAAGCAGAACTCTCAATTTGTATAGCCATGAAGATGCTATGGAATTGGCAAGTGTTTGTGGTGGCGAATGTACTACATGTAGCACTGATGTGTGTGAGACTGCCCCTAACCCCTAAAGGGGAATATGATGTGGTGATATGAGAATGTCAAACTCTTCAAATGGTAAATAGTAAATGTAAAAATAGTAAATGAATAGATGAGCTTACAAAACGCTATAAATTTTATTTCGAAAATAGATTCGGACAATGATTTTCGGAAGTCGTGTTACGCATTCAAATCACAAGCTGAATTACTTAAAGGACTTGCTGAAAAAGATATGAAATTTTCGCCCGACGAAATGGAAGATGCTTTTAATGTGTTGGAACTAAAATGCCAAACTTACGAACAAGCAGGAAGAGTGAAGGAAGTTAAAGCGTGGTTTAGGCTGTTTGCCTGAAAAAATTAAAAAGCAAAACAATTGGTTTATTTTCTGTGTTTGAATTAAAAAATGTTTGTACATTTGCAAGCACAAAAATCAATAAAATATGACAGTTACAGCACACATAGATGTTAGCACGCCCAAAGGCAGAAAAATTATTCAAGAGCTTGAAAAACATCGTAAAATTGTAAAAATTGACAATCCTCTGCCGCTTGACGAAAATGGGTTACCTATAAAAACCTTTTCATTAGAAGATTCGTTTGAGAAATTATGGAAAAAAATGGAAGAACATTATGGATTTGATATAAGAAAGGCATGAATCATTTTAAATTGAGGACTACATATCAAGCTGATTTTGATATTGAAAACTTGCATTTTTATATATTCGAAATTTGCAAATCTCCTTTAACATCAAGACTTTACATTGAAGGAATTTATTCAGAAATACTTCGACTTTCATTTTCTGCAGATAGCTTTCCTGTTTCAACTTTAAATTCCGTTTCGAAATATGGACATAATGCACGCAGAATAAATTACAAAAAGATGTCTATTGTTTTTACTATACACAACGATATTGTATTAATTCATCGAGTAATTCCAGCATCAATGCTCACTGAGTAGTTTTTCAACTCTCAAATATCCACAAATTCAATCTCAATTTCTTCGCTTCCCACCTTTTCTTTCATGCAAAATCTTCCTTTGTAAATAATAGTAGCTTTATTTAGCGCAGCTGATTTTGCCAACGAATCGAACATTTTTATTTCCTCTTTTTCATATATTTCGTCATTAAACCAACAGGCAAATTGTGTACTTTCGTTATCTAAGTATTGCAAAAGAAACAAACCATGCTCAGCAAACACCAAATCGTCGTACGCATAAGCAATATCTAAACCAGTAGCATCTTTGATAATAAATTTAATCTTTTCGAGTTCGTACAGTTTTGGGGTGAGTTGCTCTTTCATGTTTCTGTTTTAATTAAATATAATCAATTCATTATTTCTGCTAAACGCTTTTCTACCAATAGTTTTATATCCAAAATTCCTACTTTCATAGCCACCAAATCATCCTTTGTTGGTTGACGGTAACCAAATCCTTCAATGGTGCAAATCGCCTCAAACTTACCAACTAAAATCGATGTCATTTTCATTTCGTCGGTCAGTTCTGGCTCAAAAGTTTGGGCTTCGTGATACATGGCAATGGGCATGTGATGCGTTGCATTCCAATCGTAGCGCGCAAGCAAAGCTATATAATACTTTTCGAGACTCAAAATTGCCATTTGATAAAGTAAATCCACATCAAACCGCGAGTTTTCATTACTTACACTTTTGCTAAATGTTGAAAAATAGCCATTCGCATATTTCAAACTTGATTTTGCCAATTCGAGCATTTCTGCATCGGGTATAATTAATTCAGTTGTCATAGTTTATTAATATTTTAAAATGGATAATTCCTTGTCTATTGTTCGAATATATTCTTGTGTATACAGTTCGAAAAATTCTTTTTTAGATAACGCTCTTTTCACTTTTTCGGATGCTTTTTTCACCAAATCGAGCAAGCGGTTACAAAACTCATCGTCGAAAAGCAAGCCAGCTTGCTTCATAAAAAACTCAATTGTCGACTTTCCGCTGTGTTTGCCTATCAGAAATTCTTCTTCTTCTTTACGGCCAATTTTTTCGGCCGAAAACAACTGATAAGAACTGCGGTTTTTTAACAAACTATTGGTGTGTATTCCGCTTTCGTGAGTCAGTACCATTTTGCCTGTTACAGGTTTGCTATCGCCCATTTGGCGGTTCGATACTGTTGCAACATAATCGCTAATTGCCTGAAATTTTGCTGTGTTCAAACCACAATTTACATTCGCACTCATTTCCAACGCCATCGCCACCTCTTCCATCGGGGCATTTCCTGCTCGTTCGCCCAGGCCATTCACTGTGGTGCTTAGGCAATTGGCTCCTGCCATGTAAGCTGCTAATGTGTTTGCTGTTGCCATTCCCAAATCATTGTGAGCGTGAATTTCGAGCGGGATATCATTTTCCATATTGCGTATTGCGCTTACCATATCAAAAGTCGTCATTGGATTTAGCACGCCAACAGTATCGGCCAACCGAACGCGCGAAGCACCAAACGATGATGCAGCCGAAACAAACTCTTTTAAAAATGAAAGTTCTGCTCGCGATGCATCCTGAGCACCAATAGTTACATATTCGAACTCGCATGCAGCTATTTGTATCGTTTCGAGCATCTGTTTCATTACCCAATCGGGACTTTTCGCCATAACTTTCATTAAAACATCTGAAACCGGAAACGATAAATGTATACCATTAGTTGCAGCTCGTTTTGCCATTTGAATGTCCGCTTTGGTAGCCCTACACCATGCTAATGTCCTGAAAATAAAACCTATTTTACAAATACTTCGAATGTCGTTGATTTCTTTTTCGCCCATAGCAGGCGTTCCAATTTCTATTTCGGGCACCCGAATATCGTCGAGTAACTCTGCAATACGAATTTTTTCTGTTATTCCGAAAACAACGCCCGGAGCTTGCTCACCGTCGCGAAGGGTGGTATCGATAAAGTATGGTTCCATTTACAATTTCTTTATTTACAATTTACAATTTAATTCATTTACAATTTCTCCATTTACAATTTACTATTGAAGAAAAATATAGTCGTTTTCAATTCATTATATTTCTAAATCATCAACGAAATAGTAAATAGTAAATGGTAAATTCCTTTAGTCTGCTATCGAATACTTCTCGCACAATTCGCCTTCTTCGAGCGCGTCGAGAATTTCGTCAATTACATCTTCGCCGCTTACGCCACCGTACCAGTAGTTGTTGGGTTGCACAACCATTACCGGCCCTTGTGAACATACATTCAGACAAGCAGTTGTTGTCACTACCACATCCAAACCACGGTCGGATGCTTCTTCGGCTATATACTGAAGCATGGCTGTTGCTCCTTTTTTGTTGCATGCTCCCTGAGCATCGCCAGCTACGCGGTACGAGTTACATACCAAAATCATGTACTGAGGCTTTTTCATCTTCTTTTGAGTTACGAGTTATAAGTTACGAGTTACATGAAAAAACGTTCAAGTAAAGGAACTGAAAACTCTTAATTTTTAATTATGAATTATTAATTGTGAATTATTAATTATCATCCACATCCCTGCGCATCGCCTTTACAGGCGCTACCGCATTTAAAAGCATCGGGTTTTGCAATGGAACGAATCACTTTGTTGTTGTAAACGCCTTCGAGACCTTCGTCAATCAATCCGGTCATTTCCACTACATGTACTTTGCACGAATTGAGCATTGTTTTAGGATTTTCGCCGGCACCACTCACCAAAATGGCTCGACAATCCACCAGCAAACGAGCCATATCCAACCACCGACGGTCGCCACCACCTGTTGGAGGTGTTTCGCGCATTTCCACAAATTTAAATCCATTAGGAGTTTGGCGGAAAATATGTAAGGAACTTGCTTCACCTAAATGCTGATTTACCAACATTCCTTCGTTGGTAGCCACAGCCACATACGGACGGTCGGTGTCAATTTCCTCGCGGGTAGAATATTCTTTGAGCAA
>CAMDNO010000058.1 GCA_945902955.1 Porphyromonas cangingivalis
TTTCGTCGTACAACTATGCCGACCAATTGGAATTAAACCAAATGACCTGCTGGAAGTTCCGTAAACGCATTCAGGACTGTATTGTTGGCATTGGGAAGGTTAAAAAAGTAGAGATAAAAACGATATTAATGTCAAATGCGAAAATGGTAAATGCTTAATTATCAATTCTCAATTCTCAATTATCAATTATCAATTATCAATTAAAAGATGTAAATGGTAAATGATAGAATGGTAAATATCTTTATCCATTTTGACTAATCAACACCAACGACTTTTTATTCAAAATCTGAATTTGCTTTCCATTCATTTTAATAATTCCATCCTTATCAAATTCGGCCAACACACGACTCACACTTTCGCGACTGGTATCCACTAAATTCGCTAATTCCGATTGTGAAATTGGCAAATTGAAAGTTTCGCTTTGAAAGATTACTTCCGAAAATTCAATTAATGCATCAGCCATATTACCCCGTATTTGCTTTTGAGTACGGTTGGCACAGCGACGAAACGATTCCAATTCGTTTTTGCACAATTCGATAATTATTTCGTTCGAGAAATCACGGTTTTCGTTTAATATCGTTTGAAAAACCTTTACATCGATAAAACACACCTCTACATCCGACACTGCTGTAACCGAATACTGATTAATTTTATCGCCAAAAGTAGTTGGTAAACCCAAGTAGGTAGGTGCTTTAACTAAACGCACAATTTGCTCATGATAAGGACCTTGCAAATGTATTTTTGCCATGCCGGTTCGCAGAAAAACCACATTGGTAGAGTACATTCCCTGTTTAATAATGGAGTCGCCTTTCTTAAATCCGAGAACCAAATGATTATCCGAAAGTTGTTCAAAGCTTGCATCACAAAGGGTTGAAGCTGCTTTTGAATTAAACGGACACGATTTACAATTGCTTTGCATAAACTATGATTTTTTCAAAAAATTAGTTTGCAAATATAAGCAATGTGATGCATATCACAAAATATTGCTTCCAAATTTATAGTAATCCCAAGTATTTACTAGTTGAGAAAGAACTGTTGTTTGCTGATGAAAAGTACAACCAAGCATGTATATCCGAATTTAACCAAGTATCAGGCAACGAAAATTCAACTGCGCGGGTGGCTCTTAATGCATTATTCTGAAGGTGAATAATTTGTTTTAGGTTGTGATTGAATACTACAATACTAATTTCATCATAGTGATTTTCAAGTAATAACTCCTTATTATAACTCCACGTTAATTTGAATACCTTATCGGCTTGTTTTTGGAGGCTTTGGGTAGCAGGTAAAGCTAAATTGCCCACAGCAAGTTGCAATCGGCTATAATCAATCCGAAAATCGGGAAATTCACCCGACACACAGGTTTTCATTGCCAGCGATACAGCACGGTTTATTCCATATTGTCCACCAAAAGTGACGGTAAAAAGCTTCCGCATGCAATTAAGCTCTTTGACCGCAAATCCAAACTTACTGCGTTGCGATTGTTGTTTAACCGTATTTGGATTGGGTGGAATGATGTGTGCTCTGAAATAAGTCGTACCATCTTTCATGGTTACAGCTACCACATCACCGTGTTTGCCGGATATTTTTCCAAAAGTTGAAGACTTGAATTTTGCCATATTAGCTAATTTGTTTTACAGTTGCAAAAGTAGTGTTTTAAATTTATTATTTATTGAATAATGATAGAAGTCGAACATAAGAATCACAGTATTTCATCGGAGCAGCATCGGAGCGTGTATAGAAGAAACACGGTAAATGTACAGATTTAGACAATAAAAACAGTGATTTTTCTGTTGTGAAATACGAGTTAAACCAATTCATTACATAAACAACTATATCGGCAATTTTAAATAATTACCGAAAAAAATCATTATTCACATACATTATTAAAAAACTATATCTATATTTGCAAATACAATACACAAAACCGTATTTTTAACCGTTTTTTCTATTGTATTTTCGCCCGCTGTAGCGACAGCGGCATTACATATTATCAAAAGCGTTAGCTTTTATTCCCATCCTTGAAACTTCGACAATTTCAAATACTTGATGGAATAAGTTAGTAAACGCCTGCGCCAAAACGGCGTGGGCTTTAACTTATTATTCAAGTAAGGCAGTCGAAGGCCTCAAGGGTGTGATACAGTTAGAGTACCACGCTTTTTTGTAAGAACTAAATATCAACTTAAAATTAAAGTTTCGTTATGAAAACAAACTGTCGTTTATCCTTTAACATTGTCTTTGCAATATTTATTTTGTCTGTTTTTACATGGAGTTGCGACAAAGAAGTTGACCCTAAACTTCTTCCTGTATTAACTACTACCGAAGTGATTAAAATGACCGAAGCTACTGCTTATAGTGGCGGAAATATAACATCTGATGCTGGTTCAGATGTTACTTCTCGTGGAGTATGTTGGAGCGAAACGCCTAACCCTACAATTGAAGATAAAAAAACTATTGATGCTGCCGGAACTGGTGTGTTCGAAAGTAGAATTGTCGGTTTAAATCCGGCTACAACTTACTACATTAGAGCTTATGCAGCAAATAAAAAAGGTGTTGCATACGGACTTCAAGTTACTTTTAAAACAAAATCTTTAAATATTACAACCACTCCAATAACGGCGACAACAATAAGTTCTGCTGTAAGTGGTGGAACTTTAGAAACTGACGGTGATAGCCTTAACGTTACTGAACGTGGTATTTGTTGGAATACTTCATCTAATCCTACAATTGAAAATAGCAAAATTGGAAATGGAAAAGGGAAGGGAAAATATTCTGCTTCAATAACTCAATTACAAATAGCTACACAGTATTATGTAAGAGCTTATGCAAAAAACGAAACAGGTACTTTTTATGGCGATGAATTAAGTTTTATCACCACAAACGGCACAATGACTTTGACCACTACTGCCGCCACTTCAACAACTGCAATTTCGGCAACAGTTGGCGGAAGCGTACCAAACGATGGTGGAGCAACAGTAACAGAGCGAGGATTCTGTATAAGCAAATTACCAAATCCAACAATTACAAATAAAATTGTAAACGGAAGTGGCGTAGGGGCTTTTGCAAGTAATATCACAGGACTTGAAGCAAATACAACCTATTATGTAAGGGTATTTGCATCAAATAGCGTTGGGACTGCTTATGGAAACGAAATTAGTTTCACAACAAAAGATGGCATTGTGGCTTTAACAACAACCACAGCAACATCAATAACAGCAACTTCGGCAACGAGTGGTGGCACAATAACTAATGATGGTGGTGCTGCAATTACAGCTCGTGGTTTATGTTGGAGCACTTCAGCAAATCCCACTATTGCAAATAGTAAATCTACAAATGCAGGTACTACAGGTTCATTTGCAACTAATTTAACAGGACTAAGTATTGGAACTACTTATTTTCTCAGGGCTTATGCCACGAATGCTGTAGGTACTTCGTATGGTAATGAAATTAGCTTTACTACTCAAGATGGTAAAATAAATTTAAGTACTTCAAACGTCACTAATATTACAGCATATACAGCAATAAGCGGAGGTAATATAATTTCTGACGGAGGGGTAGCAGTAACTGCACGAGGAGTATGCTGGAGTACAAATCATAATCCAACAACATATGATAATAAATCTACTAATGGCTCTGGAATTGGAGCTTATAATAGTGCAATTGCGGGACTTGATATTGGATTAACTTACTATCTAAGAGCTTATGCAACAAATAATGCGGGAACGTTTTATGGGAATGAGGTTAGCTTTAAAACATTAGATGGAACAGTTATTCTTGAAACTATAAATCCAACTGTAATTACATCATTGTCGGCCAAAAGTGGTGGCAATGTACTTTCAGACGAAGGAGTTTCTGTTAATGAAAGTGGCGTTTGCTGGAGCAAATCTGAAAATCCAACCATAAATAACAACTATATTAAATCAACCATTCTAAATAACTTTTCCGTCAAATTAACTGATTTAGAACCAAATACAAATTATTATGTTAGAGCTTATGCTAAAAATGTAGCAGGAATTTTCTATGGTAATCAATTCAATTTTGCAACACCAAATACTGTAACAGATATTGACGGCAATATTTACAAAACAGTTATAATTGGCACTCAAACTTGGATGGCTGAAAATTTAAGTACAACAAAATTTAATGATGGTACATTAATTCCATTGATATCAGAAATTAATCAATGGATAGAAACAACCACTTCTGCTTATTGTTGGTATAATAATGACGAAACAATGAAACAGAAAAAATATGGCGCAATTTATAACGGTTATACGGTGATTTCTGCGAAATTAGCACCAGAAGGATGGCATATACCTTCATCTGATGAATGGAGCACACTTATCAACTATCTTGGAGGTAAAACACTTGCAGGAGGTAAATTAAAAGAAACTGGAACTATTAATTGGTCAAATTCTAATGTAGGAGCAACTGATGAGGTAGGATTTTCTGCTCTGCCTGGAGGTGAAATAAGTAAAATGACAAGTTCAAATTTTGGTAATTGGAGCTTTGGTGATGTAAATTTAAATGGAACTTGGTGGTGTAATAATTCATCTGCAGGTTTATCAAAACAATTTTACTTAAGCAATACAAGTGCAAGTTGTGGCGTTAGTAGCACATATAGCAATAAAGCATTGAATAATGGTTTTTCTGTTCGTTGTGTCAAAGATTAAAGTTTTATTATACAGGTATAAAATATGAATAATCCAAATAATCTGTTAACACCAGAAGAAGAAAATCAAATTAAAGATTTTCACGACAAAATAAGAAAAAGTAATGATAATCGAAATCATATATTACTAACAATCAACACAACTATATTTGCCATTGTCGTAACATTAACATCGTTTGATAAAACAAACAAAGTTCTATTTTATTTATATCTTTCTACATTGGTCTTGTTTTTACTATCAATTTTTTCAGGTTATATTCTTACAAATGCATCAGGAAGCTTATATCGAAAAACACTTGATAAGTATTTGGAACATATAGTCGATGTGAAGACTGGTAGCAAAAAAGATTCAGATTTAATTGTAAGTTCAGGATGGTTTCACGAAGTAATCTTTTACATATTCGAAATAGGCACATATCTGGCATTAATTACTTTAGCTGCGTTTACTGTTATTAAACAGTTGATGTAAAAGCACCAAACTAAATGAATTTATAACACTTAAAACAAAAAAATATGGAGAATATATTATCATTTGATGATTGTATCTCAATTACAAGTAAAAAAAGACACTTGATATTGGGTAATGGGTTTAGTGTAGATATTTTCCCTCATATTTTCAATTATAGACGATTAGCAGAAAAAATCACAGATACAAAAATCAAATCCATATTTGAAGAATTTGATACGACTGATTTTGAATATGTTGTGTATAAGTTGACTGAAAGCTTAAGAGTATTAGATTTTTATGACAAAGAAAAGTCGATATTTGATGAAGTAAAAAAAGATGCTGACAGTTTAAAAGAAATACTGATTACTGTAATTACAGAATCACATCCCGAGAATCCTGGAGCAATTACTTTAAATCAATATAATAGTTGTTTTGATTTTCTAAAATACTTTGAAGATGGAAGAAAATATACATTCAACTATGATTTAATCCTATATTGGGTATATATGCATTTTCTAGATAATCCATTTCAAAAATTGGAAAGCGATGATGGTTTTCGAACAGATTATGATGATAATTCAATGGTAACTTGGGAGATTGGAAGAGAACATCATCAAAACCTATATTATATTCATGGAGCAATGCATATTTTTAAAGACAAACATGCTGTTATTGAGAAATATACTTGGAAACAAGGCAATCAAACAATTGGTGAACAAGTAAGAAAATCGATAAACAGTAATAAATTTCCAGTTTTTATCTCTGAAGGTACTCAGGAGCATAAATTACAACGAATAAAAGAAAATGGTTATTTGTCAAGAGCATTTTCTAGTATGAAAGGAATCTCTGGCGATTTATTCATTTTTGGACATTCAATACGAGATGAAGACAATCATGTATTTAATCTAATAAATGAAAACCGTTCTATTAAAAAGATTTTTATAAGTTTATATGGTAATCAAAATTCAGATGTAAATCAAAAAATCATTCAAAAAATCCAACATTGGAGGAATGAATATAAGTTTAAAGAACGTGAGTATATATTCTATGATTCAAAATCTGCAAGGATTTGGAGTAAACCTGCTCCCAGTAGCCTATAATCACACACTGGGTTGGGCGTTGCATCACGCTTCGTCCTACGAAAAGCCAGCCTCAGGATGGTATATTAGAATTTAATATTAATAGCAGGAGATATTATTATGACCTATTCTTTTGTAAACTGCTTATGAAATACTGATTTTCCTTTTTTAATAATTATAATTGGGTCGTTTTTCATTTCAGGAAATTGTTCGGCGGTAATGTCAATTATATATCCCTTGTATTCGAGCCACCCGTGCGAGTTATATTTATCACAATAACCATTTACATATACAGTTTCTTTAAAACCTGCATCAATCATTCTATTAATCAAATAATATTGTGATACATTACCACAACACCCAACAGGAAAATCATCACTTCCTATAAATCTAATTTCACCTGAGAGTATTTGGTGTCTTAAACGTAAAGATATTTTTTTTATTTTTGTAAATTCTTTTTGTGTCATTATTTCATTGTAACGATTTTTGAAATTCACTTGAAATTGATTAATACTTTTGATGTATTATCAATATGTTTTCTTGTTTTACCAGAATTATTTTCACGTATTATATTTCACTAGTCTCCGAAACTTTAAAATTTAAAATGCCTGCGAATCTCTTATTTTTGTAGTCTACCAAAACAAACAGAAATAATTAGGCTCCATAGGCTCAGCAAAAATAGCAAAAAACCAGTCATTCGGCAAGTTTTAGATTTAATTCCATCATTTATACTCAGCTGAACGTAGGCTGTTAAGCTCGGTATAGGCTCTTTGCCTATGGAAATTTATCCATTCAATGCTTTTTAATTGTACATTTATTTCAAATCAGTTTAATAAATGTTCATTTTATTCAGCACACTTTAAAAATGTTATATTTGGAAATGTAAGCTTCTTTGATTGTAATTTTGAATTCGTTGTTTTAGAAGATTGCAATTTTTCAAATTGTGTTTTTGATGGCGAAATAAATTTTAATTATGCTTATGTTGAAAGTAAAGAATGGTTAATTACCATTATAAATACAAATGAAAAATTAATCAAAATATTTGAACAATATATAATCTCCGAAAACACAGTAAATTTTAAAGATAAAAACTACTACCAACTAATTGATAAATCTCTTAATACAACAATAGCTGTTGAAAGACAAACTCTACAAAATAAAATGCTATTTGAATTAGAAAATAAAATTTTATCAAATACGCTCATAAATTTATATCCTAATTTTTATGCAGAAAATTAATTGATTGCCAGCCTAATTCAAAATATAGTTGGCACAAAAAATCAAAATTTTATCTATCTTTGCAAAAAAACCTTCTTGACAGTAGAATATAACATATCGAGACTATATTATCTTTTAGATTTATTTAAAATGTCTATAGATGATTTACTTCTGACTATTAATTTAGGCAGAAAAACTCCTATTGTTAAAGATGAACTACTCAGTGAAGAGATAAAACTTAGCTACCTTAAAAAAATTGATGCGGTATTCAATAAAGGCATAAATTTTTATCTTGACCCTAAAGCTCCTGACAAGTCTAGAGAATCAAGTATCTTTTTTAGAAAAGAGAATTTTAATTCAGAATTAAATTTGGGTTCAAGGAAAATCGTTACCCATTTTGAAGAATTTAAAATATCGTTCTCTGCTATTGCAAAATTATCAGATGTAAATTTAAAACGAAAAATTCCAGTATTCTCAATAAAAAATAGACCTAAACAAGTTGCGGAAATAGCAAGAAAAAAACTGTATCCTGATTTTTCAGAAAACAGAAGAGATTTCCTCAAAGCATTAATCAGTAAATTAGCAGAAGAAAACATCCTTGTTTCTGAATTTGTCGAAACTTGGAATAAGAAAGAACGTGCCAATATTGACGGATTCTTCTTAGCTCCAAATGTTATTGTACTAAAAAGACAGCAAACAAAAATAAGGCGTGAAATTTTCACGTTTGCACATGAATTAGGTCATTACATGCTAAATGAAGAAGAAATTGAAAGCCTTGACTTTGATGATTTAATTAGCAAAAATGAGTCAGCTACAGAGCATTGGTGTAATGATTTTGCTTTTTATTTTTTAGCTGGCGAATACGCAGAAGAAATTGAAAATTTGGAAATCGCTAATTCGACTAATGATTATCATTTTGAATTAATTGGTAACTTATCAAATAAAACTCATTTATCTCGTTTAGCATTATATACTAGACTTTTACTTAATAAAAAAATCTCACATCACAACTACTTGCTTGTTAAACAAGAATTAGATGAGCAATTCAGAAAAAAAGAGGCTGCTTTATTAAAGCAAAAAGAATTGGATTTATTGAAAGGAATAAAAGCTAATGGCAGACCACCGAAACCCATACAGTCTCCGCTATTAATTTCAACACTTCAAACAGCATATTATGAAGGTATTGTTAATGAGTACTATGTATGCAAAACATTGAACATAACTGCTGATAAATTTCAAAATTATATTCAATGAAAGTAGTAATCGATACAAGCTCCATGATGTCGCTGGTTCGTTATTACCTACCATTCGATAAAGAAGTCAAATTATTTGATATATTTCAATCAAAAGTTAAGTCAGGAGAAATTATTCTTTTAGATAAAGTTGTTGACGAATGTCAATACGTTGCAAGTGGTACGATTGTGTCAAAGTTACCATTCCTATTAGATAAGAAAAATCAAAGTAAAACGACTGATTTTTTGCCGAACAAAGCATTTTTTAATATGCTGGAAAATCAATTCGTAAATTCGGCTATAAGAAGAAATCTAACTGATACTGAATTTGAATCTCAAAAAAACACATTTCTTGAGTCTGCGGATGCGAAAATTCTACTTTACAGTATTTCCAAAAATAAAAACGGTGATGAAATTGTTGTAGTCACAGAAGAATCGGCGACCAACAATGACAATAAATCATTTAAAAAAATTCCTGCTATTTGTGACATATTAGGAATTAAGTGTATGACTCTGCCTCAACTACTTCTAACTTATCCAGAAATTGACTTGCGATTTTAGAAAGAATTCACAGAAATATTTTTTTGAATTATAGAACCTCTTGAGTGTATTTTTACCTTGCTAACAATTTTTTGTAAGTTGTGACAAAACAAAAAAAATAAACGCCCAAAAAGCAAAAAAAGTCACAACAAGGTAGTGTTTGTATTCATTCAAACGTCTTGCAGTGGCTTTTATAGCTTTTTGATAATAGGCAGAGCAGTAACAGCACATTGGTTATCTCGCTGAGTGTTTTTAAAAGATGATTCGAGTCCTTCGATGCCCGGAGCTACCAATATAATTGAAAAAGTTTTAAGATAAATTTTCAATAAATATTAAATTAAGTAGCTCTGACGAAATTATTAATTCAATTTACAAATTTACAGTTTTCAAAATAAGTTGTATATTTACAAAAAGTCTGATAACTATGATGATAGAAGAACAAATCCATTGATATTGATTTTATTTGTCCTTCCACCCGACAACAATAATTGGCTAAACATATCGGACGATGAATTAATTGCTAAAAAATGCGCTTACTGGTTTTTTCCAGAAAACACGGAATTGTTGACGGAAAATACTGACAAGAAAAGAATTGCAATAAGCAAAAACAACTTTATTTCGAATGAGACGTTAAACTGTTTATTTGAAAATTATTCGTAATGAAAACTCAATTAATTTATTCAAATATCACCGATCTTTTAATAAACCGTAACTGGCAATTACAAGAGGTGAAAGGAAAGTACAATATATTTGTACCACCTTCCTTATTGGGTTTTTCTGATACTTATAAATTATACATTTATAATAAATTTGAAAATTCAGATTTCGAAAAAGAAATTGTCAGAAATCTGGATATACTGTCACAAATTTACAAAGAGGATATTGATGAACTTGCTTCAATTATTATAGAAGACAGGCAAATTCTAACTTTACACATTGAAAATGAGAGTATAATAAACGGACACCCAAGCATTCCGTTTTTCAACACATTGCTAAATAAATCGAAAGAGTTGTTGCAGGAAGTGGCAAACTTTTCGGTAATTAAACAACCTCATTTCTTTGATAACAGAGATGAAGCAGAAAGATATTTGAATTATTGTAATTTCTTTAAAAACGATGTAGGGAGTTTAATTACTAAAATACAACTGCCAAATAATGAAGAAATTAAAGAGAAAACGCTTTTTGAAAATTCGATAACTGGCAGTGAAATAAATCGCAATCTTATTAGTATAGCCGACTTCATTAATACGGATATAATAGGGCATGATAATTTTGAACCTACCGATGAGTTTTTAATTCAAAATCGTGATTTAGTGAGTGTAAATGTCTCAAATAAGTTGAAAGATCTTTATACCGGAATCGACTTTGCAGATATTGAAATCTCATTAAAGGGAACACGAGTTAACGAAAGTACAACTGCACGAGAATTAACCAAAGAAAATGTAGGCAATTTGGCTACATTCTCAAAAACAATTCGGGCGAAGATGAAAGAGATTTCAGAGAATGATGTTTATGGTAAAATTATTCAATTGAAATCAAAAGATGTTGATGGCGAACAAAATACAATACTTGTTGAAGGTGAAATCAAAAAAGTAAAATCAAGAATTGTTGTTAAGCTGAACTCTGACCAAATAAAACTTGCTGCCGATGCCTTCAAAGACAATCGTACTGTTTTATTAAATGCCATTTTAGAGAAAGACAAAAGTCAGTATAAAGTAACCGAACTTAAAGATTTTAGAGCTTTATCTAAATAGGAGTTCAACAAATGATCTTTGTTTTGATATGTAAATATAAGTTCCAAATTAATCAGACTCCTCACGGTACTATTATCATTAAATTATTCATCCCTGCTCTTCGTAGCGTGAAATTTCGCACTTGCAGCTTTAACTACTGACTTTGAGAACTTGTCCGTCCACGGCTACGTGTATGAAACGTTTGGCATTTCGAAGCTGTTTCCTGTCAATTTACAACTGCTTTTTATAAGAGTTGTAGTGCTCGATAAGCCACAGACTGCCAACTGTTTTATACACGATGTTGGCAGTATTTAGTTCTTTAAATCATTCCGGTCAGTAAATTATTTTAAATGTTTTTTTCTTATTGCCTGATTCGATTTTTACGAAATAATTACCTGCTGTATGATACTTCAAAGGTATGAATGACGTGTTTGATTTACCATTCTTAATTATCTTACCATTTAAAGTATAAATACTGTAAGAAATCGGCCAATTTGTTAATCCTTGAATGTTAAGCTCTCCATTGGTGCGACTTGGAAACATCTTCCATTGAGATGTTGTGGCTTCTTCGATATTTGTAAGGGAATAAATATGTTCCTTTTTTAAAATCATTTCGGTTTTGGGTAAGTTTTCACTATCAAACATTTTTATGAATTGTTTCGAATCATTTGTGGCTGACTTCGAAATGTGATTTATATAATCAGGTTTTATGCTCTGATAACAAATCTCAAAACCATATTTTAAAATACTTCCTCCAAAAGAGAATTTGTAAGTAATCTGGTCTGAACCTGAACCCTCTACACCGGTGCTGTTTTTATTAAAGTTAACATCTTCCCTGGCTTTGCCCCATATTGATATTAGGCTATCGTAAGGTTGACTATTAACAAAACCTATTGGAGGTAATCTATTGTCTTTTAAATATTGAGATGCTTCCAACAAAATGGTGGTTACTTCGTTTACAGTATTTCCTAATACAGCTTCGTAAATCTGAACATCTTTTTCGTTAGAAATAGTATCATGATGAGATTCAAAATCTGATTGATAAAGAATATTACCTTGCTTGTCGTATTTTCCCGATTCAAATATCGTATCCCCTGTTTCGTTTAAAGCATAAAAGTGAACCCACATTCGCCTACTTGGAAATCCGGTCGGCAATTTATGACCCGTTTTATTTTTTAGAATTAAATCAATAACTATTTCATTGGAATTTGAGCTTACATTTGAACTTACTTCTATTGAATTGCTTTTTAAATTTTCTAATGTATAAAAAGCGGTAATGTCAAGGTTCGAAATGTCGCTATTTATACCGAGCGCTGTGTAATTATCTTTCAACAACTTATTTATAACTGTGTTTCCTCCCACAAAATGATGTTCGAATACAGGATTACGTTTGTTTACTAAATTCCCGGGAAGAGATGAAATCTTCATTTCTTCATTTACACTTGGCATGTGGCATTTCTGACAAGACACCTCTTGCGCCGGATAAACACTATTCAACCACTCATAGTAAGGCATTTGCTCCGGAAAATACCCTGCAACATTACCGGCTTGGTCAACATAAGGAGTTGAAAGTGTATGACATGTTGCACATAAGGCTGATGATTCAATATGGGCACCGTGTACAGGGGTATAACCCGTATTATTAACCATGGATGTGGTAAACGGATTGCTATATGGCCCATACATTTTTTTATCTGGCTTAATGTGGTATTTCCCCGAAAAACTTTCAACAGTTGCCAAATTCTCCGGGTCAATTTGATGACATACAGCACAACTTACACCATCTAAACTCAATGGGTCTTGTTTCAGTTCGTCAAACGTAAAATGTGTTCTACCGTCATATATTGCCTCAGTACGTCCCATGGGAGCATGGCATGTTGCACATTTATCTTCAATTACTACCTTTAAATGAGGATTCTCTTCAACTTCTGAACTAACTTTTGCTCGCCAGTAAGGGTCTTTAGCAGAATTTGCCATCATACTGGATTTCCAATGATATGGAGGAGAAACGTCTCTACCTGCTGAATTCATTAATACCCCTACTGAACCTGAATGGCATAATAAGCAATTACCAGAACCGGTAAATAAATTCGATTTATCTGTTGGCAAACTATTCCCCAAAAGAGTAAACCCACTAACGATAAAGCCCATAACCCATAAAATAATAAGATGCTTTTTCATAATATAATTATTTATTATTTCTTAATACTACATTACTAAAGTTACAATTAATAATCTAAAAAATAGGACTTAACATTCATTCGCTATAAGAGCGAAATTAGAAACCACCCGCATACCGAAAGTTCCGTTCAACAAGGACTTAAACTTATTCGGCTACTGACGAATCGCAATGCTCCGACAAGAGCTCAGCTTGGTGGGGTGTTTTGCGTTCGGGGTGTTGCGTTTAAGGACTATGATGTTATGGGATTTGTTGTTTTGTTCTATGCAAATAATAATAACTCTTTTCTGTCTTTTCCTATTTTTTCATATTTTAGATTACATATGTCAACTACAGCGCCATACTCAATAAAAACATCATAAAAGTTTTTATAATTGTCACCCCAATATATCATTGCACAAGCCATCGGTGCACCTTTGCCAACATCTTGACCGTTCTCTAAAAATCTTAATCTAGTGTCGTATAAGAAACAGATTGCACTTGCTTTTGTAAATACATATTTTTTCCAATGTGTTGTGTTCGCTGCAATTGGAACAAGTGCTAAGACTTCGGAATTAAAGTCCTCATTAGCTTGAGCGCATTTTGAGAACCAATTTTTTATAGTTGTCCCACGTTCTTTGTCAATACCATATGGTGGATTAACGTAAATTTTAGGGAAATTCCATGATTCTTTTAATCCATCTTTCTCTGGAAGTGTATATTCCGTTTTAGCGTTTACAATTGAATACTCGTTCGAGCATGGGTCTAAATCAATATAACCACCAAAAACATTTTTTACGGCATCAACATATTTTCGGGGTGTTCCCCAAGTCTGACTACTTGTATTTATCTTTCTTCCTGCACTCATCTTAAAAAGTTAACCCAATTTTTATTTTTTAATTCATTCAATTCATTTTTAAGAGTTTCCAAACTCTTATTTTTTGGAGATATAATATTAAACCAACTCTCAATATTTTGCAAATTCAATTCAAAATATCTCAATAAAAGTCTATCAGCCTCAATATTCATTTGAACTTTAGTAAATTGATTCTTCTTTTTTCCTACGAGATAACTCGATAAAAATATTTCGCGAATTAGTTTAAATTCTGTTGTTGGGTTAAATAAAAGATTATCAATAAATTCAGAAAGTCCAATGTCTGTTAGAAAAATCAACCAGTCATACGACTGAGCAAGTACTTTCAATTCTTTATTTGGGTTGTCCGAAGTAAACCAATTTCCATGATTACTAACCACACCAACAGTTAAAATGAAACGTCTTAATAGTTCTTCATCATCCGAATAGATAATTTCCTCCATTAAATCTACGAATGGTTTGATAATAAAAGACCCATCACTTTTATAAATGATGCCATGCAAATCTCCATTCTCGGTTCTTATTTTTTGAAGTGAAGATGCTGACCTCGCAACATAAGCACCTTGCTTTGCTTTCTCAATGGTTTGTGGCCCTTTAGTCATACCTTCTTCAACTCCAACTCTTTTGCATTCAAACATTGTATATGGTTTTATACTTTGTTCAAAAACATGAAGTTCCAATGTGTTTTCATTTTCTGATTTCATGCTGCAAAGTAAAAATGAGTTTGCAGAAGTTGCAATAGTACACGCATTCCTCAAAACGCCATTACTTAATAAAGAGTTGTTTTTTCTTTTAAACCCTTGAATATTGAAATCTGTTTTCTCTATTTCTTTCAATATTAGATTTGATGTTAAAGATTTATCAGTTTTGTTAATCTTAATTGTAGTGCTGCGAACAATTGGGTGTAGCGAAAACTCAACATTGTGTGTAATATCGGGGTTTCCATATTCTGCAAGACCTCTTTCAATTGATATTTGGTTATTAAGGCCCCAAGTTTTGATTAAGTAGTAAGTGATAATTTCAACGAGTGTTCCTAAAGCTCTTCCTGCTGCTTTTTTGGGGTCTTTGGTATGGTTAAAGACTTCTTCTGCCAATACTTTCTGTAATTTATCAACCGATTCAAATGCCATAATTTATTGTTTTTTTTTGTTCTGCAAAGTTACTTATTTATCTGTTATGTTGTTGTTGTTTTCTAAAATAACGCATAACAACAGTCTTCCGTTCGTTACGGGACAAGTTGCCCTAAAACCCAAACAATTTTCCAAAAATGCTAAAAATTTCGATTGGGAGACTTATTTACATGCGCTAATTTCAATTATTATTTTACTGTTGAAAAAAAAACAATCAACCCAACAAGTTCCGCACCAATGACATTCATTCGCCATAAGAGCGAAATTAGAAACCACCCGCATACCGAAAGTTCCGCCTGTCTACCGCAGGTAGGTTTAAAACCTGTTCGGCCACTGACGAATCGCAACACCACGACAAGAGCTCAGCTTGGCGGGGTGTTTTGCGTTCGGGGTGTTGAGTCTCTTTTATTTCTTTTCTTTGTTTTTTTTGTCTGCACAAGACTGTTGCAAATTAACGAATAAAATTTTAATTTCTTTTCATGTAAATCAATGTTTTCTAACAGTTTTTGTCTTGTTTTGAATGTCTGAGAGTTGATTTGTTATGTCCGAAAGTAAGCTGTATCAAAATTTATAATTTTTTTTGTAGTTTCGGCTTAAAGTTGTATTAGCAAAAAGTTCATTTTCTGCGTTTTGGGTTATTCTTTTTATGATTAAACGCTGAAGTTGTTTCCTGTCGGTGAACATGCTGCCCGATTATGTGGGCAGGTTGTAACTATAAATATACTCAATGTTTGCTGCACCTCTTTTTCCGTTTTTTTTGATTAAAACCTATATCCTAATCCAACATATCCCCAAATTTGAGTCGCGCTACCAAACAACAGAAAGCCCTGATCTGTGGGGTTTGTCAATGATTTTGTTCCCAGAAAAGGCGAAAGCCCGATTTTATATACCCAAGGGTTGCTTGTTGAAGCATATCTGTATCCAAAATTGACAAATGGATTTAGGAAATAATTGCTAACACCTTTGAATTCGACAAGGTCGCCCGTAGTAACCAAATTCATTGCACCAATCCCGGTCTCCAAAAAGTGCTTTTTTCCACTTAAATTTATTAAATAGCTTACTGAAATTGGGTAAGACATAATGGTCAAAGTTTTTTCAGTTTGTCTTTCAATGATATTTAAAAATGAAAATCCAAAGCGTGAAATAATTTTTTCGGTAATATGGCGCTCGTAGTTGATACTATAAGCCAAACCACCACCACCCAACTCAATGCCTAATGAGTTTTTGCGCTCTTGCGCATGCATGGTTACAACAAAAATTGTAATTATAAAAAGTATGTTCAATTTCAGTTTCATGGTTTTTTAAAATTTTGATTTTATTGCTTTATATACTTTATCACCTGTTTCGTTAGGTTCGTATGGATTTTGGGAGTTATAAAATAAATATCCTGCCGATGACATACCAGTGTTGTTTCGCACTACCACAACCAGATTTTTAGTTTTATCTATTATGCAAAAATGACCGCCTGCTCCGTCGGCCCAAAAAGTGTTTGTATCCTCATCAACCCACCACAAATAAGCATAAGCTTCCATAAATGGATGTTCAAGCAAGTCCGCTTCCCTCGACTCGTGTGATACTGCTTTTACACTATTCTCGACCCATTCCGATGGTATTACCTGGGTGTTGTTCCATTTGCCTTCCGTTAAATACAACGAGCCAAAACGAGCTAAATCTTCGGCGCTTATATAAACTCTGGTTTGAGGATACTCTGTATAATCAACATATTGATATGCAACGTTTTCAGGCGTAAAATCGCGCATTCCGGTAGGTATTGCAAGCCATTCGTATATTATTTCGCCAATCTTTTTACCTGTAATACCTTCCAAAATTATTGGCAAAGCATTAAAATCCCAATTGTTATAATAAAAATGCTCGCCGGGCAGATATTTTCCACGCTCAGGTTTGCGGCGAATCATTCCTGCCGATTCGCCTGAAGCAGGCAAGTAAATGCCTGAACGTGCTTGTAATAAATGTCGTATAGTTGCCGTTTTTTCCGTTTCGGTGAGTGGGTTAATGCTATCATTTATGCCTAATTCGCCAAGTGTAGCATCCAGGTTTACAAGCCCTTTGCTTTCGGCAATGCCATATAAAGCACTAAATATACTTTTACGAACCGATGCACAATTGTAGGGTATATTTTTGTCGCCGTATTCATAAATTACTTTATTGCCAACCAATGCAACACAAGCATCGAAATAAGTTTGCGTCTCAATAAGTTCGTTAATTTCCGATTTGCTTTTCTGAGAAAGAATATTTGCACTTTGGAGAGGAGTTGTAGTTGGACTCACTTGCAAGTCGACAAATGGATCAACTTCAATACAGCTGTGTAATGATAGAAATATCAAAACAAGCATACATAACTTTGTTTTCATTTAAATTTCCGTTTAATTTTTTGCGCAAAATTAGATATTTAAACAACAACAAAAATGCAAACTAATCCACTAAGTCTCTATTTCGCATAATACTGAAACAATTTGTAAGATTCTGGACTCAATTATTGAATTGCATCAATTTCTTTTATGTATTGTGAAGGTGTTTTGCCCATGGTTTTTTTAAATACGGTCTGAAATGTTGATTTCGATTTAAAACCGGCTTCTTGTGCCAAAGCAAAAATGCTCATTTTCTGATGCTCGTTATTTTTAAACTTTTCAATAATTTCGTTAAGCCTGTATTGATTTACAAAATCGTTGAAATTCATTTGAGCATTTTCATTTACAATTTTCGAAACATAATTAGGCGTTAGCGATATTTTATTTGCAACATCAGTAATTCTTAATTCGGAATTCAAATATATTTTTTCAATTTCGAATAAACGCTGAATGTTTTTGAAATTCAAATTTGTTTCTGGATTATATTTGTTCGTTTCCTGTGCAGTTTCGATTGCAGAGCTCACATGAACATTTAAGTTACGCAAACCGATATATACAACTACAATTGATCCAATTATTGCTTGTGCCAAAAACAAGGCAATACTTCTCAATTCAAATAATCTCGCTATTTCAGGTAATGCAATGATAACAATTAGCAATACAATTAGCACAATGATTTCTTTCACCCACTTCCAACGTAAAGTGTCATCAGTTGTTTTTAATTCAAATTTGCTTGATTTATTTTTTACCAACCAAAGTGCATAAAAACCTAATGGAAGTAGCATATAAACAAAAAGACGTTTAATTGTAAATACAAATGCAATTAATTCGACATCGAACTTGCCTGTGTACAACCAAGCACCTGTTGGTAGAAGATTTGTGATTATTTCAATAATTGCAATAATCAATATGCTATTTTCGAAGCGTATACTATAAACCTGAAACGATAAGAACTTATCGAAATATCGGATTAAAAAATAAAACGGCAGAAATATTAGGTTTAATGGCAGAAGTATGAGTGGGTTGTATTTGGTTTGAAACAATGCATTAACAAGCAAAATATGCAAAATACTCAATGCAAATAGTATTATAAATATACCTAAAAAAATGTTTGAACGACTCTTTGGTTGTTTCCCAAAATGTAACACACCCATAAAGGTAGTTATTGCGAATAACATTAGCAGTATAACTTCTAATTCTGTTTTCATTTTTATTCAATGATAGTGGTCAATTGTTGTTAAAAATAAAAAAGTCAATTTTTTTTAGAGAATCATTGAGGAATTGTCCCTGAGCAACAGCCAGAAAGTATGCAAATTCTGTCAAACCAACAAGTGAAATTGCCGAGAAAGAGCAAACAGTTAGTCAAAGATTTTTCAGCAACAAATCTGTCTTTTTTCTTTTTTACTCTGCCATCTGACGATTTAGACCATGGGCATTATTCGAGGTTTTTTGAGCGTCGAAAACCTAACTTATGAAAAATAGGGCAACTCCGCCCAACCCAAGTTCCGTCCCAAAATACATTCATTCGCCATAAGAGCGAAATTAGAAACCACCCGCATACCGAAAGTTCCGCCTGCCTACCGCAGGTAGGTTTAAAACCTGTTCGGCCACTGACGAATCGCAATGCTCCGACAAGAGCTAAGCTTGGCGGGGTGTTTTGCGTTCGGGGTGTTGCGTTTAAGTCCTATGATGTTAGGTGTAGTTGTTTCGTTATTCGACTGTTTTTCAATAAATTAGATGAACGTTTTCTTTTGTTTTTCGTATATCTATTGTTGAGAATGTGCGATTTATATAACTATTCGTTTTTTTGAAACTTGCTTTAGCTCTATCAAATATGTTATTGTTTTCAATTAAGTCACAAATCACTGCTTCAATTACAGGAACAGAAACTGCGTTTCCCATCTGTTTGTATACAGCATTATCATTTTCCAAAAGCTTATAAGTATCTGGGAATCCTTGAAGTCTGGCACATTCTCTTGGTGTTAGTTTTCGAGCTTTTCCATTCTGAACAATTCCAAGCCGATTTGTATCTGTAGCAGTTAAAGTTATGGATATGCTATCTGGGTCTAAAAATTTAAACACCTCAAATGACATGTTTCCAGCAACTGGGTTGTATTTATTTTCATTTATACTCAAATAACCTTTCTGAACTAAGGAATCTAAAATTTCATTTAGGTCATTTTTCTTGTAAAATGTCTTAATTTGTTCAATAGTTAATGATTTCCCATCTTGATGAGTTCCAAAGGTTTTCTTTCTTCTGTTGCCTATTAGTAAATTCAAAAATTCAATTTCTGAATTTGTACATTCACCTTTAATACCCAACTCCCATGAATGAATTGCTTGACCGCCTCTATAATCAATCAGTCTTTGACCGTGTAGTTTTGATAGGTCGTTGCCTACAACTTTTTTCAATCTTCTCACGAAGTCTTCAGTACATTCATATTTTTCAGGAAAATTCTTTTCAAGAATATCCTTAATTACTCGAATTGTTTTAGGTTCCGAAAAAAGAGAAAACTGACCATTTTGTTCTTTGAATTTATGGGAATCTGCTGCTCCAACATCAGATTGAAGTTTAGTATTAACCTGTTCGTCTAAAATTCCGACTATGTAAATCCGAACTCTATTTTGTGGGACTCCGAAATTGCTACTGTTCAAAAGAAAATAATTAACACTATATCCTAGACTTTTTAAGCTATGAATTATTGTTTCAAAAGTTCGTCCTTCATCGTGAGTAGTTAAACCTCTTACATTTTCGAGTAAAAATCCTTGTGGTTTATATTTGGCAAGTAATCTTTCTACCTCAAAAAATAAAGTACCACGAGTTTCTCCAAATCCTCTTCGCTTGCCTGCGTAAGAAAAAGATTGACATGGAAATCCTGCTAACATAAAATCAAAAGGAGGTAATTCTTCAACTTGTGTTATGTCTGAAAGAGGATTGTGTCCAAAATTCAATTCATATGATGCACAAGCATTCTTGTCAATTTCAGAAGAGAACACACACTCGGTTTTAATGTCAAACTTTTCACAAGCTTGTTCAAAACCCAAACGAATACCGCCTGTTCCTGCAAATAAATCAATAAATTTTATCATAGCACACTTTTTATCCAGTTAGACAATACTTTAAACTCTGAAAGTGTGTAAGCTACTGTACAGTCGCTATGATTACATATTGTAGAAATAGCCGATGAACGTTGAAAATTACCAGCTCCATCAAGCACATAAGCAATGTTATAACCACTTTTATGTACTAACATTTGACGGTCTGCTGCTTGTCCGGCTTTTCTTTCAATGGTACTATTTGTTGTAACTTGAAAACTAACTTCAACACCAACTTTTTTCTTTCCTTTTTCAATAACTAAATCAAAAGGCATTCCTCCTTTCTTGTCATAACCTTCAATAGTAATATATCCATTTCTAATTATTTTGTATTTGTCACCAAGTTCCTTGGTAAGGAAACTTACAATTTCAGATTGTGCAAGTTGTCCTAAACTATTTGCTGTTGCTCCGCTTGTTTGTTTACTAACGATTATGTATCTCTGCTTTACAAATTTCGTTAATACATCCTCATCGCCAAGCATTGTTCCAATTTCACAAGCAGTTAAACCTGCGTGTTCAGCATAATCAGAAGTTGAAGCAAATAATAAAAGTGCAATCATATCGCACGTTAAATTGTCTAATTCTTTTTCCTTAATTAATCCTGCTCCGTCAATTAATAGTTTTTTGCTGTTTAGTCCATTAACAGGTAGAGCTTTAAACACATACCTATAAGTTTTTTCTTTCCAAATAAAGTCAAAATAATATTTACCTTTTTCACCTTTCCCTTTTGGGAATATGTCTTTGAAGGAGCGACCTAAACGTTGAATTGGTTCACCTCCATAGTCTGCTAAAACTGCTAAATGTTTAAGGAATAAGTTTGCTGGATACCTAGCAACTTTTATTAAATCAAACAGTTGGAATGGGTCATTCTTACTTAGAACTATAAGCCTTAAAAAATCTTCCTGAGTTTTTAATAATAAGGGGAGTACGTTAGCCAATGCATTTTTGTTTTTCAACTCTTCTGGCCACCAAAGCGCAGCTTTGGTTCTTAACTCTGTAATGTTTCTGTTGTATTTAGGCATTATTATCTCTATTTTTGTTTGTTAGACATTTTCGATTTTAAGTGTTTTTGTTCAAATTTAGTCCAAAAATAGTCTTTTTTCTTCATTAGTCAAAATTCAATTCCATTGTCGGAATCAACTTGAAATATTATGGGGTGGTGGGTGGGTTTTGGTTTTTATATTCTTACTTTTGTGTGTTCTTAAATCACTAATTCTTTGTTTTTTCTTTTTTTTACACAATTACACCTAACACGTATATATGCTTAGTAAAATTTGGCTATACCCAGCTAGCTGAACATATATCGCATTTATGCAGATGTTTTGTTTTTGTTATACCATTGAAATACAACGAATTGAAAAATATTACTTTGTTTTGGCTACTAACCATAGCCAATTTGTTAATAAAGGCGAATTATGTTGGTTTCTTAATTTGAAGCTCCAAAGATAATT
>CAMDNO010000059.1 GCA_945902955.1 Porphyromonas cangingivalis
TCTTCTTGAACATTATTTACAGCACTTAAACCATTGGCATCAATAATAACGTTATCAATCTCCCATTTCTCAATCCGATTGCTATTAACACCATTTGCATTAAAACGGATAAAAAATGTTTTACCTGCGGCTAAAGTACTAATATCATGTTTATAGGTTTGATTAGCAATAGTACCATTTGCATTCGAATAAGTAGCAATAGAACTCCACGTAACTAAATCTGTGGAAAATTCTATATTTAATTTTTCGGTGCCTAACGGAGAGATTGTTCCTGCATAAGCTTGAAAAAACATATCATATCGAAGATAAACTTTGCTTGATTTTGTACCATCTATTTGATAAGTAAAAATTGGTTGACTATAAGTTGAAGTTAAGTTTGTTTGCCAGCTAAAATCAGCTTTTTGATTAACTATTGTCCATTTAATATCATTCAGTGTATTTAGTTTAGCCGAACGAAAGAACACATTACTTTTGTCAAAGTCTGTCCAATTATTGAAATTCTCCATAACAGTCATTGATATAGTCGGTACAACATATTCATAAGCACCTATATCAATAGTACCATACAAAACTCTTGGACTATTATCCAAATCTTTACCTGTAAGAATAGTAGTAGATAAATTTGTGCTAGTACCAGCATTAATGCAAGGAGACCCTACTTTTAAATGCCAACTGGCATTTTTTAGTTCCAACTTTTGAGCATCGTTAGTTGCAATGCCAATAAAACTGGTTGGTTGAATATACGCAACAATAACATTCGGGGAAATACATTGTACTCCTCCACTTATACCTGAACCTATTGCGCCATTTGTACTGTTATTTGAAAAAGCACAATTGGTTCCTGTAGAAGGAGTTTTAGAATAAATTCCACCTCCATTAGTTGCCGAACTGTTGGACACTGTACAATTGGTTACTGAAGAAAAATTAGAGTAAATTCCGCCACCATTAGTTGCCGTGCAGTTATATACAGTGCAATTTGTTACTGAAGAGTTCGAGTAAATACCACCTCCATTAGTTGCTGAACAGTTAAATACAGTACAATTGGTTGCTAAATTGGAATAAATACCACCACCACTATCACTTAAACAGTTTGACACAATGCAATTGGATATTGAAGAGCTAGAATAAATTCCACCTCCTGAATTTGCCGTACAGTTAGAAACAGCGCAATTGGTTACTGAAGTACTAGAATAAATACCACCTCCAGCAGAACTAGCAGAACAATTGCTGACAGCGCAATTGCTGATAGTAGAATATAAATTAGAAGAAGTAAAAATACCACCTCCATTACCTGCATTGCAATTGCTTACATTGCAATTGTTTACACTGCAATTGCTTACAGAAGAATTAGAAATAGAAATACCACCTCCTGAATTTGCAGAACAATTGCTGACATAACAATTGTTTACCGAAGAAGAAGAAGAAATACCACCTCCAGTATAAAGTGCATAACAGTTTGATACTGTACAGTTATTTACCTCAGAAATGGAATTAACACCCCCGCCTTTGTTAAGATTCGCGTTTCCACCAATTATAAAAAAACCATCTATTTTAGAGTTTGCAGTTACAACAGTGTAACAATTTCCTTCGTTACCAGTTACTGTCCATTTCCAAGTTTTACCATCAGCATTCATAGTTTTTGTCCAAACATCTGCCACACCATCAGTATTACCGCTAAGAATCGTTGGATTCACCTATTCGCAAGAATCAATTCTTCCATTGTTATCCAAATCAGCTAATGTCCGTTGAGAAACTAAACTTTCTGACCCAGCAAAACCACCATACAAATTCACTCCATTTTTCACAGAAAAAGTACGAGAACGAGCATCACGAGCAATAGTTTCGGTAGTAGGATAATATGTACCTTTAGCCACCCACACTTCATCTCCCGAAACGGCTTTGTCAATCATAGTTTGAATGTTACTTGCTGCGTCAGACCATGAAGTACCTGTACTTGTTCCATCTGTTTTTACATAATAGATTTTTGCTTGAGCTAATTGAACACAAGTTAAAAGCATCAATAATTTTACAAATCTTTTTGATATTGTCTTCATGTTGGATTATTTTAAAAAACGTAGATTTGTGGGTTCAATATAATAAACCATACCATCAGACTCATCTTCAATTATTGCTTTTTGAGCGTAATGTAATTGTGCATCTGAATCGCATTTTTCTAAAATAATTGAAGTCCAACCATGAAAATAACCCAAACGAGGTTTA
Organism: Porphyromonas cangingivalis; assembly: GCA_945902955.1. Taxonomy (GTDB): domain Bacteria; phylum Bacteroidota; class Bacteroidia; order Bacteroidales; family Paludibacteraceae; genus Paludibacter. The sequence goes on from CAMDNO010000059.1 coordinate 2,221, forward strand.
TTCAACTCTTCTACTACTTTGCTTTCTTCTTCATTTAAATCAAACATGCCATAACCTGGATTTTTTTCGATAATAAATTCGACTTTTTTTAAGTTTTCCATTTTTTTTAAGTTTTTCTTCCTCCCTCTTCCCCAAAGTTCAGTATTTGACATAAAAAAAGCGTGGGAACTGTTAAACTTATCAACTTCCTGAGGGTCTCGACTCCCTTACTACGATGATAAGCAACAGCCCCACGCCTAAATATATAGACATGGAGCGTTTGTTGCTATCATCCCGTAGTAATTGAAATTGTCGAGATTTCAGGAAGGGATAATATTTAAAACGCTTTTTGTTTTTTAATATGTAATGCCGCTGTCGCTACAGCGGGCGAGAGAACGAAAACTTATGCTTTTGGCATATTGTATTCAATCATTCCTTTTTTTAAGTAGTCCAACAACTGAAGTGCAGACATTTTCGAAATCTCTTGATTAACTTCTTTTCTTATGTCGCGCATCATTTTTACGCAATCAATTTTTTTATTTGTCTTCATATCCAATTATGTCTTTTGGTGAGCGAATTTCTAAATTCGAATAACCATTTCTAATGTTAATGGCATTATATCCTCTTATTCGGTGTATATTTACTATATGTTTAAAGTTCCAACTTACTAAAATATCAATTTCATTAACAGTAGCCAAGGCTATATGAATACAGTGTTCGTAGCTAGTTTCACCTACTACATTTTCACGAATATATTCTTTAGCTAACTCCAATACTTCATCATTTACTAGCAAAGTATTATGAATTATATGCTTGTCTTTAAGTAGGTTTCTAACATGTTCTGGGGCTTTAATAAGTTCTCGAATTGTTAAAGTGCGTATTTATTTTCGATTACTTCATTGAAGATAGTTTGAGTTTCCAATTCAAATTCTTTATCGTAAAAGCCTCCAATAACCGATGTGTCGAAGTAAACCTTGATTTTTTTCACTATGATTTTTAATTTAAATGCCCGCTTTGTTCAATTTTCAACTCCTATTTTTCTTTTTTTCTTATCGAATTGCAAATGTATAAATATTTTTTAAATAAAAGTTGTGAATAGAGAAATTTTTCGGGAATAATTCAATTAAAGTCTTCCCAACATTTCAATAGCTTCTTTTTCGAATTTTGAAAATGCAAACCACCGCTTACCAAGGTCTTTGAGCGAAGCTCCAAAGTGATAAATGTCGGTATTATCAACAATCAAAAATCGGTCGTGCGATTGTTTAAACTCCTTAATTTCAATGGTTTCGTATTGTGCATTGTGTTTGTCAATATCTAGTTGCAATTGTCTGCTAATTTTTTGAGTGTATATTGTTGCTTTTACATTCGAGTTTCGCTTTGTGAGTAGGTTTAATACCGTCTCATCTACGTAATTATCAATAAGAATCAACGAGTGATTTGCAGATTTAATCAAATCGGAAACAAATAAATAGGCATCAAAAATTTGTCCGTTGTAGAAAATCCCTTGTTTAGGTTTAGCTGTTCCACTATCGAGCGCATTCAGAATCTGGTCTATGCGTTTGTCTGTTTCTATCTGTTTGATTTCCAGTGTTTCTATTTTTTGAAATAATTGAGCATTATTCAAAATAAATCTTCGCATTTCAACAAATGCATTTATTATCTGAATGCTTGTATTAATAGCTGTTTCGCTTCTTAACACTGCCGACAACATGGCAATGCCTTGTTCGGTAAATGCGTAAGGCAAATACTTTATATTTTGTCCCCGTTTAGTTTTTGTTTCTTCGTTCAAGGTCACAAATTGTGACCTTGAACAGTCTTTATATTCAATTTCAGTCAATTGAAATCTAAAAGTTTCGGGAAACCGTTCAATATTTCTTTTCACTGCTTGATTCAAGACTTTTGTTTCAACGCAGTAAAGTAAGGCTAAATCTACATCAACCATAACTTGTAAGCCACGAACGGTGTAAATTTTATTTTGGATATTAGTAGGTTGGAGTTGTAAATCTTCAGTCATAAATCATTCAAGTGCAATTGGTTTTTTAATTTTAAAGCTAACGCTTTTGATACTATGTAATGCAATAATCACTACAATTGACGAAAAAAAGATACAAAAAAAAGCCCAAAGGCTCAATTGTGAATATCTGAATGCAAATCTATAAATATTTTTTTAATAAAAGATGTGAATAGGGAAATTTCTCGGGAATTATTTTAAATAGTGAGGGCACGACTTGGAGTCGTACTCTCACTAATGCTATTCCGTAATAAACCCAATTATATTTTGGGGTTTGTCAATTCGTTTTTTGTCGGTATGCTATTCTCATTGAATAATTTTGATAATTCTTTAAAACAAACTATATTAGCACAAAAAAAAGTTGATGCCTAAAAATTGAAACGTATGAAAACAATTGAAGGATATTGGGATTCGATGCCTAAAATCAAAGGCATTACTTTCCCTTTGCGAGGAAATATGCAAGTAAACTTAAGTGATGGTCGTGTTGTTATTGTGCCTTTATCGGCATTCCCAAGCATCAAAAAACTACCAAAACAAGATCGTGAAAATTGGTTTATTATAGGTGGTGGAATTTCATTCGATAAATCAACTGAAGTAATTCATATTGAACAGATTTTAGGTAATTTTGTGAATTATGCTCACGAAAAAGTTAGTTAATAAATACTAAACTACTTTTACCCAAGAGTATCCGAAGCAACTTCAACCCTTACCTTCATGCCCTTAATCTTTTCATTTTCAACATTTTTGAGTACTAATTTTAGTTTGTTGGTTTTTACAGCTATGTACGAATAATACTCCTTTACTTCTACCAAACCCAAATCCTCACGCTCCAAAAGTCCTTTTTTGAACAGAAACCCAACCACATCCATTTTGCTCAATTTATCCTTTTTCCCTTTTCCTAAATAAAGTGTTGTCCATTCGGAAACTGGCGGTGCTGGCACGTGAAGTGGAAGTTGAAAAGGTGCGGGCGTTGGAGCTATAAATTCGGGCAAAGTGGCATTTGCCGTAAGCAATGAATAGGCTGAACCTTCAGCTTCCATGCGGGCTGTACGGCCATTTCGGTGGATATATTCATCTAACCGGACAGGAATGTCAAAATGTATTACATTTTTTATTTCGGGAATATCCAACCCGCGCGAAGCCAAATCGGTAGAAATAAACACGCAACTGCTGCCATTTCGAAACTTCGAAAGTGCTTTCTCTCGTTCGGACTGCTCCAACTTGCCGTGAAAAAACTCATTGGTCAATTTGCGTGTTGTTAAATAGGCACTTAATTTCTCCACTTCATCACGCTGATTGCAAAAAACAAGACTCGAATTGTTACCAAGATAACATAACAAACGAAACACCAAGTCGTACTTATCGTTATTTTCCCCTTTTAAAACAAAAGTTTTTAATCCGGCTAAAGCATTATCTTTCAAAGAGAAATCAAGTTTTGTTGGATTTGTAACTCCTGTAAAAGCGGGAATAGAAACAGCATCGGTAGCAGAGGTAAGTATTCGTTTAGTCAACGTTGGAATATGACTAATAATAGTTTCCATTTGAACGGTAAAACCCATTTCGAGCGATTTGTCAAACTCATCGAGTACGAGCGTTTTGATGGCATCAACCGAAAAATTGGCACGTTCAATGTGATCCTGCAATCGCCCTGGCGTACCAATAAGCAAAGCCGGCAATTTGGCAAGTTCGTGCTTTTCGCCGTTGGACGGACGACCACCATAACAAGTTACTACCCTGAAACCAGTGCCCATACTGCGCCAAACTTGCTCTATTTGCTGCACCAATTCACGCGAAGGCGCAATTATCAGTGCTTGCACGCCAACAATGTCAGATTTCATACTCAGAAAAAGGGGTAAAAGATAGGCCAGCGTTTTACCCGAACCTGTTGGCGAAAGGAGTAAAATATCCCTTTTTGTAGTTGCAGCGTTCAGTGTTGCCTGCTGCATGTCGTTAAGCAATTCAATACCTGTGTTTTTCAACACAGTATCTATCAGTTGGGAGTTTTCGTTCATACTGCAAAGATACGGCTTTAAAATTAGAACTTTAGCATGTCTCCGAATTCAATATTTCAAATCCACTCATTACGCTCATAAAAAAAATGACTTATTGAAAGTTGTTTCAATAAGTCATTCTATGGCAATTTAAAATTTCGAATGTAGCTTTAATAAGACATTAACATTAAACATTTTGGTCTATTAAACCAATTTTTTCTTCAATCATTTTACTTTCGGCTTTTAAAGTTTCAATTTTCCGTTCCATTTCTTTAATCAAGCCGCCACCTTTTTTTGAATTTGAACTAAAAAATCCAATGTTGTTTTCGTAGGTTGCAATTTCTGATTTCAGATGTTCGTATGCACGCACTAATTTTTCGCGTTCGCGGAAAAGTTTATTTTCACCTTTCGACGACATATCTTTCAAATTATTTTTGAAATTATCCATTCTTCTTTGCGAAGCATCTACGTTTAAGGTTTCAAATTGCTTGTCCACCGTTTCGCGAAATTCTTTGTATACTTTATCCTTTTCTTTAAAAGGCACATGTCCAATTGTATTCCAGTCGGCCATCAAAGCACGAAGCTTTGTTAATGTTTCAGCAGTATTTCCATCGTTTTTAAGTGTCTGAATCTTTTGTATTAATTCTTTCTTTTTCAACAAATTATCACCTTCCACACTTTTTGTGCTCGAAACCGATTTACTTTTTTGATCGAAAAAATAATCACATGCCGTAACAAAACGTTTCCAAAGCTCGTCGGACAGTTTTTTTGCAATTGGCCCCACCGTTTTCCATTCTTTTTGCAACTGAATAAGTTTGTCAGTTGTTTCTTTCCATTCGGTGCTATCTTTGAGTGCTTCAGCTTGTTCGCACAAAGCTTTCTTTTTATCTAAATTCTGATTTAAAACATTTTTTGATGCTTTGTAAAATTCATTTTTAGCAGCAAAAAAAGCATCGCAAACAGTACGATAACGATCGAAAAGCTGTTGATTAATTTTTCGAGGAGCAAAACCAAGTGTGCGCCATTCCTCTTGCCATGCCAACATAGTTTGAGTGGCATCATCCCAAGCTTTGTAAGAAGAGAGCGATTTATATTCGAAAGCTTCAATCTTTTCACACAAAGCTGTTTTCACAGATTGATTATTCTCTTCAATTTCACGTATAGAATCGAAATGTCCCTGATGTTTTTTGTTAATTACACTCGATGCCTCTTTGAACCTATTCCAAATTTCATCACGATTTTCGCGCGAAACAGGGCCTAACTCATGCCATTCGGCATGAAACTTTTGCAATTGTTGGAATGCCGAAATAACATCGTCCACATCCGCCAAGCGTTCGGCAGCTTCGCAAATAAGCGTTTTGGCTTCGAGATTTTTTTTAAAATCATATTCACGAAATTCGTTATTGATTTTTATTAAATCCCAAAATTTTTCCTGATACAAATTATATTGTTTCCAAAGTGGATTTGCTGCCGTAGCGGACACATTTCCAATGGATTTCCACTTGATTTGTAAGTTTTTAAAATCGTTTATATGTACCGAGACATCATCATTACTTTCGACCAAATTTTTCATTTGTTCGAGTATTTGTTGCTTTTGCAATAAATTTTGCTCTTTTTCGTGTTCCAATTTAGCTATAACTGCTGATTTACGTGAACGGTAATCGTTCAATAGCGATTTCAATACCGACTCGAGATCATCAACTTGCGCAACAAATTCGGCTTCTTCACCACCGTTTTCAACAAATAACTTTTTTTGGTCTTCGAGCTCTCCTTTTTGCTTTTTGTAAAAAAATTGTTTGATGGTCTCTACATCTTCTTTAATCTGTTCAATTTCGCCATCAACCAAAAGTTTGAGTGTATTCACCAATTCCTGGCGGCTCAACGTTGAATAATCGGTTTTGGAAGAAACTGCAGCTACAATTTCAGCTACCTCAACAATTGGCAATTCGGAAATTTCAATCGTTGATTTAGTATCAACAATTTCGGTTAAAGGCACTTCTAAAATTTCAATAGTTGATGGAATTTCAATAATTTCAGTTACAGGCGCTTCAGCAATTTCAATTGAAGATGTAGTATCAATAACTTCGGCAGCGGGTGCTTCGGTTAAGTTTTCATTTTCCTTGTTCAAATCAAGTGAGCTCATTTTCAGTTATTTATAAATTAATTTTTTGGTATAGATATCGTTATTTATATTTCAGTTAAAACAATATTAGCGAATCGAATGCTCCTTTTATAAAAAAGCAACGCACAAAAATAAGCTATTTTTTTTTATTATTTGCATTTTTTAGTCATACGATAGTGATTTTTCAAAATTTTATTCAAAAATGCGATGCGTTAAATAGGTATTAGCCTGTTGCTTAGGGTTTATTTGAATGTCGTTAATACTTACATGATCAGGGCGTGTTACAATAAATTCGAGCGCATCAGCAATGTCATCGGCATTTAAAGGCACTATTCCGGCATAAACTCCCTTTGCTTTTTGTTCATCGCCATGAAAACGAACGACCGAAAATTCCGTTTCGGCCATTCCGGGCGAAATGGAACTCACTTTTATTCCATATTTTAACAAATCCAAACGTAAACCCTTGGTTATGGCATTAACAGCGTGTTTAGAAGCACAATACACACTGCCGTTTGGATACACTTCGATACCTGCAATAGACGATATATTTACAATATGTCCTTTTTGTTTTTCAATCATCAAAGGCACAATTAGTTTTGTAATATAGAGCAATCCTTTTACATTGGTGTCGATCATGCGTTCATAATCGTCCAAATCGCTTTCGTCGAATGGCGATGCACCAGCAGCTAATCCGGCATTATTTACCAATAAATCAATAGTTTTAAATTTATCAGGTAACAAAGCTATGGCATTTTTACATGCTTCATTATTGCGAACATCAAAACACAAGGGGAAAACTTCGACATTAAATTCTTTTTGAAGCGTTGCAGATAAATCGTTTAAACGGTCTTCTCGCCTACCTGTAACTACAAGATTATAATTTAATTTTGCTAAGCGGAGAGCAAAAGCTTTACCAAAGCCCGACGTTACACCAGTAATAAATGCAGTTTTCATACCTTTGAATGAATTATTTTTTTGAGATGCAAATGTAGTAAACTTTTGCTAAAATAGCCAATTTTGATACAAAGAGATTCTTAGTTGATAAATAGTTTGAAAAAATTATATCAATATATGTTTAAAAAAACCTCCATAACTTCTAAGAATTGATCTTTTGTAATACTTTTGTAATACTTTTGTAACATACTATTAACACACATAAAATTTTTATTGAAATAAGTTCGTTATTTTTGCATAAAATTATCAAACACACAAAATGGATCCTATTTACATTGTTATTGTAATTGTATTATTAGGCTTGGCGGCACTCGATTTAGTAGTAGGCGTTGCCAACGATGCGGTAAATTTTTTAAATTCGGCTATTGGTTCAAAAGTTGCCCCTTTGTGGGTTATTCTCACGGTGGCTTCGGCAGGCGTTTTACTAGGTTCGCTATTTTCGAGTGGCATGATGGAAGTAGCCCGAAGTGGCGTTTTCTATCCGGATAAATTTACTTTCAACGACATTATGTTACTATTTTTGGCAGTAATGGTAACAGATGTAATACTTTTGGATGTTTTCAACACCTTTGGTTTACCTACCTCAACTACCGTATCACTTGTGTTCGAATTATTGGGTTCGGCCGTAGCAGTTGCTTTGGTCAATATCTGGCGCACAGATTCCGGCATTTTATTAGACTACATCAACTCAGGAAAAGCTCTTACTATTATTTCCGGAATTCTCGTTTCAGTAGTTATAGCATTCGCCGTAGGTACTCTCATTATGTATTTATCACGCTTACTCTTTTCTTTCAACTATAAAAAAAGCTTCCATTACGTAGGAGCTATCTGGACTGGCTTGGCATTAACAGCAATTACATATTTTGCTATTTTTAAAGGGCTTAAAGGAACAACCTTAGTATCGAAAGATGTTTTGAATTATATTTCTGACAATATTTGGTCGATATTAGCAATCACGTGGGTATTCTGGACAGTTTTTATGGGTGTTTTGCAATGGGTTTTCAAAGTCAATATACTTCGAATAATCATTTTGGCTGGTACAGCCGCTTTGGCTTTATCGTTTGCTGGTAACGATTTAGTAAACTTTATTGGCGTTTTTATGGCTGGATTAAGCTCATACGAAATAGCATCGGAAGTTGCAGCAGCCGGAGGATCTGTAGAGACACTAACAATGGGCAAATTGGCCGAACCAATAACAGTAAATTCTTATTATCTTTTTGGTGCTGGTATAATAATGATTTTAGCTTTGTGGTTTTCGAAAAAAGCTCGTAGCGTAACTGCCACAGGTGTCGATTTATCACGTCAAGGCGAAGGTGTCGAACGTTTCTCTTCCACAGGTGCTTCTCGTTCGTTGGTACGAAGTGCTATCAATCTAAATAAAGTGATAACCGTGCTGACTCCCCAAAAAGTTAGAGATTTTATTGAAAGTCGGTTTGTGCCTCTTACGGATGAGGATTCTAACAATGCATCTTTCGATTTAATTAGAGCATCGGTAATTCTAACCGTTTCGGCATTATTAATCTCATTAGGAACATCATTAAAACTTCCATTATCAACCACTTACGTTACATTTATGGTTGCTATGGGTTCGTCGCTTTCCGACAGAGCCTGGGGGCGCGAAAGTGCTGTATATCGTATTTCGGGCGTATTAACTGTTATAAGTGGTTGGTTTCTTACTGCCATTGTGGCCTTTACGGTTTCGCTTGGAGTTGCTTTTGCCTTAATGTATGGAGGGCTATATGCCATTATTGGCTCAATTGGATTAGTTGTTTTTCTTTCTATTCAATTTGCAATAATTCACAAAAAACGCGAGGCAAAACAAGAAAGTATTGATCTTAATGAATTTAAAACAGAACACGATATAATTGTTGAATGTACGCATGAAATTGAACAATCGGTTGATAATATAATTGTAATTTATCAAGGTGTATTGGATGGTCTATTTGCAGAAGATAGAAAAGCTCTAAATAAATTATATAAGAAAGCAGATGAATTTCACGGTCGTTCCAAACGTCGTCGATTGAACGATGTACTACCAACTATACAAAAATTAGAGCATCAATCGCTTGATACAGCTCAGTATTATGTACAAGCAGTAGATTATTTCTACGAAATATCCATGTCGTTACGATATATTACCGAATCGAGTTATAAGTTTATCGATAATGCTCATGAGGGCTTTAGTATAGAACAAATTGAAGATTTGAAATTACTGGGCACTGAGTTTATTTCCGTTTATCGCGACTTTAATGAAATGATTCAGAAAAACGATTATTCAGGGCTTTCTATTATAAAAGAACGTAGAGCAACGTTGCTTGATTTGTATTCGGAACTGATGAAGAAACAGATTAAACGAACCAAAGAAAAAGAATCGGGATCACGAAACACCATCCTCTATTTGAGTATTTTGAATGAAACGAAAGTAATTGCTATGAAATCGGTGAACTTAATGCGTGCCCAAATGAACCTTTACAACTCGGACGACTACGTTAAAATAATGGATAGAAATTAGAATTCATAGATTTTTAAATCTTCACCCAATACAGTATTTTCAAAAATGGCCTTTGCCTCGTGCAGAAGGCCATTTTTATTTGCATATCGGGCAGAATAATGTCCAATAATAAGCTTGCCAACATTGGCTTTTTGCGCAATTGTTGCTGCCTGAGCTGCGGTAGAATGCATCGTGCTTTTGGCGCGAACTGCTTCGTCGGACATAAACGTGGCTTCGTGAAACAACAAATCCACATCAGTAATAATTGGAATTATTTTTTCGTAATAGGCTGTATCCGAACAGTATGCGAAGCGTTTAGGTTTCTCGGGCGATGAGGTAAGTCGTTCGTTCGGAATGATTTCACCTTCGTTAGTAATAAAATCTTCGCCCTGTTTGATTTTTGGAATACGCCAAGTAGGAATATTATAATAATCAATCATATCACGTAGAATATGTCGGTCGCGCGGTTTTTCTTCGAACAAAAAGCCACTCGCAGGAACGCGATGTTTAAGCGGAATACTAAAAACTTGTACCGATCGATCTTCGAAAATCAGGTCGTTTTTCTTGGTATCAAACGAATGAAAAATCACTTTAAAAGGTAATTCGTCGCAAAAAAACTGTAATTGAGGTTGAAGAATTTGCTCTAAACCATTTGGAGAATGAATATGCAAATCGGCGGTACGTTTGAGCATTCCAAAACTCGAAATAAGTCCGATAAGCCCAAATACATGATCGCCGTGCAGGTGCGAAATGAAAATATGCCCCATTCGATTCGTTTTCACGTTCATTTGGCGCATTCGAATCTGAGTACCCTCACCACAATCTATCATGTATTGCTTGTCGCGCAATTCCACAATTTGTGAAGTAGGAAAATTACTTCGGGTTGGCAACGCCGAACCGCATCCTAATATGGTGAGTGTTGATGTTATAATCTTGTTTTTTCCTTGAGTTTGAAATCGCGTCCGAGATATTTTTCACGTACCACCGGATTGTCGGCTAATTCCTGTGAAGTACCTTGAAAAAGGATTTTACCTTCGAATAGCAAATAAGCTCTATCTGTGATAGTTAAAGTTTCATCCACATTATGATCGGTAATTAAAATACCAATATTTTTATCTTTCAACTTCCATACAATGTCCTGAATATCTTGAACAGCAATAGGATCGACACCAGCAAAAGGTTCATCGAGCATAATAAAGCGCGGTTCAATAGCCAAACAGCGGGCTATTTCGGTACGACGGCGCTCACCACCCGAAAGTCGATCGCCAATATTCAATCGAACATGTTGCAGGTTAAATTCGGCAATTAGTGTTTCGAGTTTTTCTTTTTGGTACTGTTTGCTAAACTTTGTCATTTCGAGCACCGCACGAATATTATCTTCCACCGTCATTTTACGAAAAACAGAAGCCTCCTGCGCCAGATAGCCAATACCGCTTTGCGCACGCTTATATACGGGATATTTTGTAATATCCACATCGTTTAGGAAAATTTTACCTTCGTTGGGTGTTACCAATCCGGTAGTCATATAAAAAGTGGTGGTTTTACCGGCACCATTTGGCCCCAATAAACCAACAATTTCGCCTTGTTTCACATTTATCGACACATCATTTACAACGGTGCGTTTACCGTATTTTTTAAACAGATGTTCGGTGCGCAGCACCATGCTTTCGTTTTCCATGCAACTAAACTATTATTTGTTGCAAAAGTACATTAATTTGAAGCAAAATACAAACATTTCTAACTTTAATAAATGACATGTTACAATGCAAAGCAGATGAGATATTATTTTTATGTATCTTTGTAGCCCTTATTTAACAGTTCCAATGATAGGTAAAAAAATAAATATTTCAGTTTTTTTATTTGCAATACTCCTTGTAGTATTGTCGTTCTTTTTCTTTTTTCGAATTGATTTAACATCAGATAATCGTTACAGCATTTCGCCGTTAACAAAAGAGTTGATGCAAAATACCGACGAATTGCTCTCGATAACACTTTACCTTGATGGTGAGCTTAATCCAGGATTTCAACGGTTAAAAAAATCGACCGTCGAACTTGTTGATGAGCTCGATGTGTTTGCTCGAAAAAATGTTGATTTTCGGATAGTAAATCCCTCTGAAGCAAACTCAAACGAAGAACGCGAAAAAAAATATGCCGAATTAGTATCTCTTGGTATGACTCCGACAGCCATTTACGAGCGCGATGAAGAAGGAAAAGCGATTCAAAAAATTGTATTCCCTTGGGTAAAAATAAGTTCAAAAAACAAAACAACCTACGTTAATTTGCTCAAAAACATTCGGGGTTTTTCGGGCGAAGAAAATTTGAATATATCGATAGAAAATCTTGAATTTGAATTGACCGATGGCATTCGTCGCATTTTAAAAAAGGAAGTTTCGAAAATTGCATTTATCGAAGGTCATGGCGAACTCAATGAAGCCGAAACATTCAGCATTAGTAAAGCACTCAGTCGTCATTTTCAGATAGATAGAGGTGTAATCGCCACTGATGCTGCCATTTTGAATCCGTACAAAGCCATTATTATTGCCCGTCCCACCACACCATTTAGCGAAAAAGACAAATTCATTCTCGACCAATATATAATGCAAGGTGGCAATGTATTATGGCTCATCGATGGAGTTCGTATAGCTCGCGAAAACCTTTCAACAAGTGGACTTTCGCCAGCAATGGAATTGGATTTGAATTTATCTGACCAACTTTTTAAATATGGTGTTCGGATTAACACTAACATCCTGCAAGATGTGCAATGTGCACAAATCCCAGTAAATATAGCCCCCAAAGGCGAAAAACCACAATTTGAACCTTCGCCTTGGTTTTTTGCACCCTTACTACTCACTTCGTATCAACATCCTATAACAAAAAACATTACCGAAGTACGCAGCGAATTTGCCTCCTCTTTAGAAATTGTAGGTGAAAACAAAAACATTCGAACAGCTTTGTTATTAGCAACTTCGGACAATACACACGCCCTTGCTACTCCCGCCACAATAGATTTGGGCGCTTTACCAAACTCTCGCGACAAAAACTATTTCAATCAGGCATATTTGCCTGTGGCAGTATTGTTAGAAGGTAAATTTCGATCGAATTACGAGAACCGGCTACTGCCCGAAGGATTGACTGGCATAAGCGCTGTAAGATCGGAAAGTTTAGCCTCGAAACAAATAGTAATTGCCGATGGCGATATTATCCGCAACGAAACAAACGGTATAGCAACCGACAGCACAACGCTCCCATTGGGTTTCGATCGGTTTATGAATCAGCAGTTTGGCAATCGCGAATTTATTCAAAACGCTGTTTTGTATTTAGCCGACGATCCACGTTGGCTCGAATTACGCTCCCGTTCGCTCAAATTACGACTTTTAAATAAACGTTTGATAGCCGACGAAAAGCTTTTCTGGCAAATTATTAACGTCATCACACCTATTCTATTTTTAATTATTACAGGTTTTTTATATCAAACATACCGAAAAAGAAAATACACAAAGTAATTTTTAACAAAAAAAACTTTTTAGGGTAGCTAATGAAACTCTGTTGTAATATCATTTTTCGAATAAATGTAAGTAAAACAACTTGTATACTATTGAATTGTTGGAATTAAGAAAAAATGTTTTATAACAGCCTAATTTCTGCCCGTATTCAAAATAGTTTGATTAATTTTGCAATGTCGAAAAATAGGTCGACAATGTGTGTTCAGTTAGTTAATAATATTCTTAAATACCATATAATGAAACCGTTAGAAAAAAACGTTGCCGAAAAACTTTTAAAAATTAAGGCAGTAAAACTACAACCTAAAAATCCTTTTACATGGGCATCGGGTTGGAAATCTCCCATTTATTGCGATAATCGCAAAACATTATCATACCCCGCCATTCGTTCATTTATTAAAATTGAAATAGCTCGTTTGGTTCAAGAAATGTATCCCGAAGTAGAAGTAATAGCCGGAGTTGCTACGGGTGCAATTGCTCAGGGAGCATTAGTGGCGGACGCACTCGGACTTCCATTTATTTACATTCGTCCTACTCCTAAAGGACATGGATTAGAAAACTTAATTGAAGGAGACTTACGTCCAGGTCAGAAAGTAGTTGTTATTGAGGATCTTATATCTACGGGTGGAAGCAGTTTGAAAGCCGTTGAAGCCATTAGAAAAGATGGTTCGGAAGTATTGGGAATGATTGCCATTTTTACTTATAGTTTCCCAGTTGCCGAAGAGATGTTTAAAAAAGCAAAAGTTAAACTCACTACACTTTGCAATTACGACGCAGCTCTTGCCGAAGCGTTGGCAACAAAATACATTACCGAAGAAGATATGGCTACTCTCAAAGAATGGAGGCTTAAACCGTCGGAATGGAATAACGAATTAAAATAATTGACAATTGAGCCATTTACTATTTTAATATTTAAAAATGGTAAATAGTAACCCCGATAGCTATCGGGATAAATAGTAAATGAACTAATGACAACTTACGAAAGCGAACTTAAAACCATTTCTTCGAGCGGAGAAATGGTTTTTGATATACTTAGCGACCTAACTAATTTGAAAAAATTAGCCAATAGCCAAGCATTTAACGAAAAAGCAAAAGACATAAAATATGACTCTGATAGTTGTAGCTTTACAGTTGATGGGTTTGGTAGAATTGGTTTTCGAATTTTAGAGCGCATTCCATCTTCGAAAATTACGATGGCTTCGGAAAATGCTCCTGTTCAATTTAACATCGATGTCGAAATTGTTCATTTATCTGATAATGAGTCGACGCTAAAACTATTTTTGAATGCAGAACTGCCCTCGATGATTAAAATGATGGTTGGTAGCAAATTGCAAAATGGTGTCAATTCAATTGCAGAATTAATTGCAAAAATGTTCAACAAATAATTTATGGCAAAAATTTGGGAAAAAAGCACACAGGTAGATGCTAAAATTGAAGCATTCACCGTTGGTCGCGACCGCGAAATGGATGTTTTTTTGGCAAAATATGACGTTTTGGGCTCTATGGCACATATCACCATGCTCGAGTCGGTTGGTTTACTACAAAAAGAAGAGCTAAATTTATTGTTAGCCGAACTGAAAGCGATTTACAAATTAGCCAACGAAGGAAATTTTGTTATCGACGAAGGTGTTGAAGATGTACACTCGCAAGTAGAGCAGCTTCTTATCGAAAAATTGGGCGATATTGGCAAAAAAATCCACAGTGGCCGTTCGCGCAACGATCAGGTATTGTTAGATTTAAAACTTTTTGCACGTGCCGAAATAATAAAAACGGTTGAAACCATCAACGAACTTTTCGAAGTGCTTATTGAGCAAAGCAACACCTACAAAGATGTACTTCTTCCCGGATATACCCATTTGCAAGTAGCTATGCCATCGTCGTTTGGTTTGTGGTTTGGTGCTTATGCCGAGAGCCTTGCCGACGACCTTCAAACTATGCTATCGGCCTACAAAATAACCAACCGCAATCCGCTAGGATCGGCTGCCGGTTATGGCTCATCGTTTCCTCTTAACCGTCAGCAAACTACTGATTTACTTGGTTTTGATAGCATGAATTACAATGTGGTTTATGCCCAAATGGGACGAGGAAAAATGGAGCGAACCGTTGCCAATGCATTAGCCGGAGTGGCTGCAACCATTTCAAAACTTGCTTTTGATGCCTGCTTGTATACTTCTCAAAATTTTGGATTTATAAAATTAGCCGATGAGTTTACAACCGGCTCGAGCATTATGCCACACAAAAAAAATCCGGATGTATTTGAGCTTACACGCGCAAAATGCAATAAATTACAATCGCTACCGCAACAAATTACACTTATTACCAACAATTTACCCTCTGGTTATTTTCGCGATTTGCAAATTATAAAAGAAGTTTTTGTACCCGCTTTTGAAGAATTGCGTAACTGCATTGAAATGACAACTATGATGATGGCACAAGTAAAGGTAAACGAAAATATTTTAGACGAAAAACGATACGACTTTTTATTCAGTGTTGAAGAAGTAAACCGCCTTACTTTGGCTGGTATGCCATTCCGCGACGCCTACAAAAAAGTAGGATTAGAGATTGAAAGTGGAAATTTTGCACCTGACAAAAACATTGCACACACCCACGAAGGCAGCATAGGAAATTTATGTAACGAACAGATAGTGAGCTATAAAAATGAGATTTTAAGTGGTTTTAATTTCGATAAAGTTATCGAAAGCGAAAACAGACTACTATCATAATTAGTCTTTCATCTTAATTTGTTTTTTTGACCTTTCGTTGTCTGTTGTCTTTCGTCTGTTGTCTGTTGTCTGTTGTCTGTCGTCTTATCACATCGATTTACAAATTTTTTCAATAATTTCGTCGTCAGACCCAGCTACAATAATTTTAGCTTGCAAGTAAAATTTTTCGCGTTGCAGCAATCCATCTTCAATAAATTGACGGAGTACTTCGCCTGTTTTACCAGCAATTAATGGTCGTTTCCCAGCGCGCGAATGTTCTAAACGAAATGCCAATTGTTCTGGCGTCATTTTGATGTAAACAGTTAGCCCCGCTTTGTTCATTATGTCAATATTATCAAAAAAGCAGGGTGCACCTCCACCAGTAGCAATAACCACATTTTCGAAATGAGCAACTTCGGCAAGCATTTTCCGTTCTATTTCACGAAATGCATCTTGCCCCAATTCTTCAAAAATTGTGGCTACCGTTTTGAGGTATTTTTGTTCAATAAAACCATCTAAATCCAAAAAAGCAAAACCTGTTTGCTCCGCAATGCGTTTGCCAAGCGTAGTTTTGCCACAACCCATATATCCTATTAAAAAAATTCGATTCATTATTTGAAAATTAAAGATGCAAGAACCAAGAGCCACGATGAAAGACAAAAAAATCAAATTCAATAATCTTTTGTTTCTATTGTGGTTCAAAAAATTAGTATACAAAATTACAAAATTATCTTTCATTTTGCTAATTTTAGTAGTATACAAACAGATTTAATTATCTATTTAATCTTAATTATAAAACTCATAACAATTTATGAATCAAAATTTTATTATTTTTGCCATTCAATTTTAAAATTAAAAACATGTTTAAAAACTATACACGCGCATTTTGGGTTGCCAACTCAGTAGAATTATTGGAGCGTTTGGCATATTATGCCGTATTCATTGTGATAACACTTTATTTATCAAATGTTTGGGGATTTTCTGACATCGAAGCAGGATTTATTTCCGGAACATTTTCGGCATTTTTGTACTTGTTGCCTACATTTGTTGGTGCTTATGCCGATAAAATTGGCTTTCGTTCAGCTATATTAATTGCATTTGGTTTACTTACTCTTGGATATGGTGGGTTAGGCCTCTTACCTACCCTACTCGAAAGTGCCGGGCTTGTAAATTACGAAATGACTACCACATTCAATGGATTGAATACAAGCGGTTTACGTTGGTCTATAATTCCAGTTTTGTTTTTAATTGTAGTGGGTGGGTCGTTTATAAAAGCCGTAATTACGGGAACTGTGGCACGCGAAACAAATTCTGAGACACGCGCCAGAGGTTTTGCCATTTTCTATATGATGGTTAATTTTGGAGCATTTTTAGGAAAAACAGTTGTTGATCCGCTTCGAAAAAGTATGGGTGATCAGGGTTTGGTATATCTAAATTTTTTCTCGGCAGGAATGACCTTAGCTGCATTTATTACGGTTATTTTTCTATATAAATCGGTAAAAACAGAAGGACAAGGTAAAACTTTTGCCGAAATAGGAAGTGGGTTAATAAAAGTGTTAAGTAATTTCCGCCTATTAGCATTAATTTTGATAATAAGTGGATTTTGGCTAATCCAAGGCCAAATGTATGCCACTATGCCAAAATACGTTATTCGTATGATAGGTGCTGAAGCATCTCCAGGCTGGTATGCCAACGTCAATCCTTTTGTTGTGTTTGTTTTTGTAAACTTTATAACTTCGTTGCTAAAAAAACGAACTGCATTATTCTCAATGACAATCGGGATGTTAATCATTCCACTTTCAGCATTAACCATGTCGTTCGGTACGCAAATTGGAGCCGAATACATACTTGGACTACATCCAATAGCATTTATGATGATAGTTGGTATTGCCATGCAAGCAATAGCCGAATGTTTTATCTCACCACGATTTTTAGAATACTTTTCGCACCAATCTCCCAAGGGCGAAGAAGGTCTCTATTTAGGATTTAGTCATTTACACTCATTTTTTTCCTATTTATTTGCTTTTGGATTATCTGGTTTTTTGCTCGAAAAATACTGCCCCGACCCAAGAAATTTCAGTTCGCCTGAGGCATATTCTATTGCAACGCAACATGCACATTACATTTGGTATGTATTTGTAGGCGTGGGACTTATTTCGTTTACTGCACTACTTATTTATGGTTTCGTAACCCGACGTTTAGATAAAAAAGCAATTGAAAATGCTTAAACGATTGAAAAGTTACATGATGCCAATGGCAATGACCGTTGGCATTTTATTTTACAACTACGTAAGCATTTTCGCATTTCTAATTCCCTATTTGATATTTGTAATGTTACTTTTTACGTACACTAAATTGACGTTAAGCAACATTCGGTTTACCAAAATGCATGTATGGCTTATTGCTATCCAGATAGTTGGAAGCATATTAGTTTATTTGGCACTTAAACCTATCAATTCCACTCTTGCTCAAGGCATTATGATTTGCATATTAGCGCCCACAGCCACGGCTGCTCCTGTTATTGCTGGCATGCTCAAAGGAAATGTAGCTAGTTTAACTGCTTACAGTTTGCTTTCGAACCTTACCGTAGCACTAGTGGCACCGCTATTTTTTTCGTATATCGGTTACAATGAATTGCCTTTTCTGACATCCGTTTTTGAGATTACAGAACGAGTAGGTTTCTTACTCATTATTCCATTTGTTATTGCTCTCATTTTGAATAAGTTATTACCCAAAACAAGTCGATTTTTACAATCCAAATCGGGCATATCTTTCTATTTATGGAGTATTGCTTTAACCGTAGTAACTGGTAAAACGGTAAAATTTATAGTGGCACAGGGAAGTTCGCACTTATGGGTGGAAATAGGTATAGCAACGGGTGCGCTTGTTGTGTGTGTTTTTCAATTTTGGCTTGGGCGAAAAATTGGTCGTAAGTTAGATGATACCGTAGCTGGTGGACAAGGCTTAGGACAGAAAAATACCGTTTTAGCTATTTGGATGGCACAAATGTATCTCAATCCGTTAGCTTCTATTGGGCCTGGAACGTATGTATTATGGCAAAACTCCGTTAATTCGTGGCAAATCTGGCGCCAACGAAAACAGTCCTAAAAAAGCAACCGCTGCTACACAAAAAGTGCAGACAGCGGTCGCTTAAAAGTATTTTTATAAAACAGTTTTTATAAAATAAAACTGTTTATTTCCCCCACAATTTACTCATATCTTCCAATGTTTTGCCTTTGGTTTCGGGAACCATTTTCCAAACAAAAAGAATCGAGAGCACCGACATTATACCGTAAAGAACATAAGTAAATGTAATGCTGAATGCTTCGAGCATTGGGAATGTTGACGAAACCACAAAATTAGCAATCCACTGTGCTGCAACAGCAATAGCAATGGCTTTGCCACGAATGGTATTTGGGAAAATTTCCGAAATCAATACCCAGCAGATTGGTCCCCACGACATCATAAACGAAGCCGAGTAAATTACAATAAATATCAGTGTGCTTACGCCAATAATTTGGAAATGAGCCAAAGCTCCAATGGCAAACATTCCGATAGCCATACCTACTGAACCAATGATTAACAATGGTTTACGACCAAATTTATCAACGGTAAAAATAGCAACTAAGGTAAATAATATATTTACAATACCCATAATTACTGTTTGCCACATAGCAGCATCGTTACCAAATCCGAGTCCTTTGAAAATTGTTGGGGCATAATATAAAACAACATTGATACCTACGGCTTGTTGGAAAATAGATAGTAAAATACCAATTATCAGTACTTTCCATCCATAAGTGAGCACTTTTTCCACTTTTTCGTGAACTGTTTCTTTAATCTCAGATAAAATTTGTTTGGCTTTTACACTTCCATTAATTTTACTCAAAATACTTAATGCTTTTTCATCGTTATGATTTAAAGCCAAGTAACGGGGAGTTTCTGGAACTAA
>CAMDNO010000060.1 GCA_945902955.1 Porphyromonas cangingivalis
GGCGTTCCACTAATAACACCAGTAGTTGCATTTATATTTAAGCCTGCTGGCAATTCCGGACTTACCAAATAACTTGCTACGGTACCCGTTACGGTTGGACTTGCAGAAGCAATCGCTGTTCCAACGGTAGCAGTAATTGGTGAAGCTACATAACTTAAACCACTTGGTGCTACTAGCGGCGATAATGAATATGCTCCTAAACCAATAAAATTTGACGCCAGCTGTGCTGCAGTCGAATTTGCAGCTGGATTAGTTGTTCCAGGTTCAAATATACCTAAGTTTGATTTATTTGCTAAAGTAGTGCCTGAATGTAATAATGTAAAATTCAATGGATTTGCAAAAGCAGTGCCATCCGTATTCGTGATTTTAAATGTAGCTAACAAAGTACCATCCCCTTGGTCGCTAAGCACCAAGGCACCAGCATTATTTACGGGCGATGTGTTATTTTGAAACTTCATTAACCAATTTGATCCATTAAGAACTATCGTCGGTGCTTTAGTCCCAATGATGTTATCGGGTCCAGCCACAACAGTTACCGTTTTGTCATTTGTTCCAAGCTCAGTCTGCAAAATAGCAAGTCTAATTGTGAAACCACCAACCTGTACCGGATCTACAGCATCAACATCTTTTACATATACATCATACGATATTTGTTTGGCATCAGCACTCATAGTGAAGTTCTTGACCGTAAACTTTACAGACGTTAAAGCATCCAAAGCAAAAACGGACTGAAAGCCAAACATCAACAATAAAAGAGTAAGAAATAGGCTGTTTGTTGGAAATAACTTATGTTTTTTCATATAATTTGTTATTTAATAAATTGTTTTTTTTTGTAGCACCATTGATATCAATGGTTAATATAGCTTGTTATATATTATTATTCCGGGAAGTAGAAATAAACTCCTGAATCGTAGTTTGGCAAAACAAAATCGTATATATCTAAGAAATCTACAGACCCATCGCCATTCAAATCACTTACTAAATATCCATATTCAGAAGTAAAATCTGATGAGTTGTTCATTATATTGTATAAATCAATGAAATCTATAGCATCTGAATTAACTTGTGGAGGATCCATCGGTAACGGATTACCTGAATATAACATCCATTTCCCATCAATATGCTTCATTGGCGTAAATGAAGCATCCGACTCAAAGGCTTTAGTTACTGCATCAGTAAAGTCGTAATTAACAGTAGAGCCACTAAACGGAACTAATGCACGGGTAGTTGTTTCCAAGTGATTACGGGTACGAATGGTAATGTGGTAATCACCGGAAGCCGCATCTGGCACTTCGATATATGGTTTACCAGCGGAATGAACTGTACCGTCCTGATTTAATTGCAAACCTGTAATGCGGTAAGCGATATTGCTGTAAGTAGTATTATGCAGTTCTACACTTAAAGTATCAACCACAGAACCTTCGAACTTATCTACTACATCACCCAATACGGCATCATATTCCTTGCATTTATTCATATTCGTACCATTCCAGAGACCTTCGAGGTAAACTTTGAGGGTAAGCTGCTTGTTGGCTGTAATTGTAATTTGCACAAGAGCTGTTGCACTACTTGTTGAATTGGTAGCAGTTACGGTATAATCGGCTTGAGCCTGAGCTGTTGTTGCTGTTCCACTGATAACACCGGTAGTGGCATCTATACTCAAGCCTTCAGGCAATGCCGGACTTACCGTGTAATCTGTTACAGTCCCTGTTACTGTTGGAGAAGCATTCGCAATTGCTGTTCCAACTGTTGCAGTAATAGGTGAAGCTGCATAACTTAAATTGATAGTATTCGATATGTTTTTTGAAAAATTCACCTTTAATGGATTAGAAGTGGAACCAACAATATTGTTGGGCGAAAAAAGAACTGTTGAATTTGCAGAATTGTATTCTTTATTTTCAAGCAGGTCAATACATTTGAAAGATAAGGTTTTATTTATATCGTCTGCGCCGCCCCAAATCATCATAAAAGCCATATACCGTTTAAACTCACTCATGTATTTCAGAACTCCAGTGCCACGACACTCATTGCCAATAAACACGGCAAGTTTCACGTTTGTACTGGCAATTTCTTTGTCATCAATAGCTGAAACGGTAGTAACTGTCATGCTCAATTGATATTTATTCAAATCATTTGCACCCCACAATTGAGTTATAGTAATGCTAATATCCGGCGCTCCGATTGCCGACAATGTAACCACGGCTTCGCGCGTTGCCGAAGTAGAGTTTGTAGCTGCGGTGAAAATTAACGGAGCATTGTCAGTTCCGCTTGAAGTAACTTTCAACCAACTCTGATTGGATGTCGCTTTCCATGTAGTATTGGAAATGACATTTAAAGTAGCTTTACTATTTGTTGCAGCTGCAATACTTACCTTAAAATCAGAGACTGATAATTTTACATCCCCAGCTGCCTGCGAGACTGTAATGATTTTATCCGGTGCACCAGAAGCCTTTATGGTAACAATTGCTTGTCGGGGGACAGACAAATCATTTGCCGTTAAAGTAGTAATAGTAAGTTCTCCATTCCCTGTAGAACCAGTACTTACTGTTAGCCAGTTTTGATTGGAAATGGCTGTCCAAACAGTGTTTGAAGTCACATTGATTGAAGTAGAAGCGTTGGCAGTTTTTGCAACGCTTGCCGTACTTTCGGAAATGGTTAAAGTAGCATCTCCAGACTCCTGCGTGACTGTAATTGTTTTATCAATAGCTCCTGATGCCTTAAGAGTTACTGTCGCTGTTCGGGTAGTAACAAATAGATTCGTTGTTACGACAGAAAAAGTCAGCGGAGCATTTCCATTTGCTCCGGAAGTTACAGAAAGCCAGTTTTGGTCGGAAGTAGCCGTCCAGATGGTATTGGAAGTTACATCCACGCTTGCTGTGCTATTTGTGGCTTTTGCAACGCTGGCCGTAGTGGCTGAAACTAACAACGTGGCATCGCCTGCTGCCTGAGTTACAGTAACTGTTTTATCAGTTACTCCCGGGGCTTTGAGTGTTACAGTAGCCGTTCGGGTTGTGATTAAGGGATTAGTGATGGTAGCTGTTAAAGTCAACAAGGCATCTCCCGTTGCACCGGTAGTTACAGTTAGCCAATTTTGATCGGAAGTAGCTGTCCATGCGCTATTTGATATAACATTTACCGTAGTACTACTGTTGGCTGTTTTTGCCACGCTAGCTGTGACTGCGGAAACAGATAATGCGCCATCACCAACCGCTTGTGTTACAGTGATTGTTTTATCAGCAGTTCCTGTGGCTTTTATTGTTACTGTGGCCGTACGGGTTGTAATAAAAGGATTCGATGTGACGACAGTTAAAGTAAGCGGGGCATTTCCCGTTGCACCGGAAGTGGCGGATAACCAGGGTTGATCGGAAGTAGCCGTCCAGGTGCTATTGGATGTAATATCAACACTTGCAGTGCTATTGGCAGTTTTTGCAACACTTGCTGTTGTGGCAGAAACTGACAGTGTTGGGTCACCCGCTGCTTGGGTTACTGTGATTGTTTTATCAATAGCTCCTGAAGCTTTTATTGTTACGTTACCCGTTCGCGATGTGATTAACGGATTTGTTATTGTAGCAGTTACAGTCAAGGTAGCATTGCCGATAGGACCTGAAGGAGTTACCGCTAACCAACTTTGGTCGGTGGTAGCTGTCCAACTGGCCGTAGAGGTTAAAGACACATTGGCTGTGCTATTTGCTGTTTTTGCTACACTTGCCGTAGAGGCATCACCGGCAAGTTGTGTTACAGTAATTACAGTATTACTAACTCCTGTAGCTTTTACTGTTACGGATGCAGTACGTGTTGTGAGAAGCGGATTAGCTGTAATGGTAGTTAGAGTCAGCGGGGCGTAGCCTGTTGCACCGGAAGTTACCGATAGCCAGCTTTGGTCGGAAGTAGATGTCCACGTAGTATTTGAATTGACGGTAACGGATGTTACACTGTTTGCATTTTTGGCTAAGTTAACCGTAGAAGCAGAAACCCACAAACCATTTGATTGATATTTATGTGTAAAATCCTGCCATTGGGGTAATGCAGCATAAAGGGATAGTTTGTTGCTAGGAACATACAAGGTGCATAGGTTTTTATCAACTCCATCGAACACCCCTGAACCCATCGTAATACTTCCCGGTGCAAGCAATTTGGATGTAATTGAAGTTATCCCGGTCCGGTTTTGAAAAAAGTTATCGGGTATTGAAGTAAGAGTAGCAGGTATAGTGCAATTTCCTTTTTTTGCCATTGGACAAAAAACCAATTTCTGCTGTAATTTATCAAATACCACACCGTCTAAACTCGAGTAATTTGGATTTTCTGAACCAATATTGAGTTCGCTTAACCCTAATGCATTATTATAATCCCAAACTTCCAAATGTTGAACATTATTCCCTAAAGTTAAACTTGTTAGCTTAGTGAAGTAATTCAACATATTTGCTTCGAAAAAATTTACACCATTACCTACATTTAAACTTGTCAGATTATTCAACCCCATAAGTAAATTTTGGAATATGTTCGTAATCCCATCGCCAATGGTCAGACTTGTAAGATTGTTACATCCACTTAGAGGTGCCATGCCATCAAACATGTTAATAGAATTAGGTAAAATCAATGTAACAAGCGGCGAAATCTGCATTCCATCAGAAGAAAATGAGAAATTTGGCAATTGGTTAGCAGCATAGTTAACGGGCATGCCAGGCATTAAAAAATTTTCAGATCCCGTACCATCTATACCATTATATTCTGCAATTGTAACTGCACTCATGTCCAGTGTTAGCAGATTTGGCAATTCGTCGCGCATAAATTTAATATCGCGGGCATCAATAGTCCCAGTCAGGACAATACTAGTAACCGTTTTGTCGGTTACTAAGGTGCTCATCCTGCCAGGTGTTACAACATTTATACTTATTGAATTTCCTGTAACGAAAAGACATAAGCATAATATAAGTAAAAATATTTTCTTCATACAAATTACACTTTTTGGAAAATGTACAATTCACATTTAAATTTCAAGAAAAAAATTCAATTAAAGTCTTGTATAAATAAAGCATAGAAGAGGCTGTTCTTTTTCAAACAAGCCTCTTCTATAAAATATTTAATTACTTTCTGATAAACATGTGATTAGTTACATTTCCGTTGTATTTTATACGAAGGGTATAAACTCCGGGAACCAGACTGCTCACATTCATTGAATTTGTAAATGAATTGGAATAACCGTTCAATTGACGACCCAGATTATCCAGAATTTGAACTTGTTCCACACCTTCAGGATTACAATCGAAATGCAACACATCGCTTACCGGATTAGGATACAATTTCAACATATCCATTCCTGTTTCGTTAGTACCCGAAGTTACAAAACTGATTTTATACGGATTTGTAACCGAGCCAATAATGTTATCAGCTACGTAAGTGAGCGGTTGATCTTCCAAACTTAACTCTTGATTGTTGGTTGGATTATAACTCCTGAACGTGATTTTCTTGTTCACATCCTCCACGTTACCCCATACCATCATGAAAGCCATATAACGCTTGTAAGCATCTACATATTTCAGGGTTGCAGTACCACGACATTCGTCGCCCATAAACACAGCCATTTGCATATCGGCATTGGCAACTTCAGCGTTATCAATACTCACTACGCCTGTAACGGTCATACTCATTTGGTACTCGTTAATATTCACAGCCCATTTCATGTCAGTTGTTTCCTCTGTTTGTTTCGCAACTTTCGATTGAGAAATATATTGAGATGGATAATTGAAAACTGAACCATTTGTATTTTTCGAATTATACATATATCCAAGTCCTGGCATCATGTATTGCAGACTTCCATACCAGGCTCCACCAGAATATGTTGCAAAACCAACCTGACCCTTTATCTGATCATTATTTACTGCCGCCAGTCCACTTAATGCATCTTTAACCGGAGCCACAAACTGTGGTACATAGCCAATATAATTCCAACCCTCACTAATTGAGATTGCTTTATCAGCCGGTTTAGCCATAGCACCTTCTAATTTTAGCGTTATGTCAGCATTGGTTTTCAGCATATACATAGTTATCTGATTTATTTTATCCAATGTTCCGCTCCAATTTCCATCTGAATTACTAATAAATACACCATCAACAACGTTATCAACTACAACTTTTGTTTTTATTTGTTCACCAACCTTTTCGAGCCCTGTTTTGAATTGGTCTATCAATGTTGTATTCTCAACATTGGTAGAGATCCAATTCCAACCTTTTTTCATATTCAGTTGTTGCTCTATTTTATCAGTAGCATTAAATACCAGAGGATTTACAACTTCACCTTCGATAGTACCATCAACAAAATTAAATATACCGAAAGGTTTATTATCTTCATACACATCTACGCCCGGATAAATTCTACCCGTACTTGCATCCCACAAACTAAATTTTACAGGCAATAGTAGATCTTCTACTTTAGCATAAATATCCATGTAGAATATATAGGCATTTTTAGTTTTATCGAACTGTGGATGTACAACTCCTGCGCAACGATTGCCAATAAATGCGGCCAACATATCTTCAGAGTCTTCCTGACCAACACCTCCAATCTGAATCTGACCTATAACATTCATAGATAATCCATAATCGTTTGGATTTACACTCCAATCGGGCCGTGTACCGGTAACTTTCAATAGTACCGGTAAAATTTCATCGATATTTTTACTGCCTCTTAATCGTATGTCACATTCATACGAACCAATATTCGTAGATGGATCCACCGTAAATATCAATGTTACTTTTTCCATTGGATTAATCGTGCCCTGTGTTTTGTTTACAGATAACCAACCCGGCAGACCATTAATCACGTAATTTTCATACTTACCGGAACTATTCGAAATAGTTGCCTCGAATGTCTGTGGCATCAATACTTCTTTGGTAAGATTTATCGATTCCGTTTGCCATTTAAGCCGGTTCATATTTACAAATGCAGACCATTTTAGTGATGATGAAATACGATTACCATTCAAATCGAGAATCCTTTTCATTTCAAATTCAAGATTACAGTTCTCAATAAGGCTCGCATCTTCTGTTACATTGATTAACACTTTGTTATCGGAACTTGTTATAGTTGATTGTACTTTCACTCTTGCGCGTGCTTGTTTAATAGCAGGCGTGTTGGTAGAGAATGTTACATTTTTCCCAATAGCAATACCACCATTTTTTTTATTAACAGACGCAGGAATTGAATAGTCATCCAATGAAGAAATCATATCATTACCACCAATAGATTTTTCGAAGGGGTAATATGCAATCAAACCTGTTTCAGTACCATACAATGAATTGTGCATATCCAATCGGATATTCTCTCCCGTAAGAGCACAATCCCAAATTCTAAGTTCATCCATAGATCCCGTAAAAGCATTATCATACGCGCTATTGCTTTGACCATTAATATTATAGCGTCTGGCTCCAACTGTAATTGAATCACCAACCATACCTCCTATAGCAGAAGCAGAAGTTTGGTATTTTTGAGCGCCATCTATAAATACGATAGCATTACCTCCACGCATAACACTTAATGCAAAATGATGCCAGTTATTATTCAAAACGTCACCTGCCGGTATCGGGTTAATTATTCCATTGTTCGTAAAATTCAAATTACCATCTCCATCAAAAGCAACAGTCATGTTTTTGCTTTGGTCAATGTTTTCTTTCCCACATGAGAAAAGAGTAGCATTTTTTTGACCCGAAGTGCCACTGAACCAAAATTCAATACTAAAGTCCTTTGTCTCTAGAATAGGAATATGACTCGATTTAATAACTACATGTTTTGAAGCAGCCAACTCTATTGATTTTCCTTGTGGTATGATAAACCACGAACTATTAACAGTTAAGTTGCGACCACGTGCCTTATCAGCGGCTAACAATCCATAGCCCTCATCCATAGGCCAATACCCCACGAGATTTAATTCTTTACCTGTTTTAGTATTTGATTTCTCAGCCGAGATAGTTTCAAAAGTACGCGCTTTGTTCCAAATACTAAATTGAGATAACTTGCCTTTAAAATTTTCACCAATACTTACTCGTCCCACAGGTAATAAACCATCTGGCAGTAGTTCACTAAAGAGTTTATGAGCACCATTAACAATACTCCATTGATTAAGATCCAGCTTTTTAGTAACTGCATTGTAAGCCAATGCAAAGTATTGCTGGCTGTTGTCCTCTAAAAGAGTTGTAGTTTGTTTAATAAAACTACCTGCTGTTACTTTCAGATTATTTCCAACTAACTGGAGTGATACATTGTTTTTACCTTCACCTAAACTAAACAAGGTGCCATTCGTATTACCGGCATTTACAATATATTTTGCTTCAATTGTAAAGCTACTTTCCAAATTGATAGGTAATTCGGTGTAGGCTTTTTGTGAACCGTTAAATTGTAACCCAACATTGTCAGTCATCTTGGCGTTATTTAATACACTCCAGACCTGAACATCATCAGATTGAATACTTTCACCTTGTATTTTTTCGTTGAATGTAACTGATACTTCTGTTTCAGGCGTTAAAATACCGTTAGAAGGTGAAGGAACTCCCATTGATTGTGGGGTTTTCATATCTTTCACCACGGTAATAATAGGTGTTTCATTATATGCTTCGTTGGCTAAATTAGTACCGATACAAACCGTTTTGGCCCTGAATTGATAAGTTTGATCTATATCATTCTTCATCGAAAATTTGTAAGTGATGCTATTATCACCTTTTGCTATTATCTGAGCTTTATCCGGACTCATTTTTTTAGGATCATATACAAAAGCTTTGGCTAGATTCCACGATGATTCATTAACGCCTTTGTACTGCAAACGGATTCCTGCAAAGTTTTTATAATTGGTATTAAAATCTTTCAGTGTAATTAACACAGTAGTATCATTTTTACCAGTCACAGTGTCTGTATTTACAACCCGATTGTCAATAACCATTGTTAAATCACTACAAGAAGGAACAAACTTAGCCGTAATTTTTGCATCTGCCATAATATCGCTTTGACAAGGTGAAGCAAGAATTAAACGTATATCATTAAATTCTAAATCATCTGCACTTGATTGACTTAACTTTACAGTTTTCATCATGGATGTTCCGGGAACCAGAAACAGACGTGGTTCGGTCAATGGCGTTCCATCAATACTAATAATGGCACCCAAAGGATTGGAAGCAGGGTCTACCGACAGTTGAAACCAAGTAGAAGAATTTGGGCCTGATAGATTCTTCAATTCTAAATCATAACTCGCCTGTTTTCCACTTGCAATACCCAAGACAGTAGGATTTACTATATTAATTCCCGGTTTTTCCAATTGAACGGTACTTGTATTTAAAGAAACTGATTTTTCAGCTTCGTTTACATAAAACAAGGTAGTATCGGCCTTTTCGTAAGGGCAAGAGCTAACACCCGCACGGGTTATAAAGATAGGTCCTCCTTCACTTTCTACATTTGTAATGGAATTATCTGAAGTTTGTGATTGAGGTGTATATACATCAACCGTAAAATAATTACCAGCATCACCATCTTTCAATGTATATCCATAACTTATGTTATGTTGCTCTGTATCCACAGTAGCATCCGAAGCACCACCTCCAGCAATAGTTTCCGATTTAAGTGAAAATCCAAATCCGTTCACTTCTTGATCTCCATCAAGACTTTCAACACCTGCTATTTCCCAAGTATATGTAGTTGAATTGTCACTTGAAGAGGTACGGGTGATGGAATTTGACAATGTAGTACCGGCATCAAAAGATAGATTTTGCTTGTTATATTTTATTGTTCCGGGTAATTTGCCGGAAGCCTTTAGTTTCTCCATCTCGTTATTTCGAATAACCTGTTCCCATAAATCTATTTGATTTCGGTAAAATACTACAGAATCAATTACTTGGTTAACAATTGTAGCTGGTTTAACCCAAACATAAGTTCCCTTTGTTCCGTACAATGGATTTGAAGGTTCGAGCTCAGTATAATATTGAGATTTAGCTGTTTTTGTGTATACAGCACTAATACTACCCGGTTTCAATAAACTGTTCCTAAATTCTTTAAATGCAGGAATCAAATTCGTAACGATATGATTCTGTGTGTATCTGAAAGATGTTTTTCCTAGTTCTTTTTGTTTCGTGCTTGTACCTAATTTAAAATCTAATGTATCCAGTTTGGGGATGAAACTTAAATCTTTACATTTAGTAAATGCTATATTTGAGGATTCGGCAATGAAAACATCTGCCATAGCACCTACAAAATCTGGAGATGAAGAGGTACTTATTGTTTCTGATAAAGTATAAGAATCTGTACTTGAATTTGAAGTTGCCCAATCTTTTTTTGAGTTTATGCCCAATCCAATATCATTTGATGATTTCACTTTAATGTCAGTGCTGCAACCTAGAAATCCTAAACTTGTGGTGAGTTCGAAACCCAGTTTCGTAGTTGCAGAACTCTCATTTGAAAAAGTTGTAGTTCCACTATATGAACGCGTGTTGCTAAAAGTTGATCCTTTTTGGAGTGTAGCAAAACTATTACTTCCAGGAGGATCACGCAATACAACTACAACGTTGTCAGGGCCTCTTGTTACAAAATCAGTACCACCTATCCCTCTCTTTCCTAAAATAATACCTTTTATGCCACTTAGGGCATCTCCTGTTCCAACTTTCCACTCTATGTCATCTATGTAGGCTGTCATCTCACTATAATATGGAAATTCCAGATTTGGCTCGCCAGCCATAAACAAATAGTTACATGTGCCTAATGAGTCTAATTTATATTGTGTCTTTTCCGGTGTGGTACTTATTTTATTTTCAATATAAAAATTAGCATTGCTTAATGGTACCTGATTTTTTATTCCTTTTCCATTGTCATACTCATCATAAGCACGTAAATCGAAACTGTATATATTACCTGTCGTAAAAATAGGATTTCCTTTTAAATACTTTGTTTTTCCAGCTACAGTTTTCATCAGCGGATAGGATTTGTTTTTGGTAGCATCATCCAGATTGACATAATTGAAGATGGTGTCACCAAAAGCCTCATTGTAATTGCAATTTTTATCTTTTATTACAAACTTAGGCTTTGGTGCTTGATAAGTCAAATTCAATCGTTGGTTGTAGGTATATGAATCAACGATGATTGATGTGTCTTTTCCTTCTATTTTTAGTCCAGAATGAATTGTGTCACTTATCGTAACCAAAGGATTAATCTCAAAATTAGAAATGTTTTCAGTTTTAAAAGTTTCACCCTCAGGTATCCC
The DNA here is from genome assembly GCA_945902955.1 of Porphyromonas cangingivalis. Taxonomy (GTDB): domain Bacteria; phylum Bacteroidota; class Bacteroidia; order Bacteroidales; family Paludibacteraceae; genus Paludibacter. The sequence continues at coordinate 11,235 of CAMDNO010000060.1, forward strand.
TGCTGCACTAACCAACGTTACCTTCATAGGTATGGGTGGTACTTGTACTGAAAACTCACCATTCATCGAGTCGGTTGTAATTTTAATCATATTAGCCTCAATGCCTATAACTGCCGTACTCGCAATTTTACTATTCTTACTTTTTATAGTTTGGGCAGCTGTACCCATATTTAATTTACAATTCGTATTCGTAGCTGTTAACTGAACAATGCCTTTACCAATATTCGCAATACTTCTATTGAATCCAATGGGTTTAGCAGCCTGAACTTGACCTCCTACTAATCTACCTACTAATGTAACTTTTGTAGTGTCTGTAAAGTCAACATTCGTTTTGTTAACATTGAAGTTGTAAGGTAAGCCAATACTTAACGGTTGTCCCATAATTTTATCAATAAAATTATGTCCATTCAAGCCCAATGTAATTTTATGTTCACCAATTGGGACATCAATACTATATGTCCCATCAGACCCGGACACAATAGGTTTGTTATCACGCATACAGATAATGCCATCAGTTAGAAATTTAACACCAGCAACAGGATAATTTGTGTTTTCATAAAAAATTGTTCCTTGTATTTTAAATGAAGATTTATCCGTAAAATCAGTTCCATTATGTACCAAGCTTGATGGGGAAATATATCGAAGCTGTTGTTGAGGTTCAAATGTATGAGTACCCAGAACAGGTTGTATTGAATATGTAGAGCCTTCACCGGTAAATGGAATGTTACGAATAATATAGTTACCATCTGCATCGGTTACGCCTTTTATTGCAAGTTGTTCCTTTAAAGGTACAACAGTCTCGGATATTCCTATTTTAATATCGGTTATATGGCATTCGTTAAAAACTTTATCGGTTTTAGAACAGTCGAAAGCATAGTTCCCGATTCCTTCATCCATTGGCCAATACCCGATAAGCCCAGTTTCGCTTCCACCCAGGTAACGGTTGAAATTGTCGGCTGCTTCAGTGTTCGTGATACCTCTATTCCACAAACGGACATCGTCGATATTGCCTTTAAATGGAAGCCGGTTTGCTACTATATCCACTGTATTGTTGGCAAGAGACGATTTGGTAGTTGTTTCATTAAACGAACATGTATATGTATTATTGGTCAGGGTAACTGAGTCTTTTGCTACACCGTTGATAAAAATTTTCAATTTTTTATCTAAACTATATGCAACAGCAAGATGGAAATAAGAATTTACTGCTATGGTTGACTCAAGTTTATACGAGCAGACTTGCTGAAGTGAGTGTCCCATCATTACAAGGATATAATCATTAATCATCCGAATAGAATACTCGCTACCAACTTCAAAAATGGTTCCAGCTACTGTTGAATTACGTTCGAGTGGCTTTAACCATGCCTGGAAAGTAAAGCCTTTGTCGGCTATACAGCCGTGTTTGGTTTTTGTGAGGTTTACTTTTCCACCCTGTTTCGCATCGCCGCCAAATTTCAAGCTTTTGTAAAGCATATCACCATCTGTACCAGAACTACTCACGTAGAGCGATGTCCCTTTTACAGCAGTTCCAGTTCCATAGGTTATTCGACCCGTAACCACACCTACCGGCATACGGAAACCAATATCAGTAGCGCTTGTGCTTATATCTCCCAAGTCTTTTGTACTTTTTATGGCTACAACTTTATATCGGTAAAGCATACCCGGAGCTGCATCCCGATCGTCCCAACTATTTATTATTGATTGGGCAGTAAACTGATTTACCCGGATAGAATCAGACCAATTATCAGTGCCGGTAGACTTATCAGTACCAGTAGAAAACTGCCGCCAAATTTCAAATCTGTCACAAAGATTCAATCTGTCAATTTCCCATTGCAGGTTAATGCGATCGCCATACGTGTTTTTACTAGCTGCAATTTTGGTAATGGCAACCTGATCAATTACTATCGTACTGTCTATTTTGGTTGGTTTTGGAAGATTGCCCCACTGATTTACTTCTAATTTATATTTGTAAAATGTATTTTCAACAAGACCCTTATCATCATTAAAATATGTAGCTGAGTTTTCAACGTGTAAATCATCCCAATCTTTTGTTGAACTGTTCCATCTAGATAGCTTAATTGTATTATTTGCCGAATACCATTGAGTATTATCCCACTCTATCTTTATATATGGAGGTGATCCTTTAACCCCTTTAAGTTTAAAATTATCAAATGAGATGGGTTTCGGTTTGGTATTGGTAAATATGGTGTCGCTTAATTCAGGCAACACAATCGTTTTGTCTGTCCATGCATCGGGTACAGTGTAAACCACATAGGTATAATCAGTCCAAGAGCTAACAGTTGCATCAGAATAGTTCGTCCCTGTGTATTCACCTAAATATAAATAAGTTTCATCTTTGTCTTTGGTAACTTTTCTTTTTATATAGTATTTTGAGGGAATCGTTGAACTTGTATTCCCTTCAGTAATGGCTAAATCTACCTTGATTGGAGTATCGTTAAGTTTGGGGGTAGCGGTAACAGATGCCGGATATTTATAGCCATCATGTGAATATAGTCCAAGTTTTTTTTCGTAACGTAAAAAATTGGATGAGGATGCTTGTCCCACAGCATCATAAATCTGTTTAATATAATAATTTCGTTTTACATTAAATTTGGCACCAGAAATAGCTTTACTTATTGAACCATCAACCTTTGATAATGGTAAAATATCAACTGAATCAATTATATTTGTGTAATCCGAATTCGAATATAAAATAAATTTTGAAACATACGAAGGATTTTTCCAGCTAAACTTGTCTTGACCATTTGGTTGTGGTTCAAAAGATAAAATAGTACTTGGATTGAAGCCCGAAAACAAAGGATAACCCGTCTGAGGACCAACAGTTGTTTTAAATTCAAAAGCGTTAGCATTATAAGTGGCAACATCGGGTGTAAACCCAGATTTAATATTGTTATAATCCCATATCCAGTTTCCAGTAACTTTAAGAGTAATTGTTTTGCCCATTAATGCGGGGGGGAAATCCCAAGTGCCCCATAATACATTTCTAACATCCGGAGTATTTATCAAATGTCCTGTTGTTGATATAGAGCCCATTGTGCTAAATTTGCCAATCGTAAAGTCTTCGTATAAACTTCCAGGTTTGTATGTTTTATTATCTTTTGTTATGAAATAATCATTGAAACTAAATGTAAAAAGTTTTACGTAAGTATCTGTGGTGCCTGGAACTAAAAATGACATCGTCAAATCCATTACCTGACAATATCTTACCGCTAAACGCTGTGTTAAAAATCCAAAATCCATGGAGGTTTGTGGAGAATTGGGATTCATGTGTGTATCAGAATAATACGCATTATTAGTGTAAGTTGCATAAGTCTTATCTGGTGTTGCCGCCATTGAGTTTTTGGCAGTTAATAAGCTCATTATTGCTATCGTGGTTATTAAAAGCAGTTTTTTGCTTTTACCCCGATTTCTTGATTCACTCGTTTGGTTGCATAGCTTATGCAAAATCAAAGCTAAATTGGCAGTTGTTTTCATAAATATAATTTATTGAGTTTATTATTTTGTTTGAATTTTTTGTGAAGTCATTTTTATAATACAGCATAATTGGCTGTATTTCTTGTTTAATGCTTTTAGCCTTGCGCTCATGTTGCCTTATTTTTTAAATTATTTTTAGAGAATACACTTTACATCACGCTACAAAATTACTTTCATATAAATTTCTTAACCATCTAATAAGTACGAATTTAGGGACAATAGGTATAAACTTAGGGACAAAAGGTAAAAACCACAGTTCAAAAGGTACGAAACTATACAAAAACACAAATTATTACTGCATTGAAACTGAAATTAGTTTAAAATCACCATTTATTATTAAGTTAAAAAAGTATATCTTTGCAATCCTATATTGTTTATTAAATATGATATCAACCATAGCACTCCTATCATCTGTATATGTTGCTATTTTTTGGGCCATAGTACTGCATGGGCAAAAAAAGACGCATTCAAATCCGCGTGCTTTCTTGGCGAAGTTTATGTTGTTGTTGATACCTGTTAATTTGGCTCGGTTTTTTCACTATGCGCCTTTCCTCGACCTCTATGTTTATTTTGATGTGGTGTATCTGCCTTCGGGCTTCTTGGCATATCCATTATATTATATTTACATACGACTACTTACGGTCGACGAAAAGTTCTCGTGGAAAGCTCACAGTCGATTTTTGATACTGCCCATCGTATTGCTTGCCATTTATGGATCTATCGCATTATTTGCCCCAGCCGATGAGTATCGGGCGTGGCTGCTTGACAGAACTGCTTATCTGGATATACCGATTATATATATACTAAATATTATTCGGGGAATAATCAGAGTAGTGTTTTTTCTTCAAGTGGTTTATTTCCTTATCGCTGGCACTGTACTGTTACGAAAATACAAGCATACTGCCGAACAATATTATTCGGATATACAGGATGGAAAGTCTAACAATGTTACCATCTTGAATTTTGCATTAATATTCAACTGTTTATTAATGTTGTTTCCCATTTCATTATTTCATGTTCACCATCAACTAATATTACTTGTGATATTGCCAACAATATATGCTGTGGATCATTACTTGATTGGCTACATGGGTTTTAAGCAAAAGCCCATTAATCCTAGCTTTGAAGTTGTGGATATTGCAACCGAAAAAGCAGAAACCTCAGGTTTAAATGTAGGACAAAAGGAAATACATGATAAATTAGTGCATGAATTTCAGCATAAAAAGCTACATCTCAATAGTGAACTGAATATTATGGATGTAGTACAATTGATAGGGAGCAACCGAACTTATATTTCCGCCATTATCAATCAGCAATACAATCAGAATTTCTGCAGTTATGTAAATAGTTATCGTATAAATGAGTTGACACAAATTTTAAATAAAGATAATAATACCGTCAATGAAGTTCTTGCCGAAAAAGCCGGTTTTGGTTCAGTGAAATCGATGCGGCGTGCTGTGGAGTCCAACATAGGATTGCCTTTTGGTGATTGGCGAAAACAATTTTTGGAAACAAAAAATGATCTGTAATTAATTATACTATCATCCAGTAATGATACGAACGATATTCCTTTTAGCTCCAATATTTGTAACGCTATTGTGGTCAATTACTTTGGCTGGCAATGCCAAAAGATACAGCCATCCTCGCTTGTATTTGGGGCATTTTATGCTTCTGCCACTTGTTATTTATATTTCTCATTTTCTTTACTTTACTCCCTATCCAGCTATTTATCCTTATTTTGATGTAATATTACAAAGTGCATCACTCTTGGTTTTTCCTGCGTATTACGTTTATTTTCGCCTACTTACCGTCGACGATAATTTCTCCTTCAAGGCACACACTCGTTTTTTTATTGTTCCTATTATTGTAACAATATTATATGCAGTAGGGGTTTTCTTTACTCCCCAAATAGAGTATAGAACGTGGCTTTTCGACCCCAATGCCTATTCTCAATCTCCGAACATTAAGTATCTAGCCATAATGCGTAGTGTTATTCGCCTGGTATATTTAATTCAGGTAATAGTTACTGTTGCCGGAAACTATTGGCTAATAAAGAAATATGCCGATAGAGCTGAGCAGTTTTACTCGGATATGCAGGATGGAAAATACAACAATGCCAAACGGTTAAACTACTCTATCATTATAATGGGTGTAGCCGCAATTGTTTTTACTGTATTGGGACGGAGTTTTTTGACGCATCAAGATGTTTTTATCTATGTTGGGTGGGCAGTATTTTCGGCCATGCTGTTCATAATTGGGTACTTGGGCATAAAACAGAAACCAATAAATCCCAGTTTTGACTTGAGCGAGGAACAGGAAACGGCAGATCAATTGTCAGAAATAAGCTCTTCTGCCGAAAAAAAAGTAGTACAAAATTTGATACAACAATTTGAACAAAACAAGTTGTATCTCAACAACGACCTAACTATAATGGATGTGGTGCAAGTGGTAGGAACTAATCGTACTTATCTTTCTGCGCTTATCAATCAGTATTATAGCCAAAATTTCTGCTCTTATGTAAATAGTTTCCGGATAAAAGCTTTAAAAGAATTAGTACTTACGAATCCAACTTGTGCTTATGAGATTTTAGCCGAATCTTGTGGGTTTGGCTCAGTAAGTTCCATGAAAAGAGCCGTTTCGTCAAGCACAGGATTGTCTATCTCTGAATGGAAAAAAACATTAATCACACAATGAGTATTTTGAAACGTACACTATTTACCAATTATACATTCAGATATTTTTTGCTCCTCACTGTTTTCAGTTTACTTGCTTTGAGCACATCTGCCCAATCCAACTCGTTACCGGACACTATTAAAATTCAAAAAGGAGAAGTCCTTGTTGGAGTAAACGTTGTTCCTTCCGAATTGTCGAAACAGCTTGACGAATTGGTGGTGGTTGGTTATGGGTCAATAAAGAAGTCGGACTTAACAGGTTCTGTATCGTCGGTAAAGGCAGAAACAATTATGCGCAAGCCGGTTGCCAATGTGGCTCAAGCACTGCAGGGTTTGGCGCCAGGAGTAATGGTTAGTTCTAATTCTGGTTCGCCGGGCGGTTCGGTTACTGTACGCATTCGTGGCATTGGCACAGTGAATGACCCCAGCCCGCTGTATGTGGTGGATGGCATGCCTGTGAATGATATTGGCTATTTAAGTGCTGCCGAAATAGGAAACATTGAAATACTCAAAGACGCTTCGGCAACCGCCATTTACGGCTCACGCGGTGCCAACGGCGTGATTCTTATTTCTACCAAACATGGAACAGCGGGAAAAGATGTGATTACGCTCGATTCCTATTATGGCATTTCTAAAATAAATACTGATTTGCATTTGCTTTCCGGGAGGCAATGGATTGATATTCAGTCGGCTATTAATACCACACGGGCAAAGCCCATTGATTTGACTAATGTAGATTCGTCTATTAATACCAATTGGCTGAAAGAAGTGAGTCAAATAGGTGCTATTCAAAGTCATAACGTCAGTTTTGGGGGTGGGATGTCCGATTTTACTTATCATCTGAGTTTGGGCTATCTGGATCAAAAAGGCAGTATTAAGAAAACTGATTTCGAGAAGGTAAATGCGCGCATCAATTTGGAACGCAAAATGAATAAAACCATAACCGTTGGAACAAATACCTCAATTGCAAACTCATCGCGCAATAAAGTGCTGGAAGGAAATAACAATGCTGGCATTTTTCCCAATACGCTATTCATGGAGCCCATAGTGCCCGTTTACAATGCCGATGGCAGTTATGGATATTCAAAGTACATCACTTCCTATAACCCGGTAGCTACTATTGACAACACTTTCAGCAATGAAAAAAATCTTACTATCATTGCCAATATTTACAGCATAGTAGAACTGGCGAAAGGGTTGAATTTCAAAACATCGCTGGGCATGAATTTCAATCGCTACGATGCTTACGACTTCAAACCAACTTTTTTTGTAACTAATACCTACAGCAATTCCACCAGTTTGGTAACCCGCGGATTTGCACTCACCAACAACCTTATTTCCGAAAATACATTCAATTTCAATCATACGTTCAATAGTAAACATTTGGTAACAGCTACTTTAGGCTTCACGGCTGAGAAAACACGATACGAAAATCTTATTGGCAGTAAAGCCAACACGCCCAATAATTCACCCGAAATGCAATACTTGGATGCTGCAACGAATAGCACATCTGCTACGGCCAATGGCACTGCTTTCGAGTCCGCACTCATCTCGTACTTAGGCCGTGTAAATTATAGTTACGATAACCGATATTTAGCTACAGCCACTATGCGTAGGGATGGCTCCTCACGTTTTGGCAAATCAAATCAATATGGCAATTTTCCATCCGTGGCAGCGGCTTGGAAACTGAACAACGAGTCATTCTTCAAAAACTGGCAGCAAGCGTTTATTCATACTGCCAAAGTAAGAGTGGGATGGGGCGAAGTTGGAAACCAGAATATCAGCAATTACGCCTATCAAAGTTTGTTATCATCGGCTACTCAATATGCCTATCTGTACGGCACTCCCGAAAAACTATATCAGGGCGTAGTGGCAGTTGCGTTGGGCAATGCCAATATTAAATGGGAAACTACGCAATCCACAAATATCGGTTTTGATGTAGACTGCTTGGATGGTAAGTTGACATTGATGGTCGATTATTATAACAAAACCACCCACGACATGCTTTTGGTGGAGCCAATTCCCTTTTTCTTGGGTTTTGAAACAGGCCCTACCACCAATGTAGGTTCGGTGAATAACCACGGATGGGAAGGTCAGATTGACTGGAAAGATAAAATTGGGAAACACTTTAATTATAGCATTGGCGCAAACATTTCAACCATAAATAATAAAGTGTTGAGTTTGGGCACAGGCAAAGCTATAGTAAGCGAAGCTTTTGTTGGTGGAAGCACAACCTACACCACGGTAGGTTATCCTATAGGTGCATTTTGGGGCTACAAAACAAACGGTTTGGTGCAAACGGCCGAACAATTGGCAGATGTGAAAACACGCCAGCCCAATGCAGGGTTGGGCGACGTGGTTTTTGTGGACAATGATGAAAATGGAGTATTAAATGATTTGGATAAAACGATGATTGGCAACCCTATTCCACAGTTTCAGTATGGTTTTAATATCAACATGGAATACAAAGGATTTGATTTTTCGGCCGATTTTGAAGGCACTTACGGAAACGATATTTTTAATGCTATGCGTTTTTATACCTACAGCCTATCCAGCGTTACTCAAAAATCGGTAGATGTGCTCAATTATTGGACACCAACAAATACCAATACCACCATGCCGCGCCTAAATGGAAATGACCTGAATGATAACCAGCGCTTCTCCGATAGGTACATAGAAGATGGCTCGTACCTTCGTCTTAAAACGCTACAAATTGGTTATGCATTGCCGCCAACTGTTGCTAAAAAGATATTCATGACAGGCTTACGCATTTTTATTTCAAGCGATAATCTGCTTACATTTACCAGGTTTTCTGGCGCAGATCCTGAAATTGGACAACTCACTGCCTCCAATACACTTAGCAGAGGAGTTTATATGGGTAATTATCCGCAAGCCAAAACAGTAGTGGCTGGTGTAAGCATTACATTTTAAATAAAAGCACAACATGAAATTATTTAAAATACTTGTAATCATTGTATTTGCCGTATTTTTTTGCGGTTGCAACGATGACTTTTTGAATAAATCGAAACTGGGAGCATTAACCACCCAAAACTTCTTTGTGACTGAAAACGATGCTTTTCAGTCCGTTGTAGCTGCCTATTCCGACCTCAAAGACTATCGCTACGGTTGGACTATTTGGTGCTTTGGCGATGTGTTGTCTGAGGATGCTACCTATAGTGGAGCCGACAGTGATGTGCAAGCTTATGCACTCATGGAATCGTATCATTTTCCTGCCGACCATCCACGCATCCTCGACCGTTGGCAGGTGTTATTTAGGGGAGTCAACAAAGCAAACCAAGCGATTGATGGTATATCACAGATGAATGCTGCTTTGTTTAAAACCCAAAACCAGAGTCGACTTTTGGGTGAAGCTTTATTCCTTCGTGCATATTATTATCACGAATTGGTCATTGCTTTTGGCGATGTACCCTTGATGATAAAAACGCCAACCATTGACGACAAAACGCTTACCCGCACACCTGTAGCCCAAGTGTATGCGCAAATTGAGAAAGATTTGAATGCCGCTGCCAGTTTATTGCCGGCCAAATCATCATTGAAAATGGCGGACGATGCCGGTAGAATTACCAAAGCCGCTGCCAACGCCATGCTTTCGCGGGTGTACCTCTACCAACAGAAGTACGATGCATGTAAAATTGCCTCCAAAGCAGTATTTGCTGAAACCGATTATGCCTTGCTGCCAAATTTTGCGGATGTGTTCAAGCTAAGCGGTGAACATTGTGCCGAATCCATACTGGAAGTTACGCAATATGACTCGCCAAGTGGAGCGAGTGTAAATGGCTTCAATAATAATGGTAATTTTCAGGTACTTTTTATGATGCCTTTTGGTACTACTTATGGTTTCGGCTTAAATCAACCCAAAGCGGTTTTGGCAAAAGCTTACATCAACGAGGGCGACAGTATACGCAAACATGCTTCCATGCTTACCGAAGATAGTTTGCGTGTATGGGAATCGGCTGCCAACTTTGCTAAATTAGCACGCAACAGAACCGGCTATTACAATGCAAAATTCTACTTGAAACCTGCACAACGCTCTATTCAGCCCAGAAATAATCCTACCAACATCCGTTTAATCAGACTGCCGGAAGTATTTCTAAACTATGCTGAAGCGTGCACAATGCATCCCACGGCAGAAGATGGCGAAAACGAAGCCCGCACCTATCTGAATAAGGTGAGAACACGCGTTCATTTAGC
>CAMDNO010000061.1 GCA_945902955.1 Porphyromonas cangingivalis
AGGAACCTACAAGTTGCGCATTGCTTATTTTAATGTAAGTGTACAACCACTCGAAATTATCGTCAATAGCACATCTATTGGCGTTCAAAATTTTCCGGCAGCAGTATGGTGTTACCAGGGAGCAGCAGGCAATTTTACTATTGATGTAGAATTGGTTGAAGGAGTTAATACTATAGAATTAAAAGCTGCAAATGGGGTAGCTGGCCCGTACGTCGACAAACTATTGCTCATAAGTACCGAAAATACAGTCACGGGTATTTCACAAAGAAAAACCTAAGTAGTAAAGTAAATATCCGCTCGTATTTCTGCTTTTAAGTACCTGTCATCAACGCTTTATTCGGAAAACTGAAACCACATATTAATAAAACAGTTACTATGAGGCGTAAAGCAACGCAAAAAGTTAAAAAGACAAGCCAGAACCATTTCTGACAAGTATTTGGTTCTATTATCAACTAAATTGAACCTATTTTGGTAGTCAATGTTTTAGTAGTACCTTAATTTTGCATGGTAAAAATCAAGCAAAAATCTAATTTTTAAAATTATGAGATTTCACAACAAACTTAGTATTAGTTTACTACTTTGTATCTTGCTGCCTGCACTTTTGTTGGCACAAGCTAGAATTGAAGTAAAAGGAAAAGTGTTAGACGTTTCGGGACAGCCTTTAATAGGAGTAAACGTAACTGTAAAAGGCTCTACCACGGGTACCATAACCGATATTGATGGTAATTTCTCGCTCAAAGACCGAGCCGATGGCGAAGTGCTTATTGTAAGCTACATTGGCTACGTTGCTCAGGAGGTAAAAATTAAAGGGCAGCAACTACTTAAGATTACGCTTGCCGAAAACACACAAAATTTATCCGAAATTCAGGTAATTGGTTATGGTCAAAAGAAAAAAGTGACTATGACCGGTGCAGTTGTATCTATTGGAACAACAGAATTGCTCAAATCGCCTTCGCCCAACGTGGGTAATATTTTAGCGGGAAATTTGAGTGGTGTTTCTTCTGTTCAGTATTCGGGGCAACCAGGAGCTGATAATCCGGAAATTTTTGTTCGCGGCGTGGGTTCATTAAGCACTGCTAACTCAACTCCGCTTATTTTGGTGGATGGTGTGGAGCGAAGTTTTTTCAACCTCGACCCCAACGAAATTGAAAGTGTAAGTGTATTGAAAGATGCTTCCGCCACAGCTGTTTTTGGTGTGAGGGGCGCTAATGGTGTTATTTTGGTAACCACCCGACGTGGGATGGAAGGTAAAGCCAAAGTGAGTATAACCAGTTCGTACGGTATACAAGAGCCGACGCGTATGGTAGATCAAGCCAATGCCAGCGAATGGGTAGGTTATTACGAGGAGTCGCTCAAAAACGATGGGAAAAACCCTGTATTTACCGATGCAGCCATAGAAGCATACCGCACAGGCAGCAATCCAATACTTTATCCAGATGTAAACTGGATGGAAATGCTTTTCAAAACATCAGCACCACAAAGTCAGACCAATATAAACATTACCGGAGGTACAAAACGCGTTCGTTATTTTACCTCGCTTGGTTCGTTGAGTCAGGATGGCTTATTCAAAAATTACGATACTCGCTACAATGGTAATTACTACTTCAAACGCTATAATTACCGTACTAATTTGGATATTGACTTTTCGTCTTCTACCACCATGAAAATTAATTTAGGTGGTCGACTTGAAATTCGTAACCAGCCTCGCGTGGACGACCAGACACAGTTGTTCCGCTATCTTTATTGGGCCACGCCAAATTTTGGTGCAGGTATAGTGGATGGGAAGTGGATTACAAATAATAGTTTGTATAATCCATTATCAGGAAACGATGGACTTAGTTCGTATTATGGAAAAGGATTTGACAATACTACCCGTAATGATTTGAATATTGACGTAGATTTGAAACAAAAATTGGACTTTATTACGCAAGGACTTTCATTCCGTATAAAAGGTGCTTACAATAGTACCTACAATCATGCCAAGCAAAGGTCAACTTCGATAGAAAATTATACGCCTTGGCTAAAAAAAGATATTTCATGGCTTAAAGATATACCTGAATCTGAAAAGAACGATGTGGTGTTAGTGAAAAATGGCGATGAAGGAATTTTAAGTTATAGCGAGAGCTTTTCGAAAGCGCGCAACTGGTACAGCGAAGCAAGCTTTGATTATAACCGAGATTTTGGTGAACATAATTTCACTGCCTTGCTTTTGTACAACCAATCCAGAACGTACTATCCAACTACTTATACCGAAATTCCTACCGGATATGTTGGATTAGTGGGACGCATAACGTACGATTATAAAACGCGCTACATGCTCGATGTAAACATGGGTTACAATGGCTCGGAGAACTTTCCGAACGACCCAAAATTGCGTTTTGGTCTTTTTCCATCCATATCTGGAGGTTGGATTATTTCGGAAGAAAATTTTATGAAACAACAGGAAATGGTTGATTTTCTAAAAGTAAGGGCTTCGTATGGGGTAGTAGGAAATGATAGAGCCATCGGGAATTATCGGTATTTGTATTTGCCCGATACTTATGTAGCAGGAGCTACGGGCTACAATTTTGGTGTGAATGTTACTTCAAATTTACCTGGTATTGCCGAAGGGAAAATTGGAAATCCAATTATTACCTGGGAAACTTCGTACAAACAAAACTATGGACTTGATGTTGGTTTTCTGAAAAACAGAATGACTATCAACATGGATGTGTTTTTCGAACATCGTGTTGGGATTTTGGCAACCAGCAATTCGGACCCCGGATACAATGCCATGAGCCTTCCGGTGTTGAATTTGGGTAAAGTGGATAATAGCGGAACAGAACTTACTCTCAAATGGCGGGATAAAATTGACAAAGTCAATTATTTTGTGAATATGAATTTATCCTACACGAAAAATAAAATTATTTATCAAGATGAAGTTTTATCTCCCTACGAATATCAATGGAGAACAGGAAGACAAGTGGGGCAAAACTTTGGAAAAGAATGGATTGGCTTTTATTCAGTTGGTATGACCGATAATGGTAAACCGGTAGTAGTGCCCGACAATATAAAACCGGGCGACAATGTTTACCGAGATTTAAACGAAGATGGGAAAATTGACAAAATGGATGACACAGCAATTGGATACCCAAATTATCCAACTCTGAATGGTGGTATTACGCTGGGCTTCAATTATAAAGGTTTTTCGTTTAGCATGATGTGGGCTGGAGCTACCATGACTTCGCGCTTATTGCAAGAAACATTCAGAGAGCCTTTAGGTGGTTCAAACAACCGATCGCTGATGCAGATACAATATGATAATCGTTGGACACCCGAAACTGCTTCCACAGCTACTTATCCGCGGGCTTCGTTCGATTCAAAAGGGTATAACTATGGTTATGATTCCGATTTATGGCTCAAAGATGCAAGTTATATACGATTGAAAACAATAGAAGTATCGCAGAACTTGAATTTTGCTTTTTTGAAAAAGATGGGAATATCCCAATTTCGGGTTTTTGGAAATGCGTACAACCTATTCACTTTCGATTATTTGAAATTTGCCGACCCTGAAACTCAAACCAGCAGTCGCCCAACTTATCCTACAATGCGGATTGTGAATGCAGGCTTAAATATTTCTTTTTAATAAAATATAAAATCGTACTACTTCGTCTTATTCCCCTTTAGGGGGTTAGGGGGCAGATAAAAATAAATTGATATGAAAAAATCAAATAACATACTATTCGGACTTTTACTTTTGGTGTCCGTTGTTTCGTGTACCGACGAATTTAAGTTTGGTAATAACTTTCTCGACAAGCTGCCAGGCGAAGACATTACCATCGATACTGTATTTTCAAAATCAGATTTTGCACAACGTTTTTTGTGGAATGGTTATGCTACTTTGTTTTATGGCTTAAATTCGGACTATAGTAATGCTGGAAATAAAATGATGATGGGTGTTCCCGAAGCATTAACTGATAATTTCCAAAGTTACATGAATTGGGATGGTGTCAATCAACTTTATTATAATGGAAAATATAATGCCTCTGAAGAAAATAACACGACGGCTTACAGTTACAAATTAGAAAATAATTGGGAGGGAGTTCGTAAAGCATGGATTTTTATCGAAAATGTGGACAGGGTACCTGATATGGATGCACCCACAAAAGCCCGACTAAAAGGCGAAGCCAAAATGATTATTGCTTGCCATTATGCCGATATGTTCCGTTATTTTGGTGGGTTGCCCTTGGTAACTAAATCGTTCAAACCGAATGATAACATGGAATTGCCACGCGCCACAGCCAAAGAAACGCTCGATTTTATTACAAATTTATGCGATTCGGCTCAAAAAGTATTGCCTTGGACATTGTCTGTTGATGAAGTTGCAAAATGGGATGGCCGTTTTACGGGTGGAGCTGCTTTAGGGCTAAAAATCAGAGTGTTATTGTTTGCTGCCAGTCCATTATTCAACGACGATGTACCTTATTATACTTCGAGCAGTTACGAGTCGATTGATAAAAAACAGGTTTGGTTCGGTCGTAAAGACCCTACTATGTGGAACGATGTTGTTTCGGCTTGCGAACAGTTCTTTTTATTAAATTCGCAAGATGCCAATGGTGGATTTAGTTTGGTTTCGGGTGATCCACAAACAGCATTCAGACAAGCTTATTTCAATAGGGGAACAACCGAGATGTTAATTTCGACCCGCATTCGAGCAACTGTTCCCGATTATTGGAATGCAAATTATTATTGTTTGCAGTCATTAGGAAGCTATGGAACGGCTGTTCCTACCATGAATTATGGCGATTTGTTTCCAATGGCCGATGGTACTCCTTTTGATAATACAGTTTGGAATGATACCTTGGGTTTGTATAAAGTAAAGGCTCCCGGCGACACAACATTTAGCAGTCCTTTCGACGGCAGAGATCCACGCATGTATCAAACATGTGTTGTGAATAATTCCAGTTTTAAAAGTCGAAATGCTGAATTGTGGATGGGTGGTCTTGATCGTAAAAGCGCTTCTGAATCAGGAGCTTTTGCGTCCGGAATGGGTCTATATAAATTTGTTATGGATGGAACTACTTCTACTTCAATTGGAGCACCCGCACATTGGCCATACTTGCGTTTAGCCGAAATTTATTTAAGTTATGCCGAAGCATTAAGTCAAGCAGGTAGAACCGAAGAGGCATTTACGTGGGTGGATCAGGTGCGTGCAAGGGTAGCACTTAACGGATTAAAAGATGCTTTTCCAGAAAAATCATGGACAAAAGAAGCATTTTTAGAGGAAGTTTTAAGAGAAAGATCCTTAGAATTTGGTATGGAGCATGTACGTTGGTTCGATTTAGTTCGTTGGAAAAAAGCCGATGATTTCAAAAAGAGATTATATGGCGTGCGGATTTATAGGGTGTATAGAAATGGTAAAGTTGTACCAAACAGATACTCCTACAAGAAATTTACGCTATTTAAACGTGCGTGGCAAGACAGCGATGATGGTACCAATAATTTTGATCCAAAATGGTATTTAGCTGCTTTCCCAATAGCCGAGATTTACAAAGATTATGGATTAACTCAAAATCCAGGATGGTAAGAAGATTAATTTGAAAATTTGAAAATGAAAAAATTTGAAAATTCAGTAAAGATATAATTATCAACACATTGTTAATTCATTAAATTTAAAATATTATGATTGTAAAATATAATTTATACTTATTTGTAGTAGCCTTATTTTTGTGCTTCAATGGTGCTATGTATGCACAAGAAGTAGTTGCTACCGAACAAGAGCCACTGATTGAGTTGGGAAATAATATTGCTCAACCCAAACAAGAAACTACTGCCTCTACATCAACCATTACTGCCGAAGAGATAATGAAAAGCTCGTCGGTTAATGCAGCAAATAGCTTGTATGGCAGAGGGTTGGGCTTAACTTCTTTGCAAAACGATGGATTGGATTATGATAATAATACCACATTCAATATTCGCGGATTGGGAAGTCTTCAGGGTAACAGCCCAATGATTTTGGTGGATGGTTTCGAACGTCCACTCAGCTCGTTGGTCAAAGAAGAAATTGCCTCTATTACCATTTTAAAAGATGCAGCTTCGTTGGCTATGTATGGTCTCAGAGGTTCTTCGGGGGTAATATTGGTAAAAACAAAGCAGGGTGTAATTGGAAAAACACAGATAGATTTTTCTATCGATCATGCTTTTATTCAACCTACACACAAACCCGCTTTTGTAGATGGATATACCTACGCTAAATCTGTGAATGAGGCACTTGCAAACGATGGAATTACTACTCCACGCTACAACGACAATGAATTGGCTGCTTATCAGTCGGGCAAATTTCCCGATTATTATCCCAATGTAAATTGGGTAGATCAGGTGTTGAAAGACAATGCATCGTCAAATATCTACAATTTAAGTATACGTGGCGGAAACAATAAAGTGCGCTATTTTACGGTAATGAATTTGTCGAGCCACGATGGAATGATGAAACCAACCAACAATGTGGATGCGTATTCGTCTCAGTTTAAGTTTTCGAGATTGAATATTCGTACCAATTTGGATGTAGAATTATCGCCAACCACAACCATGAGCGTGAAGTTATTGGGTGCACTGTCCGAATCGAATCGTCCGGGAAATGTTGTTGGTACAATTATGACATCTATGTACAATACGCCTTCGGCAGCTTTTCCGGTAAAAACTTCGACCAACGAATGGGGTGGGAGCGATACGTGGACAAAAAATCCGGTGGCCATGATTGCCGCGCAAGGATATGGAAAAACAAGTTCGCGTACTTTGTTTGCCGACTGGACTATCAATCAGAATCTTTCTGCCATTACCGAAGGTTTATCGGCCGACTTGAGTGTGGGTTTTGACAACTACGCCGATTATTGGGAATCTATTTCGCAAACGTATCGGTATTATAAAAACACGGCTCAATTTAATACCACTGGCGATGCATTAATAAATCCTGTTTCTACCCTTGTTGGTTCCAATTCAGTTCCTAACTACTCAAGTTCGTTGGGTAGTCAGTGGAGACATTTCAATGCCTTTGCAAAAATAAACTATGATAAAAAATGGCAAAATATAAGTCTGAATTCTAGTTTGATGTTTTTTCACGATCAATACGTTGGTAATGGACAATTTAGCACCACCAACAGACAACGAGCGAATGCCTACTCACACATTGGTTTATACGAAAAGTATTTTGTCGATTTATCCATAACAGGCAATGGAACTAATAGATTACAAACGGGTCATAATATTGGTGTTTTTCCAGCCATTGGATCGGCATGGGTTGTTTCGAAAGAAGATTTTATGAAAGATATGAAAGCTATTAATTTGCTTAAAATCAGAGCTTCTTATGGTGTTGTGGGTAGCGATTATACAAGTTCATCGGAACTTTACAAACAAACTTATGGTACAGGCGGTTCGTACTTTTTTACTGATAATTACACTTCTACGGGCGGTATGACAGAATTGCGCTTGGCAACAACCGGATTGACTTACGAAAAATCGCACAAAACAAATGTTGGTTTAGAAGGTCGTTTCTTAAATGCCATCGATTTGACAGCGGAGGTTTTTTACGAAAAACGAACGGATATTTTGGTGAGCACCGCAGGTTCTGTTTCAAGTGTGATTGGCGCCACTGCTTCTATGGCTAACGACGGAATAGTTGAAAACAAAGGAATTGAATTGGGCTTAAATATCAACCAATCTGTGGGCGATTTTAAATACAACTTCGGGGGTCAATTTACTTTCGCAAGAAGCAAAGTTGTAAATAGAAACGAAGGTTTTGTACAATATGATTATTTAAAACAAACAGGAAGGCCTGTAAATCAATTGTTTGGCTACCAAGATATTGGCTATTTTAAAGATTTAGCCGATATTGCTGCAAGCCCCGTACAATTATTAGGAACAGTTGTGCCCGGCGACATTAAGTTCGCAGACCAAAACAATGACAATAAAATCAACGAATTGGATAAAGTTGCTTTGGGATACAATACAGTTCTTCCCGAAATATATTTTTCGGCAAACCTGAATTTGGAATACAAAGGGTTGGGTATTGATGCTAATTTTCAAGGAGTAGGTAATTACACGGCTGTATTAAATACAACAAGTATGTTTTGGCCATTGCGCAACAACACAAATTTATCTACTTATTACTACGAAAATCGCTGGACACCCGATAATCAGAATGCATTATTCCCCAGATTAAGTACGCTTCAAAACGACAACAACTTCAATACCAATTCGGTATGGGTAAGAGATCGTTCATTTATCAAATTACGTACCTGCGAAATTTATTACAAATTCTCCGAAAAAATATTGGAAGCATTATTCATTTCAAAAGCAAAAATTTATGTTCGAGGAATGGATTTATTTTCTATTGATAATTTGAAAATTGTTGATCCCGAGTCTTATGGCGTTGCTTATCCTACTACGGCTTCGCTTCATTTAGGTGTTAATATTGCATTTTAAAAACAGAAGAAAAACAGATGAATATGAAAACTAAAATATTATTTTTTTCGGCTTTAATGGTAATTGTAAGTTCATGTACCGAATTTCTTGGGTACGACGAATCTTCTACCTACTCTGAAGATCAGGTCTTTACTGTGCGTTCGCGGGCAACTCAAATGGCAACCAATGTATATTCCTATTTGGATTCCGATTTTGGGAGCGTGGGCAGTGCCATGCGTGGTGCCGGCACCGACGAAGCCGAGTATGTGTGGCCATCGTCAAGCGTACACACTTTTTACAACGGAACTTGGAGTGCTATCAATACCGTAGACGATGTGTGGGCTCGTAGTTACAAAGGAATTAGGGCTGCTAATCTTTTTTTAGAAAAAGGCGTTGGGCAAACTTTTGAGGAAAATAGGTACCAATCGACATACACAAAAGATATGTTGAAGTACAATAACCTACAATATGAAGTGCGTTTTCTCCGTGCTTATTTCTACTTCGAATTAATCAAGCGTTATGGTGGTGTGCCTTTATTTACAAAAGTTTTAACTGAACAAGAAGCCAATTCGATAGCAAGGGCATCTTTCGAGGATGTCTCACAATTCATTGCCAATGAGTGTGATACTGTGGCAAAATATTTGCCAAAATTTTACGATACCAATTATGATGTCGAAACTGGTCGCGCAACACGTATGGCAGCTTTAGCCCTTAAAGCGAGGGTTTTATTGTATGGGGCAAGTGATTTGTACAACCAACCAGGAATAAATAAGCTTAATGGATTTACTTCGGGCGACAGAACACTAAGGTGGACAGATGCAGCCAAGGCATCGAAGGCATTAATTGACTCGGGAGCGGTATATAAAATCAACTCGTTGATTGGTTACGACAAAATTCCAAATAATATTGCTTTGCCGGAGCTTATTTTTGCCTGTCGCGAACCGCTTTCGGGCACATTCGAAGGTTTGAATTATCCAATAGGCTTCGAAGGTGGAAAAACAGGAACTGTTCCGACACAAAATTTGGTGGATGATTACGAAATGAAAAAATCGGGTGCGACTTTCGATGGTGGTTCTTTCGACTGGAATGATCCAAGCATGACAGCCAATCCGTACCTCAATCGTGATCCTCGTTTAGCTTTTACTGTTGTGCTCAATAATACCAAATGGGCTTATGATGAACCAGTAGAAGCATGGATAGGCGGAAATAGCGGTCAGCCCAAAACAGGTGCTACAACAACCGGATATTATTTGAAAAAATATTTGGATAAAAATATTAGTTTCAAAACATCGGGATTAGCTACATCGCGCCACGTATGGGTGATTTTTCGTTATGCCGAAATGTTGTTGAACTATGCCGAAGCCATGAACGAAGCTTTTGCAGCGCCAAACTATAAGGATGCTACATTCACAATGTCGGCTGTGGAGGCTATAAATTTAGTTCGTAAACGTACGGGCGTAGCACTTGTTGCAATTCCTGCTACCATTAACAAAGATGATTTCAGAACAAAAGTCCGCAACGAACGTCGGGTGGAATTGGCATTCGAAGATCATCGGTTCTGGGATATTCGTCGCTGGATGATTGGTCCCGAAACAGTGGCTATTAAACGCACTAAAATTGAGAAGACCTCAACACCAAACGTATTTATTTACACTACTTACACCACTACCGACCGTATTTGGCAAGATAAAATGTATTATTATCCAATACCATTGAGCGAAATTTATAAAAATCGAAATTTAACTCAAAATCCGGGCTGGGAGTAAACTCTCTCAAATTCTCTCTCCTAAAGGAGCATAGCCGTCAAGCTAAGGATTATTTTTAAGAAGGGGATATTTTTTTTAGTGGTTTTATAACCCCCAACCCCCTACTGGGGGTCGCAACATAAAATTAGCTTGACGGCTATGTCCTCAAGGAGAGGGGTTGGGTTGATGTGTAATATGATGTTTTATTGTCTTTGGTCATATTTTCGACCAATTTGTACCTATATCAAACCTTTCTTTGATTCATTATCCGCAACTTTGCATCACTAAATTAAAGTCTAATTCAATTTTAAAAATTACTATTATGAAACTAAAATTACAAATCCTATTATTTGTAGCAATTAGCCTGCTACTTTTTCAGTCAGCAAATGCCCAATTAACTCCAAAAGAGTTGGGAACACCTCTTTACAACGGACAAGGAAATCCAACAACAGCAAAATTTACACAAATTGTTACTATTAATGATAGTGTAACTTTTACGCAAGCCGAAGCTGGTTTCAATTTTGTTACCAAAGGCTCACTTTACACTCCAGCATTATGGTACGCCACTTCAGATTCGGGTTTTGTTGCTAATGGCGCTTACACTGTCGAAGCTAAATTGGCAGTAAACAAAACTGAAAAAGGAAATGGATTTATTATGGAAACGGAAGGAATGCCCGGCAAACGTTTTCATATAGGAATCGACACGGCAAATATTTACAACATGACTTATTATCCTTCCACTGCGAAAGAAGTAATTGTTGGAAATTTGGATAATAAAGGAATGCACACTTACCGCGTTGCAGTTGATAATAATGATATGGCTCACGTATACCGAGATGGTGTTAAAGTTGGTTCTGCCGATGCTGATGGATTAATTAGCCCCAAAGCATATTTCAAAGATGTTGATGTACTGCAGGATGATCAGTTTTTCGAAAATTTTACCGATTTAGCCACTCCGGCTTTTGGAACAAATAATGCAACACTAACAGCAAACTTATCGGGTAATTATGATATAGTACAAAGTAGTTGGTGTAAAATAGGTATTGATACTGCAAAAGCAAATGTCAAGGTGGGAATGTCTTCGGTATGGTTTAACAATGGTACAACAGGCGAACTGAAGATACGCAAAAATGGATTGACTCCCGGAAAATATAAATTGAGTTTTTGGTCGAAAACAAAAGCAGCGGGCGAAGCTTATAAAGGAAGTGTTATTGCAATAGGTACTGACCCTGACAGACCAGCTGTTAAATTTAAAGGAACTCAAATAGATAGCATTCCTGCTTATAAAGGAACTGACCCTCACGTTACTATTATGCCATCGGCTGTTTTGGTTTCTGATAATCGCAATTTTAATTACCGCGAATTTCCTTTTGATGTTACTAAAGATGGGGATATCTGGATTACTTTCCACAATGGTTGGTCGAATACGCAAAAACCCGGATGGGCAAATATATGGTTCGACGATTTACGCATTGCAAAGGTGGAATCTGTTCCATTTCTACGCTTTGGTAAAGATTCTGAAGTAGGTGCAACTGACATTACCCTTGGCTCACTCACTTACGACATGACTGGCGCTTACGAGCCTGCACCAAGTGGAATTGCTCAAAATAAAAGCGTGTTAAATTCTATTTACACAACTAATGCAAATGGTGTGATGCATGTAAACTACACATTGTCAAACACTTCGAAAGCAACTATCCAATTGGTTGATTTAAGTGGTCGTGTGTTGAATCAGCAGAATGTTTCTGCCATTGTTGGAAAAAATTCAACAACAATATCAACTTCAGGCCTAAAAGGTATTTATTTGCTTCGCATAATAACAGCCGAAGCAGCCGAAACATTGAAGGTGGAAGTGAAATAAAAGACCCCTAAAAAAGGGGAACAATATTATGAAAACAAACAATTTTTGGATTTATTTACTGGCTTCAATTTTAGGTGTAATTTCAATAGTGCTTCCAACATTTTTTCTGCCTGATTTGAAACAGTATGATTCTCCATTGTTTCCCCTAATTAGAACCGGAATTGAAGGAATCTCAATTTGGAGTTTTATCCTATTACTTTTAAGCGGTTTTGGTGTGAAACTATTGAGTAAGTTATCGGGTTGGAAAATTGGTTTAGCAACAATGGCACTTTTCCCAATATTGGCAATATTTGAACTAATTTTTGATTCAACATCGCACAGTATGTTGCCATTTGAATTCATTGGATATGCTCTATATGCTGTTCCTGGAATAATTGGAACTTACCTTGCTCTGGGTACTAATAAGATTTTGGGTAGACTTTAAAAAATACTACGAATGAAATTTAAACTAACTTCTAATATACTAGGCTCTAACTCCCCCCTTGGGGGGTTGGGGGGCTTTGTTTTAGCTTTTTGCTTCATTTCCACTTTTGCATCAGCACAGCAATTAAGCTGGACAGGCAATATTGATAAAATATACTTGTTCAATAAATCGAACTGGCTCGACGAAGGGACAAGCCAACCTTATACTGGCAGTATGGCTTCTGGCGTGCCCATCAACCGAGATGTGTACTTTGGCGCAACTGCCACCATTGGCACCGACAAAGAAGTGAAAGGCGTATTTGATGCTGGAACTGGTTTTTTGAAATTTAAAAAGGCCACTATACGTACTGATTATGCAAGCGTAACGGGCTTTAAATCATCTTCAAGCATTACGCTCGATAGTGCTATTGTGCTTACTGGTTCAGTTTCGGCGCCATCTGTAGTTTTGAGCGGAAATTCGCAATTGCATTTGTACGAAAGCGATGCTATTACGGCTGATACAAAAATCAATATTCTGGGCGAAGATGCTTGGGTGTATTTCCATTCGCTTACAGCCCAGCAAGTTATCGATCGCTATGCCAAACAAATTTCCATTGATGGTGTCGCATCTATTCCGGCAAGTAACTGTCGCATTACGCAGTATTACGATGGTGCTGTGGTTATTCCGCATCGTTCGTCGATTAAAGCTTTGTATCTTTACTCTGGTGCAAACTTAACAGGCGTAAGTAAGTATTTCAGAGTTAGTTATAGTACAAGCTATACAGGTAATATTGGTGTGAATGGAACGAACAAAGCTGCATCGTTTATTCTTAAAAAAGGCTACATGGCTACTATTTCACAAAATCAGAATGGCAGCGGAAATACCAAAGTTTACATTGCCGAAGACAATGATATTATTGTAAATGGGAATATTAACGGAAAAAATGATACTGTTCAATTTGTAAAAGTGGCTCCGTGGCGATGGATTACCAAAAAAGGAATTGGAGGCAATTTTACAGATTTTAATACCGGTTGGTATTACAATTGGGGTGCAGGAACAAGCTCTTTTACGGATAAAGAATATGTACCTATGCAATGGGGTTTATTCTGGCCAAGTTTCGACTCAAATGTTGAAAGTTTGAAAACCAAACCAGATATAACGCATTTTCTGGCTTTTAACGAGCCCGATGGAGTTGAACAGGCAAACATGACCATGGATCAAATATTAAATAGTTGGCCAAAGTTAATGCTTACTGGACTGCGCTTGGGTTCACCGGCATTTGTAAGAGCCGATTCGCTGTATAAATTTATGGACAAAGCTTTAGCTAAGGGCTACCGTGTCGATTTTATGTGCTTACATTCCTACGAAAAGCGTACGGGCGATAACTATGTAAATACAATTTATAAACCCTTGTGGGACAAATATCAAATTCCGATTTGGATTACCGAATTTAATTATGGAGCATCGTGGAACGTTACTGCCAACGAAAATATGCTAACTTTATATAACGGGCAAAAAGATTTTATAAACAAGATGAATGCTGCACCGTTTGTCGAACGTTATGCGCTGTTTGCATGGTCAAATCCAGAAAATAAGGTCGATTCACTCTGCTATTCGTTCGAAAAATACCTAAATACGGCTCCCTCAAAAACGGTATTGTCGCCCAGAGGTGTTTTTTATCGCGATTTCGAAAGTTTGCCGAGTCGTGGTAATCCGCTCATTTACCGTACTAAAATTTCGAAAGCCAAAAAAGAATTAGAAGCAGCGGCGGTAGTTGCTGAATTCGACAATAACTGTTTCAGCTTGATAACCAGA
Source organism: Porphyromonas cangingivalis (assembly GCA_945902955.1). Taxonomy (GTDB): domain Bacteria; phylum Bacteroidota; class Bacteroidia; order Bacteroidales; family Paludibacteraceae; genus Paludibacter. The sequence continues at coordinate 14,264 of CAMDNO010000061.1, forward strand.
AATAACGATGGGTCATCGCGTCGAAAAATACAAATTTCGACCAATGCAGCCAAACTCAATACGGCATATATTGGCGGCGATGGCACAACCACAGCTGCGGCAACCGAATCGTTTTTGTTTAAAAAAATCGACGAAAACAAATACAAATTAAAAGTTAGCAACAACTGTTTAGTTCTTAGTGTTCGCAACGACTCGTTGGTGGTTGAAGCTGAAAGTACCTCCGACAAACAAGTTTGGGAAATTGTGCCCATTGCCGGAACTGTTTATGTAGCTCTGAAAAACGGAAGTACAGGTAAATATATAAATCCTTTGGCGAATACTATGACTGTAGGAACTTTGTTGACAACCGTTTCGTCCACTGATATAACGGCTTTAAAAACTGCTCATTGGCAAATTACCGCTTCGAGTGTATGCAACTGTACCGACCCTACGTTGGGCGTTTTCGACATGAAAGTGGAACCACTCACCGGAAATGCACCACTTACAGTAACCATGATGGGTGATAAACTAACCAAAGAAAACAAGGAGGCATTTTACCGTTGGTATAATTTTCAGGGGAATGACACCTTGGTTTCTACTTTTTACAACGATGAATACACCTACGCCAATCCGGGAAATTATCGCATTCAAGTTCGTGGCCGCGACTATGCTTCGCGCACAACGGTGAAAGATTTTTATATAAAAGTAAATTCTCCATCGGGTTTTGATAATACTTCCAACCAAGGTATTAGCATTTACCCAAATCCAATTCACAACGAGCTGAATATAAAAGGCATTCCCGAAGGACAACAACTATCCATTTTCGATGTACAAGGCAGATTGATGTTGCAAAACTCTTTTAATGGAAAAAGTATCAAAACTGAACAACTGCCCGCTGGTTTTTATGTGCTTAAATGCGAGGGATTTAATCCAATAAAACTTTTGAAAAAATAAGTTCCAATTTTGGTCAAATCATCATCCTTTTTGAATGATGATTCGACCATGATTTTAACTCACTGATGTAATTTTACATCATTAAAAATCAAATTAAATCAATAATTTTAAATTCAAATTTTATGAAAAAAAATGTACTTTTTATAGCATTCGTGCTCGTTTCATTTACTGCGGCTGTTAAAGCACAAACTAACGTTTGGTTCGACAATTTTGAATCGTATACTGAAAATCAAAATATGGCAACGGGTGCTTCCGGTGCTTTATACGATATTTGGGAAGGTACTTCAAATGCATGGAATACAGCTAATCACGTAGGTTCAACCGCTGCTAATGGATCACAATTTGCAGTTGGAGTGGTTGGATCTAGATTAAATTGGGCTATGAGAAAAACCTTGCTTTTAACTGCGGGTAAATCCTATGTTTTTGAAGTATACACAAAAAGTGTTATCAATCATTCAATAGTAGCTAAGGTTGGAGCATTAGCAAATGTAACTACGGGTAATGTAACTAGTGCGGATTGGACAAAACGTTCAGTTTCATTTACAGTGCCCGATGGTCAATCCTCTACTGTGGTTTGGATTTATCAATATAATAAAACAAATCCGATTTTAGTTGATGATTTTCGAGTTTATGAAGACTTAGGAACTTCAATCAATTCAACATTGGCACAAAATGATATTACTTTAAGTACAATTGATTATGGAAAATTTGAGTTGAATAGCCAAAATTCGATTGACAGTTACAAAATATTCACGCTTGAAGGACGATTGCTTCAGTCCATTAATTCGTTGAATAGTAAATCAGCAGATATAGATGTATCCAATTTTTCAAATAATGTTTTTTTACTCAAAGCCATAGGTGCAAATGGGCTTACCAAATCATTTAAATTGATCAAATAATTTTTTTTAAGGTAATACCATTTTGGTAGTTATGTTTCATAATTTGTATTGTTAGTAGGTTTAAAAAAAACAGCTGATTATTCCAAAGTGAATGTCGGCTGTTGATTTTTTAACACTCTATTTTGATTTAAAAATCACATTCGAAAGGTTAATAATTTTCTTAAGTATCGTTTTCGTGTGAAATTGCCACTTTTTGATATGAAAAATGTGTATATTTGCACGTTTTTAATACTTAAGGAATAATGAACATAGAAAGAGATGCTATAAACGACTTGGTTACATGGAAAAATAATCCCTATCGTAAACCATTAGTTTTGCAGGGTGCGCGTCAGGTTGGAAAAAGTTGGATACTGCGTTATTTTGCAAAAAACTATTTTGAAAATTATGTTGAAATTAATTTTGAGCGTGAGCCGGAATTAAAGGACTTTTTTAATAAAACAAAAGATGTAAGTCGCATCATTCAGTATTTAAAAATAACAAAATCAGTAGCCATAGAGCCATCTAAAACATTGATTTTTTTTGATGAAATACAAGAATGTAACGAGGCTTTAAATTCACTGAAGTATTTTCAGGAAGATGCACCCGAATATTTTGTAGTTTGTGCCGGTTCGCTGCTTGGTGTTGCTCTCAAAAGGCATGGGAGCTCATTTCCGGTTGGTAAAGTTGATTTTTTTACAATTTATCCGGTTTCTTTCAAAGAGTATTTAAAAGCCTCCGATCCAATTCTTTCAAATCAGTTGGATAGTATTGTTGAGATGGAAGAGATTCCCGCTTTGATTCACTCCAAGTTGATAGATAAATACCGGAGTTATCATGTGTGTGGCGGAATGCCCGAAGCTGTTGTGCGGTTTATTGAAACTGGTGATACGAAGGCAGTTGATTATATCATAAATTCAATTAATACAGCCTATACTGCCGATTTTTCGAAACATATTGATGCGTCAGATATTCCAAGAGTAAGACTTATATGGAATAATTTACAAGAACAATTAGCTAAGGAAAATAAAAAATTCAGATATGCTTTGCTTGAAAAAAATGCGCGTGCACGAGATTATGAAACTGCTATTGAATGGTTGCATTTGGCTGGTTTAGTTTATAAAATCTATGCAACAGAAACTATTAAATTGCCTTTGAACGCATATCGCGATGATACGGCTTTTAAATTATATCTCAACGATGTTGGCATTTTACGGGTTCTTTTCCGTCTCGACCCCTCAATTGTTACAGATGGCAACCTGCTTTTTACGGAGTTTAAAGGTGTTTTGTCTGAAAACTTTGTTCTTACATCTCTTATCAGGCAATTTGGCTATGAACCCGTGTCCTGGAAATCGAGTAATCAGGCTGAGATTGAATTTGTTATCGACTATAAAAATAATTTAATACCGATCGAGGCTAAATCATCCGAAAGTGTTCGGTCTCGTAGTTTGTCGGAATACAGAAAGCGGAATCAGCCACCTGTTTCTATTCGTTTTTCGATGAAAAATCTGAAATATGATGATGGGCTGCTAAATATACCGTTATATCTGACCGATTTTACTGAAAAGCTTATTAATTTAGCACTTTCAAAAAAAATAACTCTTTAATGATATCCCATGAAAAAAATCATACTCCTTGTATTTGTAACTAATTCTATTCTCGTTCTCGCTATTAATCCTTACAAACCAACTAAAAAAATTGCACAGGTAGTTGATGGCAAAAAGTTGGTTTTCAGTGAAGAATTTAATTACACGGGTAAACCCGATTCTACAATTTGGAACTACGAGCACGGATTTCAACGAAATAATGAGTTGCAATGGTATCAGCCCGACAATGCCAATTGTAGTGATGGTCGATTGTTGATTGAAGGACGAAAATCGAATTTTCCAAATCCAAACTATATACCTGACAGCAAAGATTGGAGAATAAATCGCGAATTTGTAACCTATACAGCAGCTAGTATTACAACTGCCAAAAAGAAACAGTGGCTGTACGGCCGCTTCGAAGTGCGAGCCCGCATCGACACCACTATGGGTTCGTGGCCGGCTATATGGTTGCTCGGTTCGGGTAGAGAATGGCCTGCATGTGGCGAAATTGACATGATGGAATTTTACCGATACAAAGGAGATCCTGTAGTGCTTGCCAATGTAGCCTGGGGCGGAAAAGGTCGCCACAATCCCATTTGGGATAATTTCCGAAAACCCTTGTCGGAATTAGTGGCAAAAGATAAAAAATGGCCTCAAAAGTACCATGTATGGCGCATGGATTGGACGCCGACCGAAATTTGCTTATACGTGGACGATGTACTATACAATAGTACTTTGCTGAGCCAAACTATTAATGCCGACGGCTCCAATCCATTTACAAAGCCCATGTATTTCCTTCTGAATTTAGCATTGGGTTCCAATGGAGGAACGCCCGACGATGGAAATTTTCCGATAAAATACGAAGTGGATTACGTGCGGGTGTATCAATAATATCTAATTTCAAATCAATTACTCAACCCTATTACTAAATTGATTGTGATTTATAAGCATTAACATTCGTGTAATTTTTCTTTGCTAAATAATATTGTATATTTGCATATTCGAAAATCAATCAGTTATGGCAAAGAAAATTCCCTACGGCATTAGTGATTATGCACGCCTAATAAAAGAAAATTTTTATTATGTTGATAAAACACGTTTCATCGAACAGGTTGAAGTGGCACCACCCTTTTTATTTCTTATTCGCCCACGCAGGTTTGGTAAGTCGTTGTGGATAAACCTAATGAAGACCTATTATGATGTGTTAGAAGCCTCTATGTTCGATGCCTATTTTGATAAAACCTACATAGGTCAACATCCTACCGACGAACGAAATAGCTATTTAATTCTTAGCTTTAATTTCTCTGGAGTCAATCCAGCTTTAGATAAATTAGAAAAATCGTTCGAAGAACATTGTCAACAATCTTTTTATTCGTTTTACAAAGCTTACGAATCAATTTTAGGAAGTGATTTTGCAAAAGGGTTTGATAAACACAAAACGGCAGAATCGCAAATTGAATATACAACTCGATTTTGTCAAGAGAAAAATTTATCAATTTATCTTTTTATCGACGAATACGATAACTTTACGAACACCATACTTAGCCAGCATGGAAACCAGACGTATGCCGAAATTACGCACGGAAATGGTTTTTTTCGTTTGTTTTTCAACAAAATAAAACTTGCTACTACCGAAAAAAATGCATCACTCAAAAAGATTTTCATAACAGGCGTTTCGCCCGTAACGTTGGACGACGTAACAAGTGGTTTTAATATTGCCAAAAATATTACAACCGATACGCTTTTCAATTCCATTCTGGGTTTTACCGAAGCGGAAGTGATTACCATGCTCAACTATTACAAAAGCGAAGGGATGGTAAACGAGCCCATCGAGAATTTATTAGACGTAATGCGCGAATGGTACAATAATTATTGCTTTGCCAAAGATTCTATCGACGAAAAGGTGTATAATTCGGATATGACTTTATATTTTATGGTTAATTATTTAGCCAATAAAAAAATTCCGGATGTATTGATTGATAATAATATCCGCATTGATTATGGTAAACTCCGCCACCTTATTATTTTGGATAAAAAGGTAAATGGCAACTTTTCGACCATCAAAAAAATTGCCGAAGAAGGCGAACTTCGCAGCAGTATTGTATCTTCTTTCCCAGCTGAAAAACTCATAGCGCGCGAAAATTTTATATCGCTGTTGTATTATTTTGGAATACTTACAATTAATCGAATTGAGGATGACCAAATCGTATTAGCCGTGCCTAATTTGGCTATTCGTACTGTTCTATTCTCGTATTTAGTAGAAGGATTTAGCGAAGCTGAAATATTCAATTTGGAAAATATGACGCTTTCCGAAATGGCTCATCAAATGGCTTATAAGGGAGAATGGAAGCCTTTTTTCAATTATTTTTCGGAGCAAATTTACAAGCAAACCTCTGTACGCGACTTTATAGATGGTGAAAAAACGGTGCAAATGTTTCATTTAGTGTACCTGAATAGCACCGATTATTTTACCGTACACTCTGAAGCCGAAATGGGCAAAGGATTTGTGGATTTGTGGTTGCAACCCAATTTTATTGTGCGTCCCAATATGAAGCACTGCTATATTGTGGAACTTAAATACGTACCTCGCAGCTCGGAAGTTGATGCTAAAAATCCCGATTCGGCATTGGTACAAAAACTGAATGCGGAGGCCAATCAACAACTGCAACGCTATGCTGCCGACAAGCAAATACTTGCATCGGTAGGCAAAACAACCTTACACTTGCTTCGCGTAATTTATTGCGGCTGGGAAATGGTAAGTTGCGAAGAAGTGGAAATAGCCTGAGCCTCAATCGTTATTTTTGAGGTTTTAAAACTTTGGCTTTGTACTAAAATGGTTGCAATGCCGGCTTCTGCTTTTATAGGATTTTCTCCGATTATTCGCCCTGCACCTTTAATTTTAAAAGTTATTTGAGTATTCGCATCGAAAACTTGATTTCCGGCTTTGTCGCATACAGTGGCATACACAAAAACCACATCGGCGCCATCGGCTTTCAATTCTTTTCCGCTTTTATCATAGCTGAGTTTCAGTTTTGCAGGTTTACCTGCTGTAAAAACGCTTTCTTGTGCTACTTTTTTATTGTTTTTATAACCAATAGCTTTCAATTCTCCCGCTTCAAATATATTCATTTCAAATACATAAGGAGGATGATTCAGATGGTCTGAGTTTAAATCGGGTACGGCTTTTTTTCGTTCAATTAATTTGTTATTCAGATAGATAGCAACTTCGTCACAGTTGCTATAAACAGTTAGTTTTTTGTAATCCGATTTTTCGTTCCAATGCGATGCGATTTTTAGCATTGGTTTTTCAGCCTGACTTTGATAAAAATAATGTGCCGGTTTTGGCAATCGGAAAATATCCATAATGCCCGAAGCTTCAATATCGGGCGAATACCCTCTGTTATAATCAAACATCAACCAATTGGCATCGCCCAAATGCGGATTTCGACGATTGTCGTTGTGCGCTTCCTGAAAATTGGCAGCTTGTTGTAATAACCGTTTTTCGCCATCGCCACGCAATTGGCGGCTGCTACGCTCGTTGGGTTTTAAACCGGCATATCCTGCCTGATTTAATCCGGCATCCTGTGCAAAATACTCCCAATCGCCATATTCGCCTGTGAATAGTGGTATTTTTCCGGTATAGGTTTTCCAATAATCAGGTGCTTTGGCGTGCTGACGAGCAGGAATCCACACATCGTAATATCGGTTTATCCAACCGCAGGTAATCAATTTTGATTCGGGCGATTCTTCTTCCGCGATTTTTACCATTTGCTGCATAAAATCGTCCTTCATGTCTGATTCGTTGAGCGATAGTTCCCAAAACACTACGGAAGCATGATTCCTGTCGCGACGAATCAAGTCGCGCGCATCCGGATAGGCATTTTTTTTAAATTCATCGTTTC
>CAMDNO010000062.1 GCA_945902955.1 Porphyromonas cangingivalis
CTAAAGCCCCAAATACGATATTCTGAAGACATTGATTTAGTTCAAATCAACTCAGAGCCAATCGTTGCGGTTCTCAAAAGAATCCGTGAAAAACTAGCTTCTTTTTTGGGTACAAAAAGAACCGTTTTGCAGCACATTCACAACAATACAATTATTTATCGCTTCGAAACAAGTACCCAGCCCATTATTAACATGAGGCTAAAAATTGAGATTAATACCCGTGAACACTTCAATGTATTAGGCCTCAAAGAAATCCCTTACAAAGTAGAAAATTCATGGTTTACAGGTGAATGTAATCTAACCGGGTATGAATTAGAAGAATTGTTGGGCACAAAACTTCGGGCATTATACCAGCGTCGTAAAGGACGTGACCTATTCGACTTATATTGGGCTCTTTCAAATCACGAAGTTGATACACAAAAAGTAATTCAATGCTACAAATCCTACATGGATTTCTCTGTCGAAAACCCACCAACCAGAAAACAATTTCTGGCCAACATGGAAGAAAAAATGAAAGACAAGGAATTCATTCAAGACATTCACAGTATTCTAAAACCCGATGTTGTTTATGACAATTTGAAGGCGTGGGAGATAGTAAGAAATGAGTTGATAGAGAAAATATAGTACTATTATAACTAATAATTTTTCCCGCCTTGCGGGACAACTTTTACAAATATATGCCTGAATAATTCTATTCCACTTTTACAAATATCGGAATAATGCGCTTATTCATATTTGTATCGGTAACGGTAAGTTCCAATTTGTGATAAACGGTGGCTATTTTCATATACTGACCATCGTTGAAATAATAACTTTCGAGCCACGAACTTGAAATAGCTGTAACTGGTACTGTTATATCGGCTTTTAACGTGTACGACAATGGAGTCAGCGGAATCCCTGCATCGGGATTTGCAAAGTTGATATATTTGCTATACAACCAAGGCGAATAAGTCAGCGTCATACTCCGCAGCGACACATTATCGCTCATAACTACACTGATACTGAATGTGCCTTCTTTGACTACCGTTATAGTAGGTAAAGTCATGGTTTCGAGGTTCGTTTTGGGAATAAAACCCCAATAATACTTGGTTACATTGGCATCGTCAATCACTTTGGTTTGAGTACCCGAAACAAGCGTAACGGCTTTACAATCGGGCACTTGGTGGTCTAAACCATTGCTTATATCGTCCGACGATTCGCATGAAACCATCGCCACTGCCATAATAAGTATATATAGAATTCGTTTCATTGTATTTAATTCTTAATTTTAAATTCTTAATTAATTCTCTTCCCAACCCTCATTTTGAACAATTGTTTTACCCATATTGCGGTATTTCAAAATTTCCTTGCGAGGAATAGGATACCAATACATTTTAGGGTCGAAACTACGAGTATCGGCATCAAAAGTTTCGTAAGTCAAAGCACCTGTTGTAGGGTCTTTGGTAATCTTCATGCCTTTTACAGGCTTGTTAAGCACGGTTTCGGCATCTTTCCAGCGGCGCAAATCCCAGAAGCGATGTTCCTCGAAAGCCAATTCGAGCCGGCGCTCCAGTTTAATATATTTGCGCATTTCTGCTTGGTCTTTCAAAAGATTTTTATCAGCAACAGAAAGTGGTTTCAAGTTACCGTTATTTCGAATGATATTAAGCTGAGCCACTATTACGGCATTATTAGCCACATTGTCGGCCTCGTTGAGCGCCTCCACATAATTGAGAATAATTTCGACATAACGCATGTAAACCCATCCACGATTACTGGTTTGTCCTTTTGATAAATCCAAAGTATTATCAATAAACTTGCTCATATAATAACCCGTTTTGGTAGCGGTAGGGGTAGAAAATAAACCATCTTTTCCACCAATAAAGGTGGCCACAGTTGTATCTTTTAGTCGGGCACTATTAAAATATACCGTTTGTTTAAAGCGGTCTTCACGCTTTTTAGCAGCCGTTATGCTGTATGGGTCGGTAGCAACAAAACCCACGTTGCGGTCGATATACGTACTTGCAGCCATACCATAAGCCGACACCAAATCTTCGGTAGGATTCATATATCCACCTCCTTGAAAGCTAACGGGATAGTTATAGGTTTCAATATCGTTGCGATTAAAAGCCCGTACAGCAAAGATAATTTCTTTATTGTACAAATCGATAAATACCTTAGTGCGTGAATATAATGAATATTTATTGGAGCTAACAATTACCTTTGCGGCATCGGCAGCACGTTTCCACTTGGTTACATCGTTGGTGGGGTTATTCAGCGGACTGGCAGCATAAAGCAGCAAGCGCGATTTGAGTGCCAATGGCGTCCAACTAATGGCGCGCCCGCTATAACTCACATCTGGGTAAGCCGACGGCATAAGCTTGGCAGCCGAATCGCAATCGGCAACAATAAATTCAACCGCTTGGTCGAAAGTAGATTGGGTGGCATCAAATACTTCATTTTCGTTGAGCGGGTCAATTACTTTGTTGATATAAAATATATTACGGTATCGTTTCAGCAATTCAAAATGAAACAAAGCTCGCAGAAACAAAGCTTGTCCTTTGTAATAATCGCGCACATTTACAATACCAGCACCCACAGCTAATGTTTTGGGGATACTGTTTGTTTTTACAATAATGCCCGAATCCGGATCCAGTTCTTTTAAAAAGATATTGCATTTGCGAATGCCACGATACATTTTGTCCCACACATCGTCGGGGTTGGTGGTGGCATTAATGGCATTTTTATTAAGCAACTGAATGGTAGCGCCCGAGTTAGAACATACTGCTTCGTCGCAAGCCGCAGCCAGCATAGGACCACCAAACCGCGAATATCCATCAGGTATATCGTTGTAGATATTATTCAGGAAACCCGGCGCATAATGCACGTCAGAGAAAATTTCCTGATAGCTCAGTGTGGTGTCCATATTCACATCTTTGTCGAGATAATCGGCACACGAAGTGCTTAATAAAAGAAAAGTGGCGATGGTAAAATAAAATATTGATTTCATATTACTCAGATTAGAATTTAAGGCTTGTGCCAATGTTAATAACGCGTGTTTCGGGATAAAGTGTAACACCTGCATTGGGTATTTCGGCACTCAAATTGTGTTTGCTCATACTATCGAACGAGAACAAATTATAGCCATTTACAAAAAAACGCACGTCGCTTATATTGGCTTTCATCAGCAGTTTTTTTGGCAAGTTGTAACCAATTTCTAAGGTTTGAATACGCAGAAAATCAACATTTTGCAACCACATAGACGATGCCTGATAATTATGGGCATTTAACTGGGTGGTAAGGCGCGGATACGTTGGTGTGGTACTCACTCCCCACGAATTGGAAGCCACTTCGGCAGTAATGTTATTATTATCTTGCAAACCCCACATCACACTATTTGAAATAAATACACTCCTATTGGCAATACCAGTTAATAATACATTGATGTCAAAACCTTTGTATGCACAAGCCAAGTTAAGTCCAAAATTAATTTCGGGAACAGAAGGGTTTCCAAGCGGCACATAATCCTGACTGTCAATGATTTTATCATCGTTTTGGTCAACATATTTCACATCGCCCGGTTGTACCAATCCATAAGTAGATTTTGCCCAACCGTCAATATCAGCCTGCGTATTGAAAAACAACGAGGGGTCCACTTGCAATCCCCACTGTTGCATTACAGATTGGTTGGTCCTGTATTCCCACGCATTCATGCCCGAAACTTCTTCTTGTTTGGTGATTTTATTTTTTGCAAACGAAACATTTCCTTGTACGTTGTAGCTAAAATCGCCTAGTTTGTTATTGTGTTTCAGGGTAAGCTCGAAACCGCGACTAAGCACTGAACCATTGTTTACATAAGGTAAATCCTGTCCAATAAAACTGGGGAGTGTATTCCATCGTCCGGTTATAATTTGTGTGCGGTTATGGCTGAAAACATCCACTTCAATACTTAACTTTTTAAGAAGTTCTGCTTCAATTCCCACATTGGCATTCAAAGATTCTTCCCAAGTAATGGCGCTGTTCGGTATGCGTCCTTCGTAAGAACCGTCAGTATCCGATGTGTTAAAATAATACCCGCTTCCGGAATAAAAATTCTGCTCGTAAGGAAAACGATACCCAACACCAATGTTGGAGTTGCCCACTTTACCTATCGAACCGCGAAGTTTGAGGTAGCTAAGGGTGCTATTATTTTTCAGAAAATCTTCATTTGAAAGCACCCAAGCACCCGAAACGGTAGGGAAAAAGCCAAAACGATTTCCTTTGATAAAGTTTTCGGAACCGTTGTAAGCAAATCCAAATTCGGCGGTGTAACGGGTGTCGTAAGTATAAGTAGCTCGTCCAAATACACCCTGATTGCGATAATCGGGATTATTGCCATCCACCATCATGGTCGATTGCATGTATTTTACGTCGGCGGCAATATCGCTTTTACCAAAACTGCGATTGTAGGATAGTCCCATTAAATAATTGAGCATCAAACTATAATCAGACCCCCAGCTTGAGTATTTAATATCCAACGAACTTTCTTCGCCAAACTTGGTGTACGTACCATCGAGGTTTTGCTGATAAACGGCATAACTTTGAGCTTTAGAACTCGCATGCGTTTTGGTGGCATCGAATCCAAAAAGTCCATTAGCCGAAAGGCCTTTGGTTAGGGCATCCAACTTTAGATCAACAGTTGTGGTACCTTGCAGGTAGCGATTAAACCTGTCGGCAAAACCACCTTGTGCAATTAATCCGTAGGGATTGTAGCGGTAAATAGAAGAGCCCGAGATAGAATTGTCGGCATTGCGAAAAGGCATGGTAGGCGGCAATTTAGACAAAGAAGTAATAATGCTCGAAGCAGATGCATTGGGTGTATGACGGTTTTCGACACGTCCAGCTAAATTAACACCCACTTTCAGTATTTTGCTCAAATTTACATCCACTGCCGAACGGAAATTATACCTCGAAAATTTGTTTTGGGTTGAAAATCCATCAATTTCGTCGGCATAATTATACAGTCCTTTTTGGTCAACCATACCCAACATAACGTAATACTGAGCCACTTCGTTACCACCTCTAAACGATAATTTATACATTTGCTGTGGAGCAGTTCTGTTCAAAAACTCATTGTACCAATTGGAGTTGGCATACAAATATGGATTACTGCCATCGTAGTTAGCCGGATTAGTGCGTGGATCGCTCAAAAACAAGCTGTTAAACTCCGTATCGGTAAGTTTACTGTAATCGTTACGCAGACCCAAATTGCGGTAGCGCACATAATCCTGCGAACCTACATAGTTAGGCAAACGGGTGGGCGACTGCATACCATACTGAGCTGTGAGCGAGATAATTGGCTTGCCTATAAAACCCTTTTTGGTAGTAACATTGATAACGCCATTGGCACCACGCATACCGTACATTGCCACAGCGGCAGCATCTTTAAGTATTGTAAACGATTCAATTTCTTCGGGGTCCAATTGCGAAAAGTCGCGCTCTACATTATCCACCATAACCAATGGAGCTACCCCACCGCCAAACGACTGAATGCCACGGATATAAATACTGGGTTGATCCCATCCCGGCTCAGCACCAACGGTACGCAATACGGTAAGCCCTGAGCCAAGTCCCTGAATGGCATTGCCAAGTGTTGAAACAGGCGCTTTGCTCAAATCGTTGGCCGAAATGGTAGAAACGGCAGAAGTAAGCGCCGAACGTGAACGAACACCATAGCCAACCTGAACGATTTCTTTTGCATCGGTATTCACCATCACAGCATTGCTATCAGTAAGTATTTTTCTATTATTTATCAATGCATTATCCTGCCCAAATGCTATATTTATGGCAAGTAAAAACAGCATCAAAATAGAAATAACCCACTTTATTTTAATTGTATTCATAATTATCTTATTTTCGAATGTAATTGAATAAGGTTAATAACCAGGATTTTGCACAAATAATGGATTCTTATCCATCTCGCCCAGTGGAATTTGATAATAGTTATTAAAAGGCTGATAAATGCGTGTATAATAAGGTTCTTCGGTATACGTAATTGTACTTCCGGTTTTTGTAATTACCGTTTTCAACATCTGTCCACCAAACCATTTCATAGCTAATTCGCCTTCTTCGCCCGTACTCCAGCGGCGAGCATCCCACCAGCGGTGTTCTTCGAAACTTAGTTCGATAGCCCGCTCGCGTTGTAGGCGATTGCGCATCGATTTTTTATCAGCTGTTAGCGCAGCAGGAATATTTATAACACCAGAGCGACTCCTAACTGCATTCACTGCATCGCGCACTCGTTGGGTAGGGCCTTCCACTTCGTTCATAGCTTCGGCATAGTTGAGGTACATCTCGGCCAATCGGAAATAAATCCAGTTGTGATACGCTGTAACCGTTGTTGCCTTTTTCACTTCTTCGGGCAAATATTTGCGAACAAAATAGCCTGTAAGAAATGTTCCCGATGGAAATTGAGCTGAAGTAAAATCGATGGTTGCACCTTGCCACACACTCCCTTGATAAATAATAATTTTATAAAACCGTGGGTCTCTGTTCTGATAAGGTTTTGTAGGGTCGTAGGATGTGCCTGGCTCATCAATGTATTTACCATCAGCCATTTCGAACAATTTCACAAAATTATTCGTAGGCTGCACCTCACCCGCACCACCAAAATCGCCATGTGGCATCCACACATTAATTTGAGCACTTCCAATACCTACAGGCGCTTCGTGTTTATAAAAAATAACTTCTTTATTTCCATGCTCACGGCGTTTGAAAAACAAGTTCTGATAATCGTCGGCTTTGATGGCGGCAGTAGTTTTATACAGTTCGTAGGTTGGAGTTCCATCTGCATCTTTCAAATCTATAACGGCTTTGGCAGCTTCGGCAGCTTTTAACCACCATGTTTTATTGTCCTTATCCAACCAATCGTCCACCGTTCCTCCTACACCCAGTAGCCCTGTTTTGTTGGCATACAGCGGACTGGCAGCATAAAGCAACATGCGCGCTTTTAATGCCATGGCAGCTCCTTTTGTGGCACGCCCGTATTCGTTGGCAGCAAGCGTAATTGGCAATCCATCAATGGCTTTATTCAAATCGGCCATGATAAAGGCAAAACACTCGCGATAGGAGTTCCTTGCGCGCATTAAGTCGTCGCCCGGAATAAGTATGTCAGCCTCAGTCAAAATAGGCATTCCGCCAAACCTTTTTATTATTTCGTTGTAATAAAATGCGCGTAAAAAATAAACCTCACCTAACATTTTATTTTTTGTAATATCATCGGGGAAAGGTATCCGATAGGCATTTTTCAGAAATGTATTGGCTTTACGAATAGCCGAATAATAGAAATAGATATTGGCATCTACCCCGTTGTAATTTCCCATATTAAGCGATTTTGTTCCCGCATAACCCGCCAAGGATTCCGACTCGTCCGAAGCCGATGACATGGGGACCGGATTATAGCTTCCCAAGGCATTAAACCGCTGCGTTAAACCGCTGTATATATCGGCCTGATAACGCTGAGCATTCAAAAAATCGGTAAAAACCTTTTCTTCGTTAAGATTTACGCTTGGTGTACGGTCCAAAAAATCGTCGCAAGCAACCAATCCAACAACCAAAAAAAGTAGTATATATTTTAAGTTTTTCATATTTCTAACATTTTAAAAATTGACATTCAACCCCATGTTAAAAGCGCGTGTTGCCGGCATTTGACCACCACGGATATTTCGATTATCGGGGTCGATGTATTTTTCTTTCGCCCACATATAGGTGTTGTTTGACGATAGGTACACTCTGGCACTTGATATTTTTACCTTTTGCATTAAAACAGCAGGAAATGTATAACCAATTTCGATGTTTTTAAGACGAATATAATCACCGGAACCAGCTTCGTAAGTAGAAAAATAGCGTTCGTTGTTCACCCACGATTTGCCATAGAAGCGTGTAAATTCAGCATCGCCGGCTATTTCGGGGGCCCAGTAATAATTGTGCTTGTCAAACACATTATCGTTGTTAGAAAACGCCCACATAAGCTCCCAATACTTCATAAATTGCGCATGTGCAGAACCTTGCATCAAGGCCGAAAAATCGAACGATTTCCAGTTAAAACCAACTGTAATACCATATTGTATTTCGGGAACCGAGCCATATCCCTGTTTATAAGCATCCAATTGATTGATAACACCATCGTTGTTAAAATCGAGGAACTTTAAATCGCCGGGAATTATTTCCACATTGCCGGGAATGCCATTTCGATAAGTTAACTGAGATGGACTATTCGCAATTTCTTCGTAGCTCGAAAAATAGCCTGTATTTTTCCACATCAATTGAGTTCCAATAGGATAACCCTCTTCTTTTTGGTAAGGCAATAAGCCCAATCTATCCGCTTTTTTAATTACTTTATTTCGGGTAAATGTAAAATTGCTTTTTACAAAATAAGAAAAGTTTTTACTCAACTTATTATTATGTTTTAGTTCTGCCTCAAAACCCTGATTGGTAGTTTCGCCAATGTTAGCGGGTTTGAAAACTGCACCCACATATTCGGGCTTCACGTTTTCAATATCCGTGAGAATATTGTTTCTGAATTCGTAGAAATAATCAAAATTTAAACCGAAAAGTCCTTTAAAGAAATCGGCTTCAAATCCAATATTCTGTTTTCGGGCTACTTCCCATGTTACCACTTTGTTCGGGATATTTCCCTGTTGTATTCCGGCATAAGCATTATCTCCTGCACCATAAGTATATCCACCGGCATTGGTAAACTCGTCAAGAAACAAAAACCGTTGCTCAACACCATTCATTCTACTTTTGTCGTTACCTACCAAGCCAATAGATGCTCTTATTTTCAACGATGTAATTACTTTTCCAACCGAAGTATTAGCAATAAAATCCTCGTTGCTAATGAGCCAGCCACCAGCCACCGCTGGAAAAAGACCGTATTGCATTCCTGTTGGGAAGTTTTCAGAACCATTATAGCCTACATTTACTTCGGCAAAATAACGTTTATCATAATCGTAAGTTACACGTCCCACCAAGCCTTGGTCGGCATAAGGTATTTCATTGTATTGCGTATCATCATTGCGTCGCAACAAGTTACGGTTGGCAAGGAATAATCCGGTTACAGTGCTTTTGTCGAAAGTGCGGTTGTAATTCAATCCTGCTTCCATATAAAACTTGTACCAATTATTGCCTTTGAGGGTTCCGTTAAAAGAAAGCGGACGGTCTTCGAGGTATTTCTGATAACTGTTGGTGCTTTGTGTATAGACGTATTCGGAAGTTGACCTACTCCATTGGCGACCATTTTCGCCCTGATTATCGAACGAAATCTGCGTTTTTGCCGAAAGCCCTTTGGTAATAAAATCCATCTTATAATTCAAGCTCAAACTTGTTTCGAGCGTGCTTTTAATGTTTTTGTACAATGCAGACTCTTTGAGGTTTTTGACAATATTAGCGCCACCCCCTGCTCCTGCATACGAACCATCGGGATTGTAAACCGGATATTTTCGACCCGAAACAGAAAATGCGCCCCTATAAACATCCCAACTACCCCAAATTGTGCTTGTTGGCGATTGCAAATCTTCCACTCGCGCACCAATACTTAACGAAGCCGAAAGATTTTTGGATACTTCTACATCCAAATTGCTACGGAAATTAAAGCGGGTGTAGTTGGTAAAATTATCATTTTTGTAAAATCCATTTTGAGTAACTACGCCACCCGACACAAAATACTTTACGGTTTTTGTTCCGCCGGAAATATTTACATTGTATTGCTGCTGAGTTGATGTTTTTTTCATTACCTGATCCACCCAATTTACATCGGGATGCGTCCAAGGCGAAGCACCGGTGCGATACATCATTAAATCGTAAGCCAACCCTTGCGAGCTAAGTGCGGTATTGGAGCGATATTGTCCCCAATCCTGCAAATAATACAAACTTGTAGCATCATAAGCACCAAGCGGTTGCGGTATGCGAATAGGTTCGGTAATGGCCGTTTGAGCCGTAAATGAAATTTTGGGTTTTCCCAGCGCACCACGTTTGGTAGTGATAATAATAACGCCATTGGCACCTTTTACTCCAAAAACGGCAGTAGCAGAGGCATCTTTCAAGATATTGATTGTTTCAATTTCATTCGGGTCAATTTTTGCAAATTCCACGCGTACAATGCCATCCACCACGTACAGCGGCGTTGCATCGTTCCAAGTAGACATACCTCGTACATACACATCCGCCACATCGCTGCCTACTTCGCCCGAACTTTGCACTACCTGAATACCCGAAAGCTTACCAGCCAACGACTGCGAAATATTAGAAACGGGTACCGAGACCAATGATTTGTTACTAATTGAAGAAATAGAGCCAATAACCGATTCTTTTTTTTGTGAACCATAACCAACAACTACTACCTCGCTTAGCTGACTAGACACATCGCTCATTTTTATATTTAATACATTGGTTTTTAATGCTTTTCCTTCAGAGTTCTCGTATCCAATATACGAAAAAACAAGTGTTGCATCTGTCAAATTTGGGATTTCGATAGAATAATTTCCGTTCATATCCGTTATTGTACCTTTCGAAGTACCTTTAACAAGAATACTTACACCAATTAAATCATCTCCGGTTTTGGCATCTGTTACCTTCCCTGAAATTTTTCGCGCTTGCTGAGCTTGTATTGGCAATAGTACCAAAAGTATACAAGTCAATATAAATAAGATTTTTTTCTTCATAAAATTGCTCCTTTACTGCTGTCAATTGCTTTGTTTCTGAAATTTATAAATGTAGGTTTTTTGCGACCGAAGCTCATTCTGTATTGTCCAATAATTGTCATCGGTTACTAACTTTGGACTATAATTTATTTTACCCGCAGCCACATTAATTTCTACAAAGTCGGCTGGGTCGGGTGCAAAAAGCAAGGCGTATTTTTTTTCACCAATGTATGTTTTCAAACGTATTTCCATTTCGGTAGCACTAAGTTTGAGTATGGTAAACCTGGACTGGATATGGTATCGGGCCCATTGCTTTTGAACGGTAGCGCTAGTGTCAATAACAGTTTTATTAGCAGCATTTAGTTTATATACCAGATTTACTTTTGCACTATCGGCTCTTAATGTGGCAATAATCTCCCATTTATCGGTACTGAAATTCACCCATTTATCGTCCAGAATACTCCAAGTACCATAAAAACTGGTTGGCCCATTACCATTGTTGTACGAGCTAAAAGTGGATTGATAACAGCGATAGACTCCATTAGCATCAATTAACAGTTGACAGCTTTGTTGTTCAGGTGTAAGTACCATATCTACACCATCTTCGGTTACCGAAACCTGTTTCCAAAGACCAGTCATACTACTTGCCGGAAATTGTTCCTCTACACAGGAGTAGATTGTAAAAATCGGAGCTAACAATATGAGGAATTTATATATTGTCTTCATTTATTTTCAAATTGAGGAATTATTTTATTTCGATAGATGCAACGCGAGTGTATGTGAGTACAGTTTTGAGAATGGCTCCATCTGATTTAAAATCAGATCGTTCCAATGTAAGGGTAGTTGCGTCGGGTTTAGCAATCCATGAGGCAGGCATATCTATTGCCAAGTTAAACAGTCCGGAATTATAACTCCAACCCGAACGTTTTACAATTGTTTTAGTTTTTACGGATGCGGCTGAGGAATCGCATAGCACGCAGATATTATCGGAATTAATTTGAATTAAAAGTCGGGTACTGTCTTTTACAGCGCTTATTCCATCGATAGCTCGAGAAGATTGGTGCCAAGTACCAATAAGATTTTTTGTGGTATCAGCCTCAGTGCTATCCGATTCGCAGGCCGATAATAGAAATGCAAAGGCGACAGGCAAAAAGGCAGAAGCCAAAATGCGAAAGAATGCTCCTTCTATTGGATTTTTCATTTGTATACGTGATTTTTTTTTGAGAAATAGAGATTTATAAAGGGAGAAGATAAATACTCCTCCCTTCATAATTAAAATAGTTGTTAACTAGTAATTCACCAACACTTTTGTTGTTGTATTTACGCCAGTCGAAGATAATGTTTTTATCAAATATACACCAACTTGAGCAACTTTAATAGAAGCATTGGTGGTAGCTGATGTTGATTTCGAAACCATCATTCCAGTTGCATTGTACACTTCATATTTCGAAATAGCACCTTCGAGCAAAATATTATTATTTTTTACCGAAACATTTATTCCGTTGTCTTTCAAAGTGTTCACTCCTGTGGGTGCCACCACTACCGTACGAGGATCGGCATTTCCATCAATGGCTATAGCATCGAGGAAGAATACACCAGCAGGCGAATTAACTCTTGCATCGGCTGCATCTCTGCGAAGATCGAAGCGAACAGTAAATTCTTGTACATACCCCAATGAGCTTACATCAAGCACTAAATCTACCCAAGTACCTTTATCGGTAACCCAATATTTCAAAGCATCGCCACTGTCAAGTTCTTTACCTGTGTAATCTTTTGCATTCAATTGAACTACATAATAATCAGGAGCAAGTGGATTAATTGGCATATCGGCAATATTAATCATAGCGTGCAAATACGATGGAACGCCACCCACACCTACAGGTAAAATACCTGGCATAACCACGCGTGCACTCTGCCACCACGATGCATTAGCACTTTTATTAAATTTAAGAATAGAATCTGAATTCAAAACTGCTGTTTGTGTTGTAAATGGATTTAATACAATTTCGGATGTATTTTCGGCATGTTGTAAATCAAGATTTTTGACCCATTTTGTGTATGAAGTTTTTTTACCAAAGAAAAGCGACATTTGTGTATCGGTAAGTATATTGATACCACGTGGAAGAGGCTCGTTGTTCAAAGCAATTTCGTCAAAATAATAGTTTGTAACAGGCTCTGTTTCACCACCCCAATTCATATCCATCAAAACTGTTATTTTCGAAACGGCTGTTGCATTATCCATAAACCATTTAAGGTCCACCACTACATCTTCCCATTTACCGGCTGCAGCAAGATTCATATCCCAACGTTTTGTACCTTTATCCGGATCGTCCCAAGGAGTCTCTTTGTTAATGTTTATACTAAAACCTTTATTCAAGTTTTCGCGATACATATAAATATGCAAATAGCGATTTTCGGCAGTAATAGTAACCGGAGCAGCCAAATCAAAATTTGCAAAATCGGGCCACCAGCTTTTTCCTTTCAGAGATGTTAATTGTAATACTTTGTTGGTTGTGTTTAGTCCCGTTTTGTCGGGATTGTCGGTAATGCGAGTAAATGCAGGTGCATCGGTAGTTCCAAAATTAACGTACCTTGCATCATCTCTGATTTCACCCATTGCCCATGCTACCATGTCCATGCGCGAAAAAGCTTCGGGGCTCGTTTCGCCTGTAAAAAGTTTTGTGTCCACTGCCTGAACAATCGAAAAGCAACTTAATGCTAAAGAAAAGAGGATTGTTTTTTTCATAATGAGAATAAATTTATTGATTTAAAAATTAATTAATTTGAAAACTTGAAACCTTGTTCAAATTCTCTTTCGCAAAAGTAGATTAATGGACTTTTTTGTGCTTGTAGTATTGTAAAAAATGCTTCAAATATGGTAACAAATACCACAAAAAGTAGATTTCATGGTATTTGCACCTTAGAGCTATACAAATTATTGTTTATTTCGGCACGTACAATAAAAACCCCGGTAAGAATATTTGTTTTCAATATACTTTTGCTGCTTACGTTTTTAAAAGATTGTACACATTGACCAATTGTATTATAAACCGACACATCACATGTTCCAATTTCATTACTATCAACATGTAAATTTCCATCAGAATAGTAAACTTTAAAATCCAAATTGTCAGTTTTAATTTCATCAACAGCAGTAGCCTGATTTATTGGAATAACGAATGTGGCTGTCGATTCGGAAAGCGCATCATAGTTGAACGAATTGCCTGTAACCGTAAGGTATGAAACCGAATTTTTAACACCAAGCGAAGCCAATGCACGGGTACGAATTTGTGTAACTCTACCTATTCCTGTGAATTTTGATAAATCAATTTTAAATTTTTGTGTATACGTTTCTTTATTATTTACTACCACTACCAATTCTTTTCCATCTGGACTTAAAGCCGTCAACGAATTAGGCGACGAATTGTCGATAATGGTATAGCCAGTTTTAATATAGCGGCTAAATTGAGCTCGAATATAATAGGATGCTAATTTGGAAAACGGGGCATTCATCATATCATATTGTCCGCCAATTAATGCCCATAGCGGACTTGTACCACTTCCTACTAATTGCCAATCGGCCCAAGCGGTACATCGTAAGTCGCGCACATCGGTAACAATTCGGTCGGCCATAATCATAATTATGCTTTCATCGGTACCGGTAATGTTTATCGGGCCCGATTCCGATTGCCACAGTTTTAAATTATAGGCCTTGGCCACGGCAGCAATTCCACTACGTTGACTGCCTCCATAGCTATGAACCGAAACTAATTTCAACTTCGACATAATGTCGCCAGCATTTTTATAAGTATTCAAGGCATTGTATCCGGCATCAAGTGAGTTGGCATCGTTGGCAGTAATCTGAGAATAACCGAGCATATTTTTTGCTTGCATTTTGGCATAAAGTTCTCGTATCACAGCCATTTGGTCGCTTTCCGAAAAATAACATCCCTCCTGATTACCCAATGCTTTCCACCACGTTCCATCCGGCTCGTTAAATGGTTCGATATAATCAAAAGTAATTCCCAAATTATCGTGATAATACTTCACTACTTCGGTGAGGTAGTCGGCAAAATCGTCGTACATATCCGATTTTAGATTTGTTACATTTCCTTCCGTGCTTCCTGCCGAGCAACCGCTGCGAGTCATCCAGTAAGGCGGTGAGTTCGAAAATGCCACTAACTGAAAGTCATTTACGCCCGCTTTGGCAATACGCGAAGCAATTAATTGTTTCAACACTTTGCGTTGTGCCGAATCCTGACTCCAATCGTAGGGTGCTGTGAGTGAGGCTTTATAGCCCGGCATATCGCCGCCATCGGAGCGCATGTGTTTGTGAGTAGGGTCATCTCCCCCACCAATATTAAATCGAAATATATTCATGTTCAATCCATTAACTGGGTCAACTATCCAATCGCAAATATATTTGATACGAGCATCGGAATATTTACCCACAATATTTGCCCACCAACACAGCGAACCTCCCCAACCTTCGATTATCTGGTTTTTGATGGCTGGGTCAATGCTAATATCAGTGCGAGACATGGCCGCCGGATTGTCTGACAGTGAAATTTGGTCAATGTAATAAATCCCAGCCGCATCACCAATTTTAACGGCAATGGTTTTTAGATTAATGCCCGTGGTAATGGGCAGTACATAATCAATCCAAACACCTGTAGTATTGTTTGCTTGCCAAGCGTCGGAGCTTTGGGTTCCGCCATCGGGTGTATAAGTGAGTGCAATGCGCGAAGTGCTTGTTTTATAAATCATTACATGCATATATTTATTGGCAGTGGTAATAGGAATGGCAGTTGTAAAAGTAACTTCTAGCCCTGTCCAGTATTGGTCATTGGCTTGTTTCGTAATTTTATAACACTTTGCAGTTGTGTTTATGGCATCGGTCGTAAGTGGATTTGGCGCCGACCAAACGGAAGCGGCTGTACCTGCCGTAGAGTAATTTACCCACGAACTAACAGTAACTGGAACGGTAGCCGATTCAAAATCGAGTAAAATGGTTTCGGCTGCCCAGAGCTGAACCGAAATAATAATTGAAAGAATAAGGAATAGCGATTTTTTCATTTTCTTGAGTTTTTCTTTATGTATAAATTAATAAACAGATTTCAAATTTTTAACAGCATCCACAAATGCCAATACATTCTCTACCGAGGTATCGTCTTGAATATTATGGGCTGGCGCAATAATATAGCCTCCGCCTTTTCCTAAAACCGAGGCTATGCGATTTACTTCCGATTTAATTTGATCAGGAGTGCCATTGGGTAAAAGATTTTGAACACATATTGCTCCAAAAAAATTAAGTTTATCTTTAAATAACTTACTTACATTTTCGGCATCCATATCTTTTGCCATTGGCTGAAGGGGATTCAAAAAATCCAATCCTAAATCGATAAATTTGGGTATAAGTGGAATAATAGAACCGCACGAATGCCAAGCTAATTTAACGTTTGGATTAGCCGCTTTGAATGTGGCAAACATTTTCGCTATCCGCGGTGCAAAATACTTATCAAACATCTCAGGGCTCATTATCAAGCTATTCTGCGAACCAAAATCATCGCCTGCCCAAATCATATCTACACCGCATTCAATTAATCGGAGTCCGGTTTGAGTGGCAATATCAGTAACTTTATCCAACAATACATCTACATAAGGTTCTTCGAGCATCATATCCATCAGTAACTTCTCTAAACCTACCAAATACCACGAAATTTCGTAAATGGCACATTCCAAATCGCCTATAATTCCATACTCTTTACCATACTTTGCAATAGTTTCTTCGGCAAATCGGAATCGGCCAGGGGCATCTACTACTGGGAAAGGGTAGTTTTCAATATCTTCTACGGTTTGTGCGTGTGCTAAAGGATGTATGGCAAAATCGTCGTATAATCCATGTGGTTTTGTGCCAATACCCCATTCGTTGATGGTGATACCATCATCCCGAAGTACGGGTTGCCCATCGTCGGGAAAACAAGCTGCTACACCAATAGCATCTACACCCATGCCGGTAAGCATGTTATTGAATGAGATTCGACTGCCTAAAAGTGATGAAACAGGCTGTTCGTAAGGCACCTGGAGATGTTCGCTAAGTCGTTGAGCTAATTGCGGTACCATGCTCATGTAAAGTGGTGGTCTATCCGTTTCTACACCATTCAAGGTGTTTACAAAACGCTCTCTGTGAGTCATATATCAGATTATTTAGATTTAACTGTGATTAATTGCAACAAAAATAGTTAAATTTAAACAGATTGAGATTTTATTTTCAACCTGAAATAAAAATTTATTCAATAAAAAACTGCTTGCAAACAATTAATTTAAGAATCACTTAAAAGCTATTTGCAAGCAGTTCAAAACGATATAATAAGTAATTGAAAATATTAAATGATATGTTTTATTCTGACCCCCAACCCCCAAAGGGGGCTAAGACATATTCTCTACAAAAGATAGGAGAATTTAAAAATTCTGCGTCTTGAAGCCCCCTTTGGGGGTTTGGGGGTCAAATGATAACTGATTTAAGAAACATATCAATAATAAATTGTACTTACTTAGTATTTCTGAAAAATTATTTTATAAGAACTTTTGTTATTTCAGAACCCACTTTTACAAAATACAAACCAGCATTATTTACTGAGATAGTTTCGTTGTTTCGTATTTGCTTGCTGATTATGTTTTGACCATTGGAAGTGTAAATAGTTACATGATTTTCGGAACCTACATTTTCGATTTTTATGTTTTTATTTACGGCATAAATTTTAATTGATTCAGTTTGATTTTTTAATCCCGTACCAATATCAGTTCTTGAAGTTGCACTTCCATCAATGCGTATTTCGTCAAAATAGTAATCTCCTACTGCCGAGCCATCCCAATGCCCCATTTTTAGCGAAAGACCCGACATATAAGCCATTGATGATAAATCATATACCACATCCTGCCACACATTAGCAGTAGTAATGGTGCGGTCTCCATCCGAAATTACATTGGTTGCTCCTTGTTTTACATCCAACGCAATTTTCTGACCATTAACAGGTACTGATACCAAAATATGCAAATACTTATGGTCGGCATCAATTAGTACCGGATTAGCAAAGTTAAACGAAAAACCTGTCCACCATTGTGCATTGGCTATAACCGAACGTTTACCCACATTAGCTGTCGAATTTTTTGTATTATTCATTGGATTAGCAACAGGGTAAGTTACAGGATTATCACCATTCGATGAAGTGTTTACGCCTGAAATATTGGCAGTAGTACCTGATTCGAAATCATACAAATTATTGCCGGTTAAATATATTGTACCTCTTGGTAGCGGACTGTTGCTAAGTATTATTTCGTCGAAATTGTAAGTACCACCAGAGCCACCTCCCCAGCCATTTAAGTCGGGATTCATACCAAATGATGAAAGATTAATATTATTGGTAATTAAGTGGTTCAAGTCAATTACTACGTCTTGCCAAACATTATTAGCTGTTAAATTGGCATCAAATCGTGTTTTACCTTGCATAGCTCCATCGAGCATACTGCCCGAATTCAAATTAACCACAAAACCACCTCCACCAGTATTCGATGTTCTGAACATTATATGCAAATAACGGTTGCTTGCTGTTATTGCAGTAGGTGAAGTTAATGTAAATACTGATAAATTATCCCACCAGTTTACTCCAGCCGATTCAACTAAGTTTAACGAAGTTGCAGTAGTATTAATGCCGGATGAGCTTGGGTTTGTATTTGGAGCATAACTCGTAATATAAGGTGCACCAGACCATGCCATTCCCCAAGTACCTAATTGTGTAGTTCCGCTTTCGAAATCGTAAAGCATTGTTTGTGCATAAGCACTAAAAGAACAGAATAGAATTGCTAAAAATAAAGTAGTTTTTGCTTTCATAACAAATTGATTTAAAATTATTGGTTTTTTGAATTTATTTACAACGCAAAAATAGACTATTTGCGTTTGCCCACTTTCTACTATATTCCCAAATGCTATATCAATTGTAACAAAAGACTGAAAAAACTCAGTATATCGCCTCTGGTTTTTCGCTTACAGCTTGTGTTTTACTGTCGATAAATTGGTTTATATTCTCTTTTCGAATGCTTTTTTTCGGATTAAATTGACTGGAATTCATATAGTTAAGTAACGAATACTTTAACTGACGAGCCACAGGTCTTGTTTCAAGATTTCGCTCCAAATCAATGGATGTAAAAATTAATTTTGCTTTTCCACAGTTTGCCTCAAATGTGTTACAAAGTTTACGATTGGCGGTAAAATTATCAATCATCTCAATTATGGGCGATACCGTTGCTATCGAATCTAAAATCAAGGTCTTCGAATTTTTCAGCAAATCCCACCATTGCCAATCGGTATGCATATCAGTAGGGAAGTTTGTAAACGACGGATGTGCAGGATTGCACAAAAGCCCCATTGTACCTGCTTGTTTTGGGAAATGAACCGGACTCCAGAAAACAGGTACAAACTTGCCTTCAATTCCTTTCAACTGTTCCCAAACTGGATTGAATAATACATTTCTTCCCCCTTCGAGGGCTTTTATGGCTTCATCGTAATTGCGCGTGTAAAGTGTTTTAGATTCAATAACTGGTAGCTTTTCAGGATAAACCCAAATTTTCCATGAGTTTGAAAACTCAGTTCCATCCAACCAGACTGTAAGTGTCAATTGCGTGGCGTCAGTTACAGCATTTAATGATGCCTCAATTGTTGAAATCTTTGAATTATAACCTTCTATAAGTGTTATATTTGATAGTTGACCCTGATTCACAATTTGCTTCATCGAATTGCACAAAGTCCATTTTAGTTGTTTGCTTTTTAACTCGTTACTACTGTAATTTGCTAATTCCACATCGGCCTTAAAAATTTCGGAATTCAGGTAAACTGCCTTCGGAAATTTAACCAATGGAACAACTGATGAACATGCTTGCGCAAATTCCTTTGCATTAGTAAAACCTTTACTATCCCAAAATGCATCCAACAAACCAACCAAAGCGGTGCCCTGTCCGGGAAAATCATGTAAATCCAGCAACTGGAAACCACTAACACCAGGCGTTTTCATGGCACGTTCAATTTCCTCTTTATAAAGTAATGCAGCCAATTTCCCCGACGACATTAAATAATCGTTTGCTTTATACAAAAGCCCTTTTTTAATCAAATCGGCTTTAATAGCTTTAAAATTGAGAGGCTCAAGAACTCCGGTATATTTATCAATCTCATTTAGGTTTGGATATACCGAATACTGACCAATTTCGTGCGTTACCACAGGAACTTTAATACCTTCGATTGATTTTTGATAATCGGAATCAAAATTAGGTGTATTTGTATTAAAAACTCCCTGTCCGCGCACCCAACCTTTATCCGTCCATTGTGTTACAAAAAAATCATCTTGTTGGAGCGGCGAAGTTCCAAATCCTTTTTGAAAAGTAAATGAAGTGGTGGCGTACAAATGACGTGGATCTTCTTTTTTTAGTGCATCAACAAGGTTCTGAAGCACCGTAAAATCACCTTCAAGCTCATTTCCCATTGACCAAAAGCAAAATGAAGGATGATTTCCATATTCCGAAATGATGCGTTGCGATTCATTCAAAAGAAAACGATTTGTAGCACTATCATTTCCTACTGTGAGTGCCCAATACGGCAATTCAATCTGTAGGTAAAATCCCAACTCATCGGCAACCTCAAAAGCAGCTTCCGGCGGACACCACGAGTGAAACCGCAAATGATTCAAACCCCATTCACGGGCAGTACGAAACACTTTTTGCCATCCTTCTTTTTCCATAGGAGGATATCCTTTTAATGGAAAAATAGCACATTCCAATGTTCCCCTCAAAAAAATCGGATTACCATTTAGCTGAAATTTTGCATTGTTATTAGCGAGGCTCCTCATTCCAAACAATTCACTTTTAGTCGATTCAAAACTATGTCCCTTAATTCGCACGGTGAGTTTATACAAATTTGGATTGAACTCGTCCCATAGCAATGGGTTTTTCTCCATTGGATATTCAAACTCAACCATTGAGCCTGTTTTAGTCATTTTTATGGGTAACGTTACAGTTGTAAGTTTGTCTTTTGACTTTTCCGAAATGGCAAATACCTGAACTGTACCTGCCCACTGTTTTGACGTTTCGTTGTTTAAACGCATTTTTATCCTCACAATTTTCCGTTCGATGTCCGGAAATATTTGCAAACTTGAAATGTGAACTTTATCTTGAGCACTACAAGTTATCTCGCCAATAATTCCGTTCCACTTTATTTGTGTCTCGTTGGTATAGGCGTGTGCCATTTCGTTTACAGTAATATCGTGCCTTTTCCTGTTATCAATACGAATTGAAATGTTGTGTTTTCCAGGTTTTAAATACGACGACAAATTAAAATAATGCGGACTTGTCAGGCTCTCTTGTTTTTCTGTAATTTCGCACCCATCAATCCAAACCGACGATTCCCAAATAACACGCTCGAGTTTTAAAACTACTGATTTGTTTTTCCAACTTTTGGGTATTTCAATTTTTTTAGAATACCAAGCAACACCTACATAGCTATTTTTACGTGTAAGCCTCAAAAGCTGTTTCTTTTTCAATTCGGGCAATAATTGGTTTGGAATACCAAAATTTCCATCATCGGTAGTTCCCGGAAGCTTAATTTGGTCAACAAATGTTTTATTGAACCATTTTTCCCGTATGCCTACATCGGTGCTATCTAATCTAAAACTCCATATTCCACTCAAATCAATTACCTGCTCACCTCCATAAGTTGCAAGCGAAAAAGCGCTACAAAACGCTAAAAGAAAAATATATTTTAGGTTGAAAAATGTAAGCTTTCTGAATATTTGATAGTTCATGTTTGTACGCTTTTATTTTTGTTTTAATAATAA
>CAMDNO010000063.1 GCA_945902955.1 Porphyromonas cangingivalis
GGTCGCGTAAACAATCCCATTCCGGCAAAAAGCATCAATATTCTGGGCGATTTTAACTTGGCAGGTGAGTTGTGGATTTTATTGGAGTATTACAAAAAAATGGGCGTTCACGTAAATGCAACTATTACGGGCGACGGACGTGTGGAAGCAATCAGCAATGCACACAATGCGGCACTAAATGTGGTACAATGCTCAGGTTCAATGAATTATTTGGCCAGGTTAATGAAAGATGAATACAACATTCCTTCTATGCGGGTGTCGTATTTTGGAATTGAAGATATGAGCGATGCGCTGTACGATGTAGCGCGATTTTTTAAAGATGACGACATGATGAATAAAGCGCGTGAGATGGTAAAAGAGGAAATTTCGCGCATGATGCCAGCATTGGCTTGGTATAAGGAACGATTGACAGGCAAAAAAGCTGCTATCTACGTGGGTGGCGCTTTTAAAGCAATTTCATTAGTTAAAGCATTGCGATTGATTGGTGTTCAGACAGTTATTGTAGGTTCGCAAACCGGAACGCCCGAAGATTATGAGTTGATAAAAAAGCTTTGCGACGAAGGAACTATCATTGTGGATGACTCCAATCCGGTAGAACTTTCGCATTTCGTGAAAGAAAAGCAAGCAGATATTTTTATTGGCGGTGTAAAGGAACGACCTATTGCACATAAAATCGGACTCGGTTTTTGCGACCACAATCACGAACGCAAAGAACCTTTAGCAGGTTACGAAGGCATGATAAACTTTGCGAAAGAAATTTATGCCACAGCCATGAGTCCG
Organism: Porphyromonas cangingivalis; assembly: GCA_945902955.1. Classification (GTDB taxonomy): domain Bacteria; phylum Bacteroidota; class Bacteroidia; order Bacteroidales; family Paludibacteraceae; genus Paludibacter. The sequence continues at coordinate 781 of CAMDNO010000063.1, forward strand.
GTGTGGAAGTTTACGAGACCCTAGCCCTACCCCCAGCCCCTAAAGGGGTGTAAGAGATATTAGTATTGATAATTTTAACAAAGAATGATATGATAGAAGCGAAAATACCAGACACAACTAACTTCAGCTCCCCGCAATTTATCCCGACAAAGACGGGAGGGGTTGGGGGTAGTAGTTCAGGGGGTTACGTCTCTACCCGAAACTCCTGCAAATTGTGTGCGCCACTTGGTGCTTCGTTGGTTTTTAAGGGAATAGAAGGTTGCGTGCCGTTGATTCATGGCAGTCAGGGTTGTGCAACCTATATTCGCCGCTACATGATAAGTCATTACAAAGAACCGGTTGATATTGCTTCGAGCAACTTTAGTGAGGAATCGACTATTTACGGCGGCAGTAGAAATTTTATTGCCGGTATAAATAATATTATCAAGCAATATAAACCAAAAGTAATTGGTATTGCATCTACTTGCCTTTCCGAAACTATTGGCGAAGACATTCCGGGACATATACACAACTACAAAGAAGAGAACTCAAAAACAGGAGCTAAACTGCCCACTTTTATTCATGCTTCAACGCCCAGTTATTGTGGAAGTCATGCTGAAGGATTTCACAATACAGTGCTGGCAGCTATAAAATCGCTGGCTGAATTCGAAAATGTGCGTAATAAAATTACCATTCTGCCGGGCATGGTTTCGCCTGCCGACATTCGGTATATGAAAGAATTGCTCGAAGATTTTGGAATAAAATTCACGCTTTTTCCCGATTATAGCGAAACTTTGGATAACGAATATACTGCTGAATATCAGTTAATACCCACAGGTGGAACTACCATACACGACATACAACGCATAGGAAACTCGAAGGCAACAATTGAGTTTGGTTCAAGTTTCAACAAGAGTTTTTCGCGATTGAAAGATAAATCGTCGGTACAAACTGCGGGTGAATGGTTGGAATCAAGTTTTTATATCAAAAACTACCAAATGCCCTTACCCATTGGCATCGAAGCTTCGGACAAATTTATCGAAGCTCTGAAAACCATTTCGGGAAAAGAATTACCCGAACATCACCGCAAAGAACGTGGACGATTGGTTGATGCTTATATTGATGCGCACAAATATGTTTTTGGCAAAAAAGCGTTGCTTTACGGCGAAGAGGATTTTGTAACCGCCATGGCCGATTGGTGTAAGGAAATTGGTGTGGAAGCTTTTTACATTAAAGGAGCTGATTTTGAAACGCTAAAAGAAAAAGCCGAAGAGTTTCAACCCGATTTTCTGCTCGGAAATAGCAAAGGCTACTACATTGCCCGCGAACGAAAAATTCCGTTGGTACGAGTTGGATTCCCCATTCACGACCGCTTTGGAGCAAACCGAATGTTGCATCTGGGCTACCGTGGCACGCAGGAATTATTCGACCGCGTAGTAAACGCATTAATAGAATATAAACAGGAAAACTCACCCATTGGGTATAAGTATTTGTAATTGAACATTTAACCATTTACAATTTTAGAATAACAAAGAAAACCCATTGTAAGAGTAGATCCTTACAATGGGTTTTTATTTCTAAAGATTATGGGTATGGAGCAAAACAATATTTTAGTTTATTTCTACTTTACCAAATTAAAGATTAAACCACAATAGAAACAATAGGTAAATACTTTAAGCATTAAAAAGTGAGTAAAATCTCTTAAAATACCTTCAGGTATTTATCTATTGTGCTCTAAAATTTGTTTATATTTTGTTTTTTTTTCTATTGTGTTCCCGAATAGCTATCGGGATGGTTTACTATTAGTTGTGTTCAATTTTAGTAAAGTAGAATTATACTCAAAAAAAACGAGTAAGCAAATCGCGGTAATACTTAAATATTCAATTTACTTTATATCGCCTTCGGCAATAAGGTATTCGGCAATTTGAACCGCATTGAGTGCTGCACCTTTTTTAATTTGGTCGCTAACGCACCAGAACGTAATACCGTTTGGATTAGACAAATCTTTGCGAATACGACCTACGTGAACCGGATCTTTTCCCGAAAGGAACAAAGGCATTGGGTATTTTTTTTCTGCCGGATTGTCGATAACTTCAACGCCGGGAGTCGCTGCAAAAGCTGCACGTACTTCTTCTACGCTTAATGGTTTCTCAGTTTCGGCCCAAACACTTTCCGAATGCGCTCGCAAAGCAGGTACACGCACACACATAGCACTTACTTCAACATCCGAGTGCATAATTTTGCGCGTTTCGTGGTACATTTTCATCTCTTCTTTGGTGTAGCCGTTATCGGTGAAAACATCAATTTGCGGAATCAAATTGTAGGCGAGCTGATAGGCAAATTTGCTGACGGTAGGCTCCTCCCCTGCTAATACCTGACGATATTGCAAGTCCAACTCGTCCATGGCAGCTGCACCTGCGCCCGAAGCTGCCTGATAAGTAGAAACATGTACGCGTTTGATGTGCGACAGATTTTCGATAGCTTTTAGAGCCACTACCATCTGAATTGTTGTACAATTTGGGTTAGCAATAATGCCACGTGGGCGAGCCTTGGCATCGGCGGCATTCACTTCGGGCACTACCAATGGAATATCGGCATCCATGCGGAAAGCGGATGAATTATCAATCATTACACCACCAAATTTAGTAATATCTTCGGCAAATTCTTTCGAAATACTTGCACCGGCCGATGTAAAGATGATTTCAAAGCCCTTAAAATCATCACCGTGTTTAAGTTCTTTCACGGTGAGTTTTTCACCTTTGAACTCATAAACACTACCCGCACTGCGCGATGACCCAAATAAGGCCAATTCCGTCAATGGGAAATTGCGTTCGGCCAACACACGCAAAAATTCCTGGCCTACTGCGCCGCTGGCGCCTACAATTGCTACTCTCATTGTTTGTAAAATTATAATACTACCCCCAACCCCTAAAGGGGAGTAAAGTAGTTTGGTTTTAAAAATATTATCGTGTATTCTATCTTAATACAATTATTCAGCTATCAATTAAACTCTATTTTGATAGATTGTAAATTTTAAAATAAAAAAAATCAAAGACAAAACTAGTATACATCCCCTTTAGCGGCTTGGGGCAGTTAAAATTTTTGTATATTTGTACTTTATTTCATATACCCTGAACTTTCGTTTCCCCTTTCGGGGTTAGGGGCGTGTTAATTTGGACTGCAAAAGTAATTCATTTTTACATATTTAGCAACTTTATGCGTAAACTTCATCTGTTTTTTGCCATTTTTGTGCCTCTGTTTATTAACGCACAAATCAACGAATCGTTCACTGATGGCGATTTTTCGGAACAGCCCGAATGGGTAGGTACTACTTCCAATTTCATTGTAAACAGTCAGTTTCAGCTTCAATCCAATGCCAGTGCCGCCTCCACTTCATGGCTTTTTACACCTTCCAAATCTATCGAAAATGCCGTGTGGGAGTGTTCGTTTAAAATAAATTACAGCACCTCATCTTCCAATTATGCAGCTATCTATATTGTTTCGGATGTAAATGATTTGAGTAACGGTTGCAATGGCTATTACGTTCAGGTAGGTGGAACGAATGATGAAGTGTCGCTTTTTTTACAAGAAGGCTCCAAAAAAACAAAAATTATTGATGGCACTGATAAACGCACAGATGGAAACCCCGTAGAAATACGAATTAAAGTGGAACGCGATAAAACAGGAAAATTTACCTTATATAGTAAATTGCAGTCTGAGGCAAATTACCTAACCGAAGGTAGTGTTTCGAACACGGTTGTAGCTGAGAGTAAGTATGTTGGGCTATTATTTGCGAACACTGGTTCCACGGGTAAGGCCTATCTGTTTGATGATATTTATGTGTCGGGAGCTGAAGCTGTTGATAATATAGCACCTCAATTATTATCAGCTACTATTGATTTACCATCTAAAATTTTGCTTCAATTTTCGGAAGAGGTAGCTGCCTCGAATGCTTCTTTTGTTATTTCTAACAATCTCAATACAGTAGAAAGTGTTATTTTGCAAAATAATAATAAAACCATTCTGCTCACATTTACTTCAAATTTTGAAAAAGGCAAATTATACGAACTTACCATTGAGGGAGTGAGAGACTTAGCTGATAATGCAATTATTCCGGTTACAAAAAAAATAGGAATTTCGGAACAGCCCTCTACCGGCGAACTTATATGGAACGAAATAATGTTTAATGCACCTACCGGTGGGCAAGAATATGTGGAGATAATGAATATTTCGGACAAATTAATTGACTTGTCGAAAGTGGCTTTTGCAACTCGTAAAGGGGATGGAACTTTAAATACATTAGTAACCATTACCGGAACTAATTATTTGGAATCCAACGCTATTTCGGCTTTTGCTTTGTCGCCCGATTCGGTGTTGGGGTATCATCAACCAACAACTTTAGCACATATTATTGCAACCAACAATTGGTACAATTTGAACAACGAAGGAGCAACACTTGTGCTGTGCAATTTGAAAAAAGATACTATTTTCGACGAAATAATGTATGATAGCCGTTGGCATCACCTGCTTATTTCGGACGATAAAGGAGTGGCTTTGGAGCGTATTTCGCCAAATAATCCAACTCAAGATGCTGCAAATTGGCATTCGGCAGCTTCGGAGGTTAAATTTGGAACGCCGGGTTACGAAAACTCACAATACAAAGCATTGACTAACAACGAGTCCGAAAAAGTTGTTTGGCTCGAATCCGAAACTTTTAGTCCTGACAATGATGGCACAAACGATATTTGTTTTGTGCGTTACAAAACCGAATATGCAGGATTCGTGGCCAACGTGGCTGTATTTAACCCTTCGGGAGTAAAGATTGCCAAACTTGCCCAAAATGCACTTCTTTCAATTTCCGGAACTCTTAGTTGGGATGGAAAAACCCAACAAGAAACGATTGCCGAAACGGGTATTTATCTGCTTTATTTTGAAATGTTTCACCCACAAACGGGCAAAAAAAAGATTTTTAAACTACCTTTGGTTGTATCAGCCCGCTAATTTTGAATATTTAACAAGTTAGAATGCTTTAAATCAGCTATCTTTGCATTCAAAAAAAAAATGGAGAAAGTAAGTTATGCCCTTGGATTAAGTTTGGGCAACAATTTGAAAAACAGTGGTATTGACAGTCTCGATTACGCAAAATTAGCTAAAGGCATTGAAGATATTTTAGAGCAAAAAACACCCGAGATGGATGTTCAGGAAGCCCAAGCAATTATAAGCGAGTTTTTTCAGGCTTTGCAAGAAAAAGCTTCGGAAGCTACTATTAATGAAGGAAAAACATTTTTAGCCGAAAATGCAAAACGTGCCGAAGTAGTAACTTTAACCAGTGGATTGCAATACGAAGTAATTAAGGCCGGAAATGGTGCAACTCCCGCTGCAAGCGATAAAGTGAAAGTGCATTATCATGGTATGTTAATCAATGGAACTGTTTTCGATAGTTCGGTAAATCGCGGTGAGCCAGCTACTTTTGGTGTAACACAAGTTATTAGCGGTTGGGTAGAAGCTTTGCAGTTAATGCCTGTTGGTTCGAAATGGAAACTCTATATTCCTTCTAATTTGGCTTATGGAGCACAAGGCGCTGGTCAGCAAATTGGACCTCACACAACTTTAGTATTCGAAGTAGAATTGTTAGAGATAGTTTAACAGTTTATAGTTTGCAGTTTATAGAAGACTGCCCCTAACCCCTAAAGGGGAACAGAAATTAGTATTGTTATTATTATTTTATAGTGGATTCTTTACTTAGAGACGAAACTAATCAACACCCCTTTAGGGGCTTGGGGCAGATTTTCAGAGACGAAACTAATCAACACCCTCCCGATTCCCGATAGCTATCGGGACGGGATAAACAAGGGCTTGGGGCGGAAATGTAAAAAATTAGCTTGACGGCTTTCCCCTTTAGGGGCTTAAGACAGACTCACAAAAACAAAAAACACAATTAGTAACTAAAAATAAATCAACAAAATAACGCCTGAGCGATTTCACGCTTTAGCGTTAAAACTAAAAATCAATGAAAAAAACAGTATTAATTCTTGCAGCAGCAGTAGTAGTATTTGCCTCTGTAAGTGCAAAAGAAAAGAAAAGTAAAAAAGACAAAAATACTCCCGCACCAGTTTGCTGCGTTAAAGTATTTACAAACGACATCGATTCAATGAGTTATGCTCTTGGAATTAATGTGGGAAACGACTTCTCGAAAAATCTAAAAGCCATTCCGGGTGGCAAATCAAATGTAGATTTACTCATTAAAGGTTTTACAACTGCCATGAAAGGCGATTCGGCATTAATGACCACCGAAGTTGCAAACGAAGTTTTCAAAACCTACATTACAAAGGCTCAAAAAGCCGATACAGAAGCAAAGAAAGCCGATGGCGAAAAGTTTTTAGCTGCAAATGCTACTGCCGAAGGCGTAAAAGTTACCCCTTCCGGTTTGCAATATAAAGTAATTACTCCTGCCGAAGGACCAAAGCCAACTGCGCAAGATACTGTAAAAGTGCATTACACTGGTACTTTGCTCGATGGTAAAGTATTCGATAGCTCGGTAGAACGTGGCGAACCTATCGAATTTCCATTAGGCCAAGTTATTCCCGGTTGGACTGAGGGCGTACAATTAATGTCTGTTGGTTCAAAATACAAATTCTTTGTACCCTACAATCTTGGTTATGGCGAACAAGGAACACAAGGCGGCCCAATACCTGGATTCGCAACTTTGACTTTCGAAGTAGAATTGCTCGGTATTAAAACATTTAAAGAACCAGCTCCCGAAGTGGAAGCAGCTCCTGCAGCTACTACAACCAAACCAGCGGCTGTAAAAAAAGCAACAAAACCAGCTGCTAAAAAGAAGTAAACAATTTAAAATCAAATAATTAATTTAGAAATGAAAAAACAAAGTATTTTTACAATCGTAGCTTTGATTACGATGGTTGTATTAACTTCGTGCGAGAGCTACAAAGCCAAAGAGGTTAAAATGAGCACTATGAACGATAGTTTGAATTACACTCTTGGCTTGTACAACGGAAAAGGAATTAAAGACTATTATTTACAAAAAGACTCGTCGGAAAAAGCAATTGCTGCTTTTGTAAAAGCAATGGATGTAGCATACAGTGCCAAAGCAAACAACGATGCTATGTACAAATTGGGTTTGCAAATTGGTACTTCATTCAAACAAAACAAAAAACAAGGTTTGATGGGCGATTCTACAATCACTTTCAACCAAGATTTAGTAATGCAAGGATTGATTAACGCGCTCAACAACTTTGGTGAAGGAATGAAAGCTGCTGATGCTGACAGATTTTTGCAGGAATATATGATGAAAAAACAAGCTGCGCAAATGCCACAACAAATGCCTCAGGCACCTCAAGCTGCACCAGCAGACTCGGTACCTGCTAACTAATTAAGTAAATAACAATATAGAAAATTGATAAAAATGAAAAATATAAAATTTATTTTAGCTGTATTACTTGTAGTTGCATTCACGGCTTGTAACAGCAATAAAGCAAAATTACCAACCTTAAAAACTGACATCGACAGTTTGAACTATGCTTTTGGGTTGGCAAACGGAAATGGAATTAAAAATTACTATTTGGCAAAAGATAGCGCAAATGCCGATTCGATGAAAATCAAAATTGAGGCTTTGCTAAAAGGAATTAAAGAAGGTATGAAGGGTGGCGATAGCGATTACGCCGAATTAGAAGGCATTGGCACTAACATTGGTACTGCACTTAAAGAACAATCGGAAAAAGGATTGATGGGCGACTCAACACTTAAAGTTGACATGGATCTTATCAAACAAGGCTTGGTTAATGGTTTGCTTGGTTCGAAAGTTACCATGACTCCAGAAGAAGCGCATATGTATGTAAACACAACTATGCAACGCCTACAACAAGCTAAAATGGCTAGTCAATACGGTGCAAACAAAGCTTCCGGCGAAACATTTTTAGCTGCAAACAAAGCCAAAGCGGGTGTTACAACTACTGCAAGCGGACTTCAATACGAAGTGATTAAAAAAGGTACAGGCGCAATGCCAACCGAAACTGCTCAGGTAAAAGTTCATTATCATGGTACTTTAATCGACGGTACAGTTTTCGATAGTTCGGTTGATCGTGGCGAACCTGCTACTTTTGGCGTAAATCAAGTTATTAAAGGTTGGACTGAAGCATTGCAATTAATGCCGGTAGGTTCGAAATACAAATTGTATATCCCTCAGGAATTGGCCTACGGACCAGCCGAACAAGGTAATATCAAACCTTATTCAGCTTTGATTTTCGAAGTGGAATTGATTGAGATTGTAAAATAAAATTATTTTCATTCTCCCTCTGATTTATAAATTTTTACAAAGAGCGTTGCAACAACTGTAACGCTCTTTTTTTGTGTAAGCCAGTACCTCGTAACCCTTAAAGTAATTAGCAAAAATTTTGTGTACATCCATAATAGCTTAATTCAAATATTTATAAATCGGGATCAATACGATCGAAAGGTATTCTTGCATTTTCACCCCAATAATTTCTACATAATATTTTATTCCACTGTATCGTCCTGAAATTTGTTTACAGATTTTTATTAATAATCCTGTTTTTTATTTTTCAATTTGGTTTGGAGTTGCAGCCCTTTCACAGTTAGTCTATATCGCTGCTGTGGATGGTTTGGACTTTCGGGGTGTGTTTGTTCTATCATTCCTGCTTCGAGAGCTGGGAGAATGTATTCAACCCTAAAATAATCATCGTGTTTCAACTGTAATGCCTGCTGAATCTCACTTCTTTTCATCTCACCTTCCATCACCAAAATCACTTTCTGAACTTCCCCTGTAAGTTCCCCACCAACTTCCCCAGTAAGTTCCCCACCAACTTCCCCAGTACCTTGATTTCTGAATAAAACGGTTCTAAAGTCCTCGTTTTGTTCAAACAAAGGCTCAGCTAATCCTGACTCCTGAGCTATTCGCAGCATATCAAGTGTGCCCGAACCTACTCTTTCTATGTAGCCTTTGAGGTACATAGGTTCTGCCAACAATGGATTAGCGGGGACAGAGGCATGAATTTTCTTTAGCTTTTCGGTAGTCCAGCCCAAGGGTAAACTGCCGGGGTTGAAAATTTCGATGCGGTTGCGGAAAATCATTACCTGCACACTTCCATTACTCGTATAGTCGCGATGAGCTATGGCATTCACAATAGCTTCAGAAATAATCTCTTTGGGTATTTCGTATCTGCCTGGTATCGAAACCGTTTCGGAACGTGTACCAACCGAGTAGTCGAGTTTCGATAAAATATATTCTACGGTTTGATCTACCAATTCGAATACATCGCCTTTAAAAACTTTGTACGACGGAATGGGCTTTTCTACAATATTGCCATAAAAAAAGGCACAGCGCACTTCCGAATTTATAATAAAGCGTTGCGGGTTTTTACCAAACAACAGCAAGGCTGCGTTACTTATTTTTTCGTCTGTCAATAAATTAAGATGTGTAAGTATTTTTTCGACCGAATCATCTTCGCGTAGCTTAAAACCTCTTTTAAATCGTGCAGCACGAATAAAATCAGCCACTTTTTCAGCATCCAAATCTTCAGCAGAGACTCTTGGATGATTTGAAGCATCAAAAGGAACTGTACGGATAATCTCTTTTTGTATCAGATAATTCAACAATGATGCATAAACCGATGCTTTTAGCTCGTGGATAGTAGCAAACTGCTTCCTGATTAAAGAGGATTCTACTTTAGTGATAAAAGCCTGTTGTTTGGGATGCCGTTCTGTAGTTTCGTGGTTACTCAAAAACGCCAATCGTGTTTTGCTTAAATGGCTGGCGCAATCGTATTCCCGCTCGGTAGGCGATACTCCCTGTGCATCTTCCCACCCATAGTGCTTGCCCAGCAGACATAGATAAACGTCGCTATATTCTACCTCACGCAGATACATGGTATCTACTTTTTGATCGGTGGCCGGCAACATCTCGAAAATAAATGGCTCAAAAAACTTACCCAGCAAAATATCCTGTTGCAAATAATGAAACAACTCTGCCCGCTCTTCGGTAAATTCTGCCTGTACGCTGCTTATAAATAGCTTTATCTTTCTCATATTCTTGTTTTATTCCAAACTTACCTTTTCATAATCCTCCCTACTCACTCTGTATTTGCCCTCTTCTATTACCTGAACTTCATCATAGGTCAGGTCTTAGAGAAGCAATGTATTGCGTCTCTACAATTTGCACCCTGCAAATTGTCTGTTTTTATGACGCCAAACAGAACGCATTATATTCTTTTTATCAAGACGCCAAGCATGGCGTCTCTACGGATTTGCTATTCTTCTCTAAATCCAGCCCTCTTCAACACTTTTAAATTCATCAAACAAGCATAAATATATTTGCCCTCTAATGGATATTTGCCTTCTGTGATTTCTTTCATGGTATTCCATTGCCAGTCTTTTAGATTTTTACGGCGCTTGTCCCACTCAACCAATATATCCCACTCAAATTATAGAAATTTTTATGCTTCTTTTGACAAGCTTTCAATTGAAATTACTTGGTAGGTTTCATGAATAAGACTCAAACGTTTTGGTTGGTCAGAAAACATCACACATTTTCCTAATTCAAAGAAAAAACGTACACCATCATCGCCTGTTTCACCATATTTTTCCATTTCCCTTTTCTTTGCACTTCTAATTCCAACAATTTCATAATACTCACGAATACCTCCTGCATAATAGGGCGAAAAGTACTTAAACATCAGAATATTGAGGGTGGAAGGGAATTTGTGACCAGTATAATATTGATTGGCTGTACGGGTAACAAATTTTTTATAGCTTTTATTATCCTCATTTACAACACCCACAAACACGTTTAAATCATATTCGCTTTGATACATTAATCCTTTTTGGGGAATAGTATTTACCAAATGGTCGTGTTTTGTTTTATCCAAGATAATCATAGTCAAATGCTCTTTCAACAAATTGCCTTCCAATTTTTTATCGCTATGAGGTAATAAAGGAAATGCTCCAATATTTATTGTTTCAATGGATTTATGAAAATACTTTGTTCGAATTTGGTCATCTTCTCCTCTACCCGGAAAAAGCACATAACCACCAATTACTTCTTTGGATGACAAAGGTTTATCTTGTCCGTAATATATGGCATCACGATAACGGTGCATTTGGTTAATGGCATCTGGTACTGGCTCGTCGGTAAAACCTGAACCATTATCGTTGGAATCGTCCCAAACACGATATTTGGCATCGTATAAATAAGTGAGCACAAACTCAGAATTAGCTTTACTGATATTTAACACAATATCAGGGCGTTGCTCTGTAGTGGCGGTATGTGTTTCGCTATTGCTTCTGTTGTAGGTATGTTGATATCGCAGTTCTATTTTATCATCATTTACTTTGTTCAAATAAGTAACGCAATGCTGAACTTTATTTTCGGAAAAGGGTTTTAGCATACTATCCTTGTTTTCAACCAGTATTTCAATGCCCTTTAACGACCCAATTATTTCTTTCATTTTCAGGAAACACCAAAGTTCATATAATTCCCAAATTTGTTTCATGCCAATATTGGTTGAACCATCGAACAATGAAAGACCACTTTGCAACATCAACCAATACCTGTACACTTGAGCATAACCAGTGCGTTTTTGCAACACCATACTTTCCTGTCTAAAACCTTCGAACTTACCAATTGTACGAAACATCTTATTTTGTGTCAACTTATCAAGTTGTATCCCATAATTTAGTAATATTGATTTATACTTGTCCGAAAGAGCATCAGTGTAAGTTATTTCCAATTTTTTTAGTACAGTTTGTAATTTCCTTCCTATCTGCTGAAGTGTATATTTTACAAACTGGTTTTCTTTCGTATCTATGGTTGTGTTAATCAGTTCGTTTCGAAAATAGGATTCTGAAGCATCTCCGTTGGCTGTTTTTTCCACGAACTGCTCTTCCATGTGCGATGTCCAGCGTTTTATACGGTCAGGCTTTTGGAAATAGACCTCATCTTTCATCTTAGAGTGAGGCTTGTTTACAATGTAGTTGCACGCTTGTAGGTAACCGCCAATTATCTCCTCAAAAATGGACAACCATATCAATTCATTATTGGTTTTACCGGATTTGCCAAATTGCTGAAATGTAAGTGTCAGGTATTTGAAAACAAGTTCGTTATACTCTTTATTGATTGTTTCAACAATACTTTTATAGTCGTCTTTTGTGTCAAGTTTTGGAGAAACAACATCAAATGAAAAATGGTCAATTCTGTTTTTCTGAATTTGGGTGTCGTAGTTAAAACTTAACGTAAACTTGCCAGGTTCATTCAAGAAATTTATACTTCCTGTGAGTATTCCTCCATTGTTAGATGGAAAAAAGGAAAATAAATCTGCCACCGCCTTATTGGGGTGCATAATGGTAGGTTTGCCGATAATTTTATGGAAATCAATTGCAAAATTATAGCTATTTGTTTCAAAAAACACAGGATGTTTATGTTGCCATGTTTGAAGTTGTGTAGCATCAACTAGTGTGGCTACTTCCGTTTTGAAATCACTCAACGATAACTCCCCTAAAGTGCTCGAAGTATAGTCGCAATAAGTATTTGCCTTGTCAAACATTCTACTTTTGAAGCGCAACCATGACCGCTGCGGATTACTCGATTGAACCGTTAGCGTATAAAATTCAGTAACCAGCCTTAATACTTCCATACGTAATTATTTAAGGCCAGTAGCTCGTATAATGCGAACGCTTAAGGCGCAAAAGCATTTCTTTGATTTTTGAATTGCTCGAAATATACTTATTTTCAGTCCAATCACGTAAACTTTCCAAAGGTTTCTCAACCAAATCCTCGTCACCCTCAATACGGGGTAAAACCTTCATAATAAGTATGGCATCAACGGCTTGAGCAAATAATTCATCAAAAGCTTTTTCAGTATTTACTAAACGTAAGTTGCGGAAATAAAGCACCAATTCGTTTTGAACACGATAAGCTACTCTAAACGGTGTGTCTTTTAGTTTCCCGTCAAGTTCATTCATTAGATTAATGGTAGAGGTTTTCAGCTTTTCAGCATCATCAGCAACAAAATCCAATGCGTGATTGGCACTCACACTGTCAGAAATAAAAAGAGCGGCATCAATTGGGTTGTCAATGTAATCTAATTTTTCTTTGTCAGAAAACATATTATCGAAATTTAACTCATTCATTTCAATAGTCATGGCTCTATCAATTACCTTACGAGAGAATTGATGCGTAGTATCATCCATATTTACTGTTCCTACTACAATTACATTTTGGGGCAAGCGCAAGCCAAATTCTTTAAGTTCGTTTTCTATTAAAGTATTATTCTCCCATTCGTTTTCCAAATCTGTTCGCTCTTCTTTTTTAAGACCTAAATCTTCAAATATATTAGGACTGGGCGTTGATTCATATTTTATAAAAATATCTTTGTCGATTAAGCTATCTGTATAAATTACATTGTTTATCATTTTTCGGGTTTCCAAAATGCTTAAATACTCTGCAAAATATTGTTCAACAGGTGCAAGATTCATTTCATCTAAACATACAAAAAATGGCACTTCGGGATAACGCATTGCTTTTACCAAAAACTTAACAAAAGGCGTAATAACATACTTGTTTTTAATACCTGAAGTATAGCCTAATAGTTCCGAACTATCGTGCCAATTAGGTTTTACTTCTATCATGCAGTAGTTACCTGGGGTAGATTGGTCATGTAGCTTGCCTATTTTGTGGCAACTCATATAAGCTAATTCTCGTACTAATCTACTTTTTCCTGTACCTGAAATTCCTGCTAATAAAATGAACGGTTTGGTGCGTATGGCGGTGAGATAGGTTAGATATTTGGGATTACAATTATTAATTTGAAAAACTTGTTTCTCTTTCTGTTTCTTTATACTTTCAAAATCAGAAATTAAATTATCTGAAAGGTCAGGGTTTTCTGATAGAAATTCACATAAAGTCGCAATATATGATTGAGAAGCATTGACTGCTTTTGCCATATTCAGTATTGGTGAAACATAAAAATCTCCTCTTTCAATTGTTTTACCACCTCCCCACCAGCTATAATCACTAACAAATTTTGTAATGAAATCTTGATCATCACTATACCCCTTATCAACTATGTTTTGAATTTCAATATCAGTCAATTCCTTACCATTTAATGTCTTTAATTGATCATTGGTAAATAGAGTCGTGGCAATAGTTTTATACTCAATTAATGATTTATAAAATGGAGTGAAATAAGAAGCGATAAATACCCACTGATTTGGTAGATAGATTTTTAATCCACTTCTAGTTGTGATTGATATAGTATATTGCTGGTAAGAAACTGAATCTGAAAATATTGTACTAACCCTAGTTTTAAAGGAGCTTGGCAACTTAATTTCTTCTCCATTAAAATGTTCTTCAAACCGTTTAATTAATATACCCTTTAATTCGTTCAAATTAGATAAAGCCATACATTTACTTATTTTAATAACTGATTAACTATTTCTTTTGCCAATGTCTTTACTACTGGTATTGCAACACTGTTGCCAAACTGCTTATATGCCTGCACGTCAGAGACCACAATATCATAGCCTAGTCCAATCGGATAACCTTGCAGTCTGCCAGCTTCAATTGGTGATAGTTTCCGTGGATTATTATCTAGTTGCTGAATCATTATTTCGCTACCATCTTTATAATACCGTGCAGATATAGTGCTTGTATAAATACTATTATTATCAAATAAAGAAAACCCAAACCCATTACCTTTGTTTTCATGCATTTTCTTTCTCCGCAAATGTCCCTCGTATAGTTTATCTGAAATGGTATATTTGGGGTCAACTTCCGGCTCCAATATATCACCAAGTTTTGTTTCTTTTATATTGTCGCTTAATTTAACTTGCTCATATATTGGATTGTCCTTCTTATCTAAACCAAGTGGAAATGAAAAATTTTCTTTGTTGATTTGATTCTTATCCCAAGCAACTATAAACAAGCGCTCTCTGTTTTGAGGAACTCCAAAATTTTTGGCATTTAAGACAGCCTCAGCATGCGCATAACCTAGCTCATCTAACGTAGAAAGTATCGTTTTAAAAGTCAATCCTTTATCGTGATTTCTTAAGCCCTTAACGTTTTCTAAAAGTAATACTTTTGGCGCGTAGCCAACATTATTTCTTTTAAAATTAACTATGTTGGCTATATTAAAAAATAAAGTGCCTCTAGTATCTTCAAAGCCCTTCCTTAGGCCAGCCATAGAAAATGGTTGACAAGGAAATCCAGCGCACAAAACATCAAAATCAGGTATATCTTCTGGTTTTGCATTATTTATATCCTCGTTGAAATTTCCTGAAGCAAATAAGCTGGGTGATATATTTTTAAAATTTGCTTCATAAGTTTGTCTTGCGAATTTATCCCACTCACTAGCGAAAACGCAATTACCTCCAGCTTCATGCATAGCAATATGAAATCCTCCAATGCCAGCAAAGAGGTCAATAAAATTAAAAGCCATAATATATATCCATTTTTAAATTCGTTTAAAGTGCATAAGTGATTATTGTCCAAATAAACACATTCTGCAAAGATAGTAAAAATTAAAATAGCATATTTTACGGTTCTTATTTATTAAATTTACGAATCGGTTTGTGATTATACTTTTGTATCAATTTCGAGCTTTATTTTTTCAAAAAGTGGCTCACCCATAAGTTCATAAATATCAAGCTCCGCTTGCTCACAAACAATAAAGCATTTTTCCATCATTTCATTAAGGCGAATTATATCTTCGTCGGAATAGCATTGTTCTTTTGTTTCAGTATTTATATAATCAGCAAAATCATCATCGGGGTGAAAACTTAAGTTCTCTTCATTGACAAGCTGAAACGCAAATAGCTTAACATCTTCTATTGTATTGATTTCTGTTATCATGGCATTATTTTTTAATTGTTTTCGTATATTGAAATTTTGGTATCAGTCCAAATAAGTAAATCTAATTCGTTCCCAATCACATCTTGCACATTGTCATTTTCTTCAAACTGAAGGGCTTCAATTTCAGTATCAAAGCAGCAAGCCAGATTAAGATTATCAGTCCATTGAAGGCTGGGCATAGTTGTGATAAACTTATCTTTTGCATAATTAGAAATGCAAATTTTATGAACAGTAGTAACTGTATTTCCTTTCATATCTAGTATCATAATGTGTAATTTTTAACGTACAAAATAAAATGAGGATGCAATATCAAATGCAGCATCAATATCTACTGTTTTATTGGTTTGCAAAGATAGATATAGAGTTTGACAGCTTTTGTCATATATAAAGTTTTTTGAATCTCAGAGGTATTTTTTTATTTAGCTCTACAAGCTCTTGGAGGTAGTAAAGTAAACAAACAAAATCAATGATTTTTCGAAGCCCCAAAGTTATAAATATAATCTTAACTTTTTGGCATAAAAGCTATGTTTTTGAACATGTATACAATAATAATTGTAATGGCTTGTATTACAGTGGGTTGCTGTTTATAGTTGTTAGTGCCGCAAATTGACAGGTTTTATAATAAGGAGGTAAAAAATAACAGCTGGATTAGTTGGTTATTATGCATTGCACATTAAGGTGCGTGTTGTTCTTAATTTTATTTGTGGATAGTAGGATTTCCAGATGCCTCCGTTAAGAAAATATTCTGGCGAGAAAGTTTACCGGATGCCTCCGGTTAGAAAATATTAAGGCGAGAAATGTTTCCGGATGCATCCAGTAACAAAATATTAGGGCGAGAAATGTTTCCGGATGCATCCAGTAACAAAATATTGAGGCGAGAAAGGTTACCGGATGCATCCGGCTAGCAAAAAAAAGCCCACAGAGTAAATCTGTGAGCCTTTATGATAGTTATTAATCAGCAGCTTTTAGGCTGCTGATTCAGTTCCGGCTTTGGAGTCGGAAGGTTCGTCGGGTTTGCTTGTAGTATTCGACAGGTTAATTTCGTCGACACGTGCATAAATACTTGTATGGAGGTTTTTTAATGCCTCCGATGGAGTTTTGCGAAGCATCCAGTCCATTTCGTCGAATAAGTTTTTCAGAGCCGATTCCACTTGGCTGCGTAACTTCGAAGCAGGTAATGCTACTTTCTTGAAATCGCCCCACTGCATAAACTGTTTTTCGTAACTGCGGTGGGCTGCCTCAAATTGTGCCACTTTAGCATTAAGCTTAAGTGTTTGTAAGTCGACCGATAGTTCCGATTTTTTAAGTCCGGCAATTATCATTGCATAGTTGTGTGACTGTTCGGCAGCTTTGATATTTACAAAGTCGCGTCCAAATCGATTTATCTCTGCATAAACCCTTTTTGCCGAAGCTTTAGTCTCTTCGTCGGGCGAAATTTGCAAACCTTGTAGATATTTTCTGAATTCAAGGAAAATATCCTTCCGGTTTTGAAATTCAACATCGATGGTGTCGACTTTCTTTTTATCACTTTTGGTAGCTGACGTAGCATATTGTTCGTAAGCCGCCACTATTAAATCGTAAAAATCGGCAGTTTTTACTTCTTCTACCGTTGATGCATCAATATTTTGTATGATGCGAGCTGTTAAAGTACCTAACGAATAGTTAGACATCTTTGATATTTTGGCTTTTGGCCCCATGATATTTTTATTTTTAAATTAATATACTTGATTTGAAATACTATTCCATTCGAATAGCATCTGAACCTAAACTGCTAAAAAAACAGCAGGTAATACGGAGTGTATATTAATTATGCAGGGATGGGATGTGAACTGGTGCCGGTAATGGCTTCGAAGATATATCCCGAACGGCTGCAGCACAGTCCGAAAAATATCGAAAGTGAATGTATGCGTGTATTACGTAATACGCGGAATAGGGTGGACAATAGTAGTCCGGTATAAATTGCCAAGCGGCGCATTAATTCTTTGACAGAGGCACTAAAGTCAATTTTAACTGTAATTTCATGCAACAACTGTTTTTCAAAAATGTTGTCGTCGGAAATACAATATTCGTCAGTAGCGGTAAGTGTGTTTAAATAAGCTGATTCGGTTTGTTTATCATACCGACTAATGGACAGATCTTCATCTTTTTTATTTTTTAATTTTGCAAGGAGATTAAACTCATCGAATGTTCCGTTTTTAAAGTAAGCATTTTCCCTGTAATAGGGATTAAAGCGACGTCCTGATAATTGAAAAACTCTACTGGCTAAATCACTACAAGAAAAAAAAGAAAAACTAGCCTCCGCAATCGAAGTCTTGAGTTCGTGCAGTGATTTGTCAGTCGATATATCTTTGTTTGAGTTCAATTAAAAATGCTTTTGTTATTTAAAAATACTACTTTCTTTTTACAATTTGCGTGCCAAAATAAAATATATGTAAATATGTCAGATTTTTAAATAAAATAATGTTGAATCGTTAAATTCGAATGCGATTAGCACCTCAAAAAGAAGGTCAAAACTGCCAAATAAGCAATTTTGACCTGACATTGTAATGATTACAACTGGCTTATATAAGCTTAGTACAATAGCCTTTTCGTCATCAACCAAACGAACATTATAAAGAGGCGTTGGGTTTGTCTGTAAATTTACAACCTACAAAATAGAATTATCGCTTCTCACAAAAGCTATTTATAACATCTCAAAAAGAGTATGGCAAATTTTCTGTTTTGTTAAAAGCATTCAACCGAAAATTGTTCTATCTTTGTAATTCGAAATTTTTAAATAGAAATTACCAAAGACAAAAGCTATTTTCATGGCATTTAATTATCAAAAATTAGGTTTAAAAAAAATCGATACCTACATTATCGGGAAGTTTTTGGGCACCTACGTTTACTCTATTGCGTTGATAATTAGCATTTCGGTAGTTTTCGATTTAACAGAAAAGCTCGATAACTTCTTTGATAGTAATGCTCCTTTCAAAGCTATCGTGTTGGATTATTACGTCAATTTTATTCCTTTTTATGTAAATATGTTTACCCCACTATTTACATTTATAGCAGTTATATTTTTTACATCCAAAATGGCTGGCAATACCGAAATTATTGCTATCCTATCGAGTGGTGTGAGCTTCAATCGGCTTATGCGTCCTTATTTTATTTCGGCTTTTGCTATTGCTGCCTTGTCGTTTGTACTGGGAGGTTACATTATTCCACCGGCTTCGCTCAAAATGATAGATTTTGAAGATAAATACGTTAAAAAGAAAAAGTTAGACAATGCACGGAATGTGCAAATGGAGGTTGAAAAAGGCGTTATTATGTATATCGAACGCTACGAAGTGGCCGAAAAGACAGGCTATCGTTTTTCGTTGGAAAAATTTGTGGATAAAAAACTCATTTCGCGCCTAACGGCCGAAACGGCTCGGTGGGATTCGGCTACACACTGGAAACTAAACAATTACCTACAACGCGACTTTGATGGAATGCGCGAAAGCATAAAAAAAGGAACAGAAATGGATACCACCATTGATGTGGAGCCACGCGAATTTTTCATAAGCTCTGCCGAAAGTGCACAGCTCAACAATACCGAACTTGGCAACTACCTCGAACGGCAAAGAAATAGAGGTGTGGGTAATATCCAAGCCTTCGAAGACGAATATTACAAACGTTTGGCATTGCCATTGGCCGCTTTTATTATGACTTTAATTGGCGTTTCGCTCTCGTCGCGCAAGGTGCGTGGAGGCGTTGGTATTCACTTGGGTATCGGGCTGGGATTGAGTGCTCTTTATGTGCTTTTTTCAACCTTTTCAACCTCCTTTTCGGTAAGCGGATTGATGTCGCCATTTTTAGCAGCTTGGCTTCCAAACATTGTTTTTTTGTTAATTGGTATTTATTTATACCGCACAGCTCCTAAATAGTATAAATTTAGAACTTTATTTTGATAAGATTGTCCTATATTTGTAGTCGAACAAAAACGATATTAATAACATTTAAATTAAAATACAAAAAAATGAAAACATTAAAATTTTTCGCTGTTATCGGAATGCTTTTGGTCTCTTTTGTGCTTTCGGCTCAATCGCCATCAACTATTCAAACACCGCAAACACCGGCAGCTCCGGTAGCTCCCAAAGTAATTAAAAAATTGCCCGAAAAGCAGCAAGCCATGTACGACCAAATGGCAGCCGACCTTCAACTCACCGAAGACCAAAAAGCGAAAGCTATTGAACTTGCCATGGAACGTGCCGTATTGGTAAACGAAAAAATGAAAACAGCCACTACCGACGAACAGAAAATGGCTATCAGAAAAGAAAGTGCCGTAGACTACAACAAAAAATTAGACGATGCTTTTGGCGCTGAATTGTCGGGCAAGCTTAAAGCTTGGCAACGCGAATATACACTCAAACAAAAAGCTGCACAAGCGAAATAGTTAATTTTCAATTATTTAATTTCTAATTATCAATATTCAACCAAGAGATAGGAATTGTAAACATATAAGTAAGTGAGATTTATTATTGATATGTTTCTTAAATTATTTGTAATATGACCCCCAACCCCCAAAGGGGGCTTTAAGACTCAGTATCTTTAATTTCTCGTATCTTTTGTGGAGAATATGTCTTAGCCCCAGCAGTTTATCCCGATATAATCGGGAG
>CAMDNO010000064.1 GCA_945902955.1 Porphyromonas cangingivalis
AAAACTAAAATCGGTCAACAACAATCCTGTTTTCTATTTGAGAAACACAGCCGCTTCGAACATTAAGAAAATTGAAATTATAACCAACCCAGGTTCAAAATATGATGCGGACGAAAGTTGTGGTGTGGTTAACATAATCACCAAAAAAAATAGCGAAGCTTCGCTAATGATTGGGTCTGAAGTAGACAGTAATTTGGGTTATGGATTGTTCACTGATTTTGGTCTCAAATACAACAAATTGACAGTGAACGGAAATATTGCCTATAATTCCACCCATAAATTTGAGACAGAAGAACATATTGAGCGACTAAATAAACTGGATTTTCAAAATTATCAACTTATTCAAAACGGAGAAACTAAATTATTAGGTAATGATATTTCAAAAGCAATCTCTATTGATTTGAGTTACGAATTCGACACACTAAACACCATTAGTTTTTCCGCAGGTTACAATCAGGACAATGTTACTGACACCACATTTCAGGAAAACCAAATGAATGATTTTTCAAATAATCTTGTTTATGGTTATAATTTGCACGAACAATCGGATTTAAAATTTGGTGATTACAACTTGGGTATAAATTATGAGTTTATTTCGAGGAATAAGCGCGATAATCTCGTTGTATCGGCATTGAAGGAAGTTGATTTTGTGAATCACTCAAATTCACAACAAACATTTAATGTATTAAACTATACAAATTCCTTACTGAAATATAAACTGGATGAAAATCAGGACGAAAACACAATTCAAATTGACTATGTTCATAATTTTTTGAATAATAGTCAATTAAGTTTTGGTGCTAAAACTATTTATCGTAACAATTCTAGTCTCTCAGATAAACAGCTTATAAACAACATTTCCGATGTTTATGAAAAGGAAAACTTTAAAAATACGCAGTTGGTTTATGCTCTTTATTCGGAATATGCATTGAAGGTTCTAAAAAAATATAACATTAATGCTGGTTTGCGTTTTGAATCAACCAAGATTGATGGTGGGACTGAAAACAGCAATGCCAATGATTTTACAGCCAATTATTCAAATCTACTTCCGTATTTATTGCTTTCCACTAAAACAAGCAAAGGTGTTTTATTTAGTACAAGCTACAATACCAAAATAGTGAGACCAAATGTTTATGCCCTGAATCCGACAATTTATGTCATTGACCAACAATCGATTTATTATGGAAATCCAAATCTGACTTCTGAATTACTTAATAGTTTAAGCTTTGATTATTCAAATAGATTGAAACGTATTAAACAATATGCAAAACTATCGTATTTGTTTTCGAATAATTCTATTCAAAATATTTCGGGTATTGCAAATGATGTGTATTACACCACTTATACAAACGATGGAAAATACAATGAACTGAAACTTAATTTGAATTTAAGTGCTAAAATTACCTCGTGGCTTCAATATAGTATTGGTGGAAGTGGAAGCTATGTAAGTGTTCGTAACAATGAAATGTCAAACTCAGGATTTACAGGCATTGTAAACTCCAGAGCGAATTTCACGCTTCCTAATGATTATTATATCGGAATGAGTGGAATGTACAAATTTCCGACAATAACACTACAAGGCTCAGGTTTTAGTTTCTACACTTGTGAAATGAACGCTTCAAAAGCTTTTTTTGGTGACAAACTGAATGTGGAATTAACTATGTCGAATCCGTTTTGGAAAACAAGAACGTACAATAAAAAAATTGAAACCAATGAAATGCGCATTATTACCGACAAATTGAATATGGGTCGAAAAATTGCAATTTCGGTTTATTATACATTTAACGATAAGGACGTAAAAGCAACAAAATCAAGCAAAATCGTTGAAAATGATGATTTGAAAGGCTCACAAGGAACGCAATGATAAACGCCCAAAAAGCAAAAAAAGCCGCTGCAAGTTAGAATTCATTTTCAATTGTCTTGCAGTGGCTTTTATAGCTTTTTGAAAATAGGCAGAGCGGTTACAGTACATTGTTTTAGCTTTACTGCTAAGAAAAAAAGAAGCCGATAAAGCTAAAACCAACGCCCTGTAAGTTTATTATGGCGGATGTGAGTTTGTTGGATTCTGGACGATTGACAACCGCCAAGAATAATATTATCCAATATTTAGCCAAAACAAGCATAAAAGTATCGTTTATGTGATTAAATCACTATCTTTGCACAATAAAACCATAATATCATGCTAATAAGATTCAGTGTAGAGAATTTTCTGTCATTTAAAGACAGAGTTGTGTTTTCGATGATTCCCGGAAGTGGAACTTTGAAACCAAATCATAAATCGGAAAAAGTAAAGGGCATTTCGGCACTTAAAGCATCCATAATTTTGGGTGCCAACGCATCTGGTAAATCAAACTTGATTAAAGCAATTGATTTCGGGAGAGAATTAATTCTAGTCGGCACTAAAAGTGAACAATTAATTAATTTTCAAAATTTTAGATTAGATATTGCTACCTTGTCAAGTAATTCAAGAATTGAATATGAAATTACTCATAACGGCAAAAATTATGCTTATGGTTTTGTTTTTAACTCAAAAGAAATTGTAGAGGAATGGCTCTACGAATTGAAAAACAAGTCGGAATCAAAGATTTTTGAGCGAAACACACTCAAAAATGACAGTTTTGATTTAGCTCCATTGCTAGCCAAAA
Source organism: Porphyromonas cangingivalis (assembly GCA_945902955.1). Classification (GTDB taxonomy): domain Bacteria; phylum Bacteroidota; class Bacteroidia; order Bacteroidales; family Paludibacteraceae; genus Paludibacter. The sequence goes on from CAMDNO010000064.1 coordinate 2,646, forward strand.
ACAAAAAAGAAGAACACCAACAGTTTCTAAAGTTTATAGCTAAAGGAACTCCTAACAATCAATTGTTTTTAACTGAAATTAAAACCCGAAAAGTCAAAGGCAATGTGTCAGACATTACTGATATTTTGAATGTAATTGATTGGTTTCAGAATTCATTAAAAGTGATTTTTCCAGACGACAAGTACAACGAAGGGATTAAATCTGAATTAATGGATAACAGCAAGTTACAAAAAACCTTTGAAGAACTTTTGAACTATTTCGACACTGGAATAAATGGAATTTGTTTAGAAAAAGTTGAATTTGAAAGCATTGACATTCCAACTAAATTGTCTGATGTAATAAAACAAGATTTATTAAGCAGAGATTCGGAAAAAGAAAAATCATTTATGGTTTCGAACCGAAATACTACCTATTTTATCTCTAAAAAAGGCAATGATTTGCTCGTTCATAAGTTCATGACCAAACATGATGTAAAAGGTAAAGAGAAACAAGAATTATTCGATACCAATGACGAATCGGACGGAACTATCCGAATTATTGACTTCATTCCGTTGATTATGGACTTGTTACAAGGTAACAAAGTATTTATTATTGATGAAATGGAACGAAGTCTTCACCCAAATTTAATTTACGATTTATTTGACTTGTTTTTAGAAAAAAGCGAGAATATTAACAGTCAGTTAATAACTGCTAGTCACGAATCATCGCTTCTGACCCAAAAACTATTTAGGAAAGATGAAATTTGGTTTGCTGTGAAAGACAAAGATGGTTCAAGTCATCTTCATTCGTTGGAAGAATACAATATCCGTTTTGACAAAGAAATACGAAAAGACTATTTATTAGGTAGATACAAAGCTGTTCCGAGAATTGGCAATAGAAATGAATTAACCGTTTTACCAAATTAATTCAAACTAATTGCATCTTTGCGGTTGGACTGAAAAGAAAAAGAAAAAAAATGAACGAACTAGAAGCAATACAAGCAGAACCGAAGACTGGAAATGAATACTTAACAGACAACGGAGAAAAGACAGAATATAATTTATTGGATTTTTGGAGTTGGAGTGTGTCTGACATTTTGAGTAATGCGACTCGTGGACGATTTGCTGAATTTATTGTTGGTACAGCGGTTGGACTTGACCCGAAAAATTTAAGAGATGAGTGGGATGCTTTTGACTTAAAAACAGATAATGGAATAAAAATAGAAGTTAAGTCAGCGGCATACATTCAGACTTGGGGTCAGAAAAAAATCTCGACAATTTCGTTTTCAATTAAACCAGCTCAATATAGAGTTTTTGAAACTCAAATTGAAGCTTTGAAACCGAAGCGACGTGCCGACATTTATGTTTTTTGTCATTTAAAACACTTAGACCAAACGACTATTGACCCTTTGAAAATGGAACAATGGGATTTTTATGTTCTACCGACAATTAGACTTGATAATTACAAAAGAAGTCAAAGTTCGATTACTCTTAATTCGTTAAAAAGATTAACCGAACCAATTAAATACAGCGAAATGAAGACAGAAATAAACAAAGCAAACGAAGAACAAAAAAAACAAACTATTGTCAACCAAGCTGCTAACCCCTAACATCTTATGACTTAAACGCACCACCCCGAACGCAAAACACCCCGCCAAAAAATTATTTAACGGAATGCTTTAGAACACATTTTTTGTTGCCTCAATTTTCGTAACTTGCGATGTTATGATTTTCACTTTTATTTATTTGCCATTTGTAAGCAGCTATAGTCGTGATAAAATAAACTGCGGTAAGTATCCAGAGGTTAATGTATTCGTAACTAATATGTTGCATGTCAGCTCCCATAGAATTGATTTTGATATACGCTTGAATACCATGAATAGCAGGAAATATCCAACTTAGGGTTTTCCAAAATCCATTGATATTGGATTGAGGCCACGACACACCGCTCAAAAATAATAGTATCAGCGAAAAAAACAAGAATAGAATCATACCCGTTTCTCTATTTGGAAGAAAAACAGAGACAGTCATCGAAAAAAAGATAGTTGCCAGTAAAAAGGGAAGCATCATGGTTGCAATATCCATCCATTGCCCTATGTGCGGAAGATTGAACATGCGTGATACCACATAAAGTATGAAAAACGAAAATACAACATACATCGAAAAGTAGCAAATTGATTTTCCCAATACTACTCTTAATGCTCCTCCGCGGTGGATGGACTTACTAACAAGGTCGCCAAATCTATTTTCTTCGCGCGAAGTGCCAGCAAGCATTCCTATTCCAAAAAATAAGGTTTGATGAATTATTAGCATTAAAATAACAGGCATTAAAAAACTTGCAAAACCCATTCCTCCATTAAAAAGAATATTGTTTTGAAATGAAATAGGTTCTGCCACAACTTCGGCGCTTTCGCCAGTAATACCCTTGTCGGCAAGCCTTTCGAGTTGTACTTCTTTACCTACGTGTAATGCGGTGTAATTGGCTGCTTGCATCAGTGCTCTGTAATACAAAAAGCTGCTCATGTCGCAATAAATAGATAAGTTAGCTTGCTCGTTGGAATTTAGTCGCTTGTCGAAATCCTCCGGAATATAAACAATTCCGTGCACTTCTTTTGCCTCAAAAGCTGTTTTTGCTTCGCGCATATTGAAGTACTTAGCGGTAACTTTTACATCGGGACTTGCATCTATTTGGCGCACATAAGCACGTGCTTTTTCGCTTTTAGATGCATTTACCACAGCTATTGGCACATCTACCAAGGTTTCATTTTTATATAATCCGCAGTAGAGCATTGGATATACGAGCGATGCAACGATAAAAACGATTACCACACCGCGGTCTTTGAATATGGTTTTAAATTCGTTTCGAAGAATATGATATAATTCTGTAAAGATAGAAATCCATTTATCTTTGGCAGAAAGTGAATGTTTGCTATTGTTCATGCTTTATTTTATGTTTATTTTACTGGAAAATTTTGCGTTAATGATGCATTTTTCAAACGACCCAACACCAATAGTGGAAGTAAATTGAAGCAGCCCAATGCTAAAAATGAATATGCTGACTTACCTATATTCAGTCCGTTAAGTGCTTGGTCGACATAAATATTAAAATAATGTCGTATAGGAAAAAGGTAACTAAAAATACGAGTTGAAGGTGGCATTTGCTCTATTGGGAAGGTGAATCCAGCAAAAGTGAACCCCAACAAACCGTAAAAAGCAGCCAACGTTACACCATCGCGCAGCACAGGAGTAATGCCAATTAGCAACAAACCAATTGCTTGTGATGCCATTACAAACATAAATGTGTTGAGAAACATCCAACCAATAGCTGAGTTCATTGGATAACGCATGTAACCATACAACAACACATTGCCAATCATTCCCACAAGTGAAAATACCAAGGTGTAAGGTGCCAATTTGCCAACAATGGCAAGCAAAATCGAGTTGTCGGCTTGTTCTAACCATAGTGCCGAAGTTCGTTCTTTAAACTCTACGCCCACAGCAACAATCGTCATCATTAATACCATTAATTGCAATACTCCGGGCAATAATACGTTGAGTAAATACACGCCATAATTGGCCTGCGGATTACCAATTAAATGCGTATTAATTACAATGGGCTGAATTACACCCATGATTCGACTTTCCTCAACACCTTTTGCCCGCAAAATTTGCCTTTGCACAGCTCCCGAACTCAGCGCGCTCATATACATTAAGTCTTTGCTAAGAAGCGAACCTGCCACTAAGTACGCATCGTTGGTATAAATACCTATTACAGGTTTTTTATTGGATATCGTTTTTTTTTGAAAATCGCTTTCTATTTCAACAAAAGCATAAATATTCCCACGTTGCATTTCCTCGCGAGCTTCTTTATGACTTCCAAGTCGCATAACGGTTTTAGATAGTTGAGTAGCACTTATATTGCGAACAAACTGCCTCGAAAGCGCCGAATTATCTAAATCGACCACACCAATTGGCATTTTATCAGGTTGACCGTTGTTGAAAAATGTCAGAAAAAATACGTAGCAAAATGCCATTACCAAAACTAATGCTATGAAGTAAATAGGGCGACTTACCATGCGCTTAAGTTCGCGCATAGTAGTGGCATTTATTGCCTTTAAAATCACATTTAACATAAGAATTTGTATTATTTAATAACTTCTTCAAAAAGAGCGGTCATTCCGGGGCGAAGTCCTTCAACAGTTTTTGTGGGTCGTGCTCTCACTTCGAATGTTTTTACATCAAACTGTCCACTTGTTTTGGTCGCTTTCCACGTAGCATACGAAGCTAAAGCTTTGATATATTCTACTTTTACTTCTACCAATCTATCTTTGAGTGCAGGTACTTTCACCACAAATGTTTTACCCATTTTCATATCGCCGAGCAAATCTTCGCGCACATTAAATGTAAACCAAATATCGGTTAAATCCACAATGCTCATTATGGGTGCGCCTGAACCTATAAGCTCACCTCGCATAGGATATATTTCAGTTATCTCGCCATTGATAGGCGACGTGAGTGTAATTTCTTTGAGATATGATTTTACTTCGTTCACAGCTCCTTTAGCTCTGTCGACCAATGCAATAGCCGCTTCCTTGTCTTCGTTTTCGGCTCCGTTTTTAGCCATGTCGTATTGCGATTTTGCAGCGTTGGCAGTAGCTAAAGCGGCTTTGTATTGTGCTTCTGCCTCATCGCGTTTCTGAGCCGAAACTACTCCTTTGTCGAATAATTTTTGCACGCGGTCGTTCGATTTTTTTGTAATATCTACACCAACTAAGGCTTTTTGCCACATTTCGAAAGCACCAATTACCAATTCTTTACGAGCTCCTTTAATTGCTTTGTTGTTTTGTGCTTGAGCGGCATTTTGTGCTGCCGAAGCTTGTTCCAATTTAGCTGATAATTCGGGGCTGTCAATTATCACTAAGGTGTCGCCTGCGCTAACATGGGTTCCTTCTTCGGCAAAAAATTCTTTAATTCTACCCGGAACTTTACCCGATATACGAATTTCGGAGGCATCCGCTTCGCCTTGAATTATAATTGGTTCTGGTTTGTTCACAATTATTCCGACAACAAAAATGATGATTGTAACTATAATTAAGGCAAATAAACCTATTCTCAAATCTTTGTTTTTAGTTTTCATGGTAGTAATGTTTTTATAATTCTTTTTTTTGTATTTAATCTGTATTTTTATTCTTTTGAATTATTTAGTAGTAGTTTTAGAGAGTTCGGGTGCATTAAGCATGCCTAATGATTTGGCTAAGTATGTATTACACAAACGAGTGTCGATTCGGGCATCTACATCTTCCGATTTTGCCGACAACCACGCAGTTTGAGCCCCCAATAAGTCGGTAGAAGTAATCACTCCAGCCTCGAATCCTTCGTTAGCATAGCGCAAATTTTCTTCGGCATATTCTACATTTTGTTTTGTTGTAATCGTCCTTTTGATACTTTCGGACATTTTGTAAGTACTTTGTTTTATCTGAAGATGCATTTTTTCTTTCACTTCTTCCAATTGCGTAGATGCAATTTTTCTTTGCGATTTGGCTGCATTTAAAGTGTGAATCTTATCGCCAAAATGAAATAATGGTACATTGGCAACAAGTCCGATGCTATACATACCTCCAAACTCATTTTTAAATCCATCGAAAGTGTTCGGATTTGATACTAAATAATTGCCCGAAAGTACTATGTTGGGCATAAATCTCGAGAGCATTATTTTTTCGTTGCTTTTGGCTACATTCTCAACTTGAGTAAGCACTTTTATTTCGGGACGGTCGTTTATAGCCTGCTCTATTGGTTTGAGATGCGGCTGTTCATCTTTCACTAACTCTTCGTCGGATAGTTCGTACACATCTTCCAAAGCTTTGCCACAGAGTTGGTTAAGTGCCATTCTCGAAAGGTTAAGTCCATTTTCGGCTTTCGTAAGCATTACTTCGGCTTCGTTGAGCTTTACTCGCACTTTGAGGAGTTCTGTTTTGGTTGCAACACCCTCTTCAATTGATGTTTGCACATTTGCACAAAGTGTTTTGAGTAAATTACGATATTGTGTGGCAATTTTCAGTTTGTTTTGTACCGATATCACTCGCCAGTAAGCTTCATCAACTTCAAGCAGCAATTCAATAACTTTACTTTCATGCTGAGCCTGTGCCATGTTTTCGCCATATTTTGCCATTTTATAGAGCTCAAGTATTTTTCCACCCATAAATAATGGCTGCACAAAACCAACCGAGCCTGCAAATACATTTTGAATATCAAACTCCATTGCTTCTTTGGGTAGAATGGCGTATCCTTTCCATTGAATTTTTTCAGGATTGGTTGTTGGATTAAAAGGTACACTATTCGCATCGAGCGGCACGGGTTTGTTTTCTATTAGTGTCCATTTATTCGAAATCTGATCGGCCGTAAAGCCAAATGAACCATCGGACATTTTTGTGCCTACGGGCAATAATGCATCTTCGGCAAGTAATGATAGGTTTTTTTCGTTGCGTGTGTAACCACCATTAGCCGAAAAATTTGGAAGAAACTGTGTGAATGCTGCCTTTTTTAATTCCTGTGCGGCACGAATATTTTCGGCTGCCATCACTAAACTTTTGTTGTGCGACAATGCCATCTGCCGGCAATCGTCGAGTTGCACTATTTTTTGTGAGTTCATTTGCGAACTCGCAAAAATTGCCAATGTAAATAAAAGCTTTTTTTTCATTTTGCTACTAATTGAGTTTTTTTGTTTGTTAGAAAGCATAGTTTGAGTACATGCTCTCGATTATGTATTTTTTTGTTGTAAAATCAAGATGTTTGTTAGAGTAAATTTTAATATAGTTGTATATGCAACTATATTATTAAAAAAATTATTTTAGGTTTGACATGATTTTTCGTAGCACATTTCTACTCAAATCCAATTCTTCGGGTGTAATGTTACTCAGGGTTTTTGTTGCTATATTTTGAACAATAAGCGTCGCTTTGTCTTGAATTCTTTTGCCTTCGTTGGTAAGTTTTATAATATTTACCCTACGGTCGGGTTGGTCGGATAATCGAATTACCAATTTTCGTTGTTCGAGTTTGTCAATCAGTCTCGTCATACTTGGCTTATCTTTAAGTGTAATGTTGCAAAGTTCCTGCTGGGTAACTTCATCTTTTATCGAAAGCGAAGCTAATACAGTCCACTGTTCGGTGGTAATCTCAATATTCTCGGAGGCAAATGCTCGTAAGATGGCACGGTTGATAGTTGTTGAAATTTTACCAATCAAAATATCGAAAAGTTCACCGCTTAATAACTGACTCATATTGTTGTGTATTTAATAGTTGATTAAACAACCATACAAAAGTACAACTATATTTTTTATAATAAAATCAGAATTTATTTAAATTGACAATTATTATATGTTTTATAACATAGATTCGATTTTAATGAAAGAGTCCACTCCGAAAAGTATCATTTTTAATAAAAATAATACTTTTCGGAGCGGACTCAAATAAAATAATTGAAAAGAACTAATTATATACCATCTTCCACATTCCACACAAAGGCGCGCAGCCCCATAAGGTCGGAAGTGGCATCCAACACTTTTAACTCGTTCAACAGTGGTTTTACTTTAGCATCATCAATTACAGTTAATATAGATGAGTTGAGAGATGGCCACGCATGTGTTCCAAAATGTGGTTCACCGGTTTTGCTACCACGTCCTTGTACTTCATCCCAGCGCGTAAACCCTTTAATATGAGCGTAATTCAATATAGTAAGTATCTGTTCGTAATATGCCTGATCGAAGGCTATAAATACTGCTTTCATTTTAGATAATTTAGCTCCTTCACCCCCTAAGAGGGGATTGAGAGATGTTTTTAATTTTTATTTCAATTAATATGTTTCTTCCAATTTTCCAATTTTCAATTTCGCAAAATATTGATACGAATTGTTAAATTGATAATTCCTTCATATTTATTTTTCTCATTTTTTTGCGATTTCGTTTCACACCGTTTCCGGCAAAAATGGCATAAATTGTTGGCACAATTACAAGTGTTAGAATGGTAGAAACTGTTAATCCGCCAATAACCGTAATTGCCATCGATTTCCACATTTCCGAACCTTGCGAATTGCTTAATGCCATTGGCAGCATACCCAGGATGGTGGTTAGCGTTGTCATTAAAACCGGACGAAGACGCGATTTACCTCCCGAAACTACGGCATGAATAATTCCTAAACCACGTTCGCGGTTGAGGTTGATATAATCGACCATTACAATACCATTTTTAACCACAATACCTACCAACATTATCAGACCTACGAACGACATCATGTTTAGCGTGCTACCCGTAATTGCCAAGGCGAGCACAACGCCCGAAATACCAAATGGTACCGAAAACATAATAATAAACGGATAAGTGAGCGATTCGAATTGCGAAGCCATTACAATAAATACTAATAATATAATGATTAGCAATAAGATAGATAAATCGCTAAACGACTCCTGCTGATCTTTATAAGTTCCACCCACTTCTAAATAAATATCCGAAGGAATGCTCATTTCGCTGATTTGTGCATTTATTTCCGACACGGCTTTGTCGATAGTAGTGCCCGAAACAGTTGAAGCTACCGTAATTAATCGTTGACGATTTTTGCGTTCGATAGTTGGAGGTGTAAATTTTTCGACCACACGTCCCAAGTCTTTCAATCGAACTGCCTGCCCTTGTTGGTTATAAATGAGGATATTTTCGATATTCTCAATCGATTGTCTATATTCTGGCGAATAAACCACACGAATTGAATACTCTTCACCATCTTCACGATAAAGTGAAGCGGTAAGTCCGTTAATTCGATTACGTAAATAGTTGGACGCGGTGCTGATATTCAGTCCATTAATAGCTAATTTTTCCCGATCAAATTCAACTTGATATTCGGGTGTGTAATCGCCACGGCTCACTTTCACATTTACCAATCCGGGTATTTTAGCAATTCGCTGCGAAAGTTCATTTGCAATTTTATCTGTTTGCTCAAAATCATATCCGAATACATCTACATCTAAGGTCGATTGTCCACCCATCATACTCATACCACCTCCGGCAATAATATTCGATTTGCTTACTTCGGGCATGTTATCCAAATCGGCACGTATACTGTCGCAAATTTCGAACATCGAGCGTTTACGATCGCCAAGTGGTAACATACGCAAGTTGAGCGATATAATATTTGAAGCATTATTTTGTAAAGATCCCCATACGTTGGAGCTGGCAGCTTGCCCCACGCTATAATTAATCATGTCAATTTCGGGATATTTTTTTTGCCAAAGCAGTTTCAAATCTTCTGCCGTTTTCTTGGTAATTTCCATACGCGTACCTACGGGCATTTCGATTGTTGCAGCCACACGCCCATTATCTTGTGCAGGTATAAATTCTGTTCCAATAAAACCAATAGGCAACAAGCTTAAAATGAAAAAGATAGTAGCAAATGCAACTACTTTTTTGCGATTGCGCACAGCCCAATTTACGAATTTAGCATAGTAATTGTCCAGATTATCTAATGATCGTTCGATAGGTAAATAAATTTTTTCAAAAATTTTACTGCGTTTTGGGTTCAGTCGTAGAAGCTGTGAACTTAACATTGGTGTAAGTGTAAGAGCACAAACTGTAGATACAGTCATGATAATTGTTACCATCCACCCCAATTGTACAAACATAACACCTGCCATACCTGTAATAAGTGTAAGAGGGAAAAATACAGCTATCAGCGTTAGTGTTGAAGCAATTACCGAAACTGCTACTTCGTTTGTTCCGTGTACAGCTGCACTATTGGGTCTACTACCGCGTTCGATGTGTGTGGTGATGTTTTCGAGTACCACAATGGCATCGTCAACCACCATACCAATGGCTACCGAAAGTGCACTGAGCGAAATGATATTCAAACTTCCACCCGTTCCACCCAAATATATAAATGCTGAAATAAGCGAAATAGGGATAGTAAGAATGATGATGACTGTTGCACGCCAACGACCCAAAAACGCTAAAACAACAAGAATTACGAATAAAAATGCGTAAAGCACTGTTTCGGTCAAACCGCTGATTGTTTCTTTAATGCTATCCGAAGTATCAATAATTACGTCTAATTTCACATCAGAAGGGAGCGATTTTTTGATTGAAGGCAATTCATTGAGTACTTTTTCAGCAATTTTTACCGTGTTGGAACCCGATTGTTTTTGCACAACAATGGTAGCACCTTGTTTTCCATTTGTATAACTTTCCTGCATCCTTTCCTCTACGGCATCGTTTACTATAGAAACATCCGAAAGGAAAATTGTTTTTCCACCCGACGAACCTACAATTATCTTGTTGAGCTCGGCGGCATCTTTAAATTCGCCATTCACACGAATGGAGTAGGAGTCGCTACCAATATCAACCGTTCCGGCGGGCGTATTCACATTTTCCATGCGAATATTTTGTGCAATACTTTCTATTGTCAAATGGTAAGCTTCTAATTTGAGCGGGTCGATAAAAATTTGTATTTCCCGCTTTGGAGCACCCGTAATTGACACAGAACCAACACCATCGATACGCGCCAATGGATTTGCCACTTTATTATCTAGAATTTTGTACAAAGCAGGCAAACTTTCTTTGGCAGTAGCCGATAGCATGATTACGGGAATCATATCGGTGCTAAACTTGAAAATAATAGGCTCCTGAACACCTTCGGGCAAAAACGATTTTACCATGTTCAATTTATCGCGCACATCGTTGGTGAGCGATTCGATGTCGTCGCCATAATTAAATTCGAGGGTAATCATCGAACGATTTTCGCGCGAAACTGATTTTATATTTTTTAAATTTGCTACCGTGTTCAGCGAATTTTCGAGCGGACGGGTAACATTGGTTTCAATGTCGGCAGCACTTGCTCCATCGTAAGTTGTTAATACCATAATGGTATTCGTCTCAATATTTGGAAGCAAGTCAATTGGTAATTTATTTAGCGAAAAAAGTCCTAAAATTACAACACCTACAAAAATTAGTGATGTCATAACTGGCTTTCTTACAGCGCTTTCGTATAAACTCATGTCTTTTATTTTTTTAATTTATCACTTCTACTTCCATGCCATCGTTTAGTTTCGATTGTCCCGAAACGACCACTATTTCGCCATTTTGCATGCCCGAAAGCAATTCATATTCAGCTCCTAAGCGTTGCCCAAGTTCTACTTTTCTATATGAAACTTTTCCATCGGCATATACATAAACGTATCGTTCGGCCGAGCCAGATTGCTTAATAATAGCCATATCAGGTACTACGACGTGTTTTGCATTACCAAAGTTCATTTTTACACGTGCAAACATGCCAGGACGAACTTTTCCGTTGGCATTATTGATTTTTACCTCAACTCCAAATGTTCGTGTTCGATCGTCGATTACCGGATAAATTAGACTTACTTTGCCTGTAAAATTTTCGTTTCCAAAAACATCAAATTTTACATCTACGGGCATCCCTGTTTTCACTGTGGTATAATTCGATTCCGACACGTTAATTTTTAATTTTACAGGCGAAATTTGCATCACGGTCATTAGTGGCATTTGTCCGCTATACATATCGCCTTGGTCGTAGTTACGAGCTGTAATTATTCCCGTTATCGGACTTAATAAGAATGTATTTTCGCTCAAATTTTTCAAATTCGTTTCAGCTACATCCAATTGTAATTGAGCATTATCCAGCTCTTGTTGCGAAGCGCCCCCTACTGCAAATAGCCCTGAGACGCGTTTAAAACTGCGGCGGAGATTTTCTATTTGCACTTCCGAATTGGATAGGTTTACATTGTCCATTTGTGCCAATTTTTGACCCTTCGAAACACTTGCACCCACTTCTACAAAAATTTTCCGAATACGTCCAGGGGTGGCTGGTGCAATGTTGTTTTTCACTTCAGGTTCTACCGTTGCTGTAAACTCATTATTTTGAGCTACTTCTCGCATAGAAACCATAGCTGTTTTTACCTTGTTTTTGAGCTCTTTAGTTTCTGTTTTTACTTCTTGCTTTTTGCCACATGCTACCAATACAATGGCGATAAAGAGAATTGGTAATAAATTAAGTTTCTTCATATTTATGTCTTTTTTAATTGTTCATTGATTTTCCTAATAACTTTTCGAGGTCGGCTTTTGCCGAAATAAAATCGTAGATAGATTGATTGTAGGAGAGACCTGCTTGAAGTTGGTTAAGTTCGGAGTTCGATAAATCTAAGAAGGTTCCGACACCCTCTTCGTACATTTTGCGCGAAATAGTAACAGCTTTTTCGGCTTGCATTAAGCCTTTTTTGTTCAACTGAATTTTGTCAATCGACTTTTTCATATTGTCGACATAAATATTAGCCTGAAGCTCCAAATTCTTTTTCAAATTTACTTTTTGCAGGTTCATTTCATCCATTTGTAGTTTTAATTGCTTCGATTTGTAGTGCTTTGCTCCACCCTGAAAAATTGGAATCGAAAGGCTAATTGCCGCGTTGGAAGTTGGAAACCAAGGATATTTTGAAAATGAAGTACTATCATTTCCCATACTTGTATATTGGTAGTTTATGCTGGCAGCTAACGATGGTAGCCAAGTTGATTTGTGTATATCGATCGTTTTTTTCATTTGCTCCAAGCGCAAATCATATTGTTTCAAATCGGTATTTTGTTTCAAATTTGTAGTGTCGATAGTCATCAAATCGCCATAAAGTGCTTTTTCATACTCACTTAAATTGCCTTCTAATTTAATTTCGGTGGATAACTCGATGCCCATCAATGTTTTAAGTTGTAATTTACTCATGTCAACTGCACTCTCGGCCGAAATGGTGTTGGATAATGCATTTCGTAATTGCACATCGGCGCGTAACCATTCAAATTCCGAAACACTGCCTAAACGATATTTATCGGCAATAATGCGCGTACTTGCTTCTGAATTTTTATAGTTGCTTTCGAAAACATCGTACGAATCCTGCATCATTAATATGGTATAATATGCTTTGGTAATTTGATTTATTAGCGTAATTTCCGACGAACGCGCAGTTTCGTTTGCCAATTGCAAATCTACTTCATTTATTTTGAGTGTTGCCCACAATGTTGGTGAAATGATTGGTAATGAGGCTGAAATGCCACCTACAAAAGTGTTGTCCTGACCTACTTCAATGCCATCGGGGTTTGCCGGCATACCCGGAAACGAGAAGAACATACGCTGCTTTTTAAGTGCCCGTTGGTACGAGCCCGATGCCGAAATATTCGGATACAAAGCAGCTGTTTTTTCTTTGTTCGAATAATCGACACGCAGTAATTGTTTGTCGGCAATTTTGATAGTCGGACTTTTATTCAATCCAATTTCAATAGCCTGCTTTAGGCTTATTTTCAGCGTATCGTTGGCTTTAAGCACAGCCGTTGTCGATATGCCTACAAAGCATACAATTAATAGTGTTTTTAAATTTTTCTTCATTGTCATATCTATTTAAATTTCATTTTTTGCAAAGTTAATTGATAATATATTTTCATTTTTTGTTTAAGTCGATAAATGGCGCTTTTCTCTTGTTGTATGACAGAGATTTAACTTTTAATACTTATTCTTTTTTATCTTCATTGTAATAATTTTCTTCTAAATACTTCAACCCTTTCTCGTTGGCAATTAAATGAATTATTAGGTCGATATAAAAATCCATCATTCGTTTTTTTGCAAATTTCTTTTGGTTTTCCTGCATCATTTCAAAAGTGGTTTTCATTTGTACTGAATGGAAAAAGGATGCTAATTCAATATCTAAATCTTTTCTATAATAGCCCTCGTCAATTCCTTGAATCAAGTTTTGTTCAAATCCAATCCTGATTGCTTCCAATTTTAAGTATTCATATTTTTCAAATACTTTTGGATAATATTTTTGAATATCAAACCATAATTGATGGGGTTCACAATCTGAATTTTTTTTTAATTCTTTAATTATAAAAATAAGCGAATCGATAGCATTTTTGTTTTTGAGATTTTTTTCAAATTTCTCAAAATGCTGTTGTTTGTTTTCTTCAATTACAGCTCCAATTAAATCTTCTTTTTGTTGAAAATGCTGGTAAAATGTTTTTTTTGATATACGTAATTCGGAGCAAACTTCATCAATAGAAATATTTCGGACACCCGAACGATGAAAAAGTTTTGATGCTGTTTGTGTTATGTTGTTTTTTAAAGTATTCATTTATGTTTTAGAAATTCTGTGTGCAAAATTACATTAATTCTAACAATAGATTAGTATAAATGTTTAAAATAATATTGTTAAATAATTTGAAAAGTTTGTAGTATGTTGATATATAGTGATTTGATATTTATTTTATGGAAACTATTATAATGTTGTAGTTTCCAAGTGGCGACTTCTTGAAACAAAAAGCCCCCGATTTTCATCGAGGGCGGAATTTTTATGTATCACCAATTATTATTTACGAAAGTCACATATTTAAAGCCAAAAGTAGGCATTTTATTCAATCGATATAAATCCAATCCAATTTAATTTAACTTTTTTTATGGCCATAGCCATATCCATAGCCGTATTCAATTTCCTTATCCACGCCATTTAAAATTAATCCCATTCCGTTTAAACTTCCTTTTTGATACACTTCATTAATCAATTCAGTGGCTTCGCGTGGGGTATAATTTTGTCGACAAACGAAAAGAACATTGTCCGACAGGCGATTAAGCAAGTAAGTGTCCGAAACAATTCCTAACGGAGCTGAATCCAGAATGATATAATCATACTTTTCGCGTAGCTCTTCAATCATTTCGTCGAGGCGATAGCTCATCAATAATTCAGTTGGATTGGGTGGGACAGGGCCTGATAGAATAATATTTAAGTTTTTATGTAAATCAGATTTTAAAGTAATTTCATCGGCGGTTAAACTTTCGTTCGACAAATAATGGGTTATACCACTTTTTTCTGAGATGTCTAAATATTGACACAAAGCAGGTTTACGAATATCCAATCCAACTAAAAGTACTTTTTTATTTGTAAGCGCAAACGAAAGTGCTAAGTTTATAGCAGTGAACGATTTACCTTCACCACTTCCAGCCGAAGTAATCATTATTACATGCGATGGTTTGCTCGAAAGCATAAATTGGAGGTTCGTTCGTATAAGTCGGAACATTTCGGCAATTGGAGTTGTATTGCCTTCGCCTACAACTACTTTCTCATTTTCCTTTGCACTGCTTATGGAACCTACATAAGGTACTTTTGTTAAGCGTTGCAACTCTTTTTTGTCTTTTATTGTTTGGTCGAATAAATCAATTATATAAATAATCGCAATTGGAATAATCATTCCTATTATCAAAGCAATAAGCAAAATCACCATCTTTTTTGGAGCTACAGGCTCTGGTATCACGTAGGCTTTATCAAGCGTTTTAGCCGAAGGAATTGTACTTGCCAAGGTCAAGGCATTTTCTTCACGTTTTTGAAGTAAGAAAATATATAAATCATTTTTTATCTCTTGTTGTCGTTTAATGTCAATATATTCACGTTCTTGAGTTGGAATTTCTTTAATTTTTCCGGTAAATTGACTTTCTTTCCGTTTTAAGTCGCGTTTCGAAATCTTTAGTCCGTCGCTTACACTGGCAATACTGGCAATAATGCTCGAGCGCATTGTGGAAATTTGCTCTTCCAGTTGCGTTATAAGTGGATTGAGTGAGTTTGAAGTGCGGCTAATTTTTAAACGTTCGAGCAAGGCATCGTTGTAATTTTTAATGAGTGTTTGAAGTGCACCATCCTGGAGACCTAAATTTGCAGGAATAAGACTATATTTATTCTGATTTTCATTCAAATGTTTGTCAATATAATCCACTAAATTAAGTTGTGTTTCAATTCTGGATAGTTCTTTATTATATTCGCCTGTTGTGCGCATGAAATACTCTGCTTGCGTACTAAGGTCGGTCATGTTGTTTTCTTTTTTATAACTCTCAACGCTCATTTCAACATCCAAAAGTTCATTTTTAAGAAGCTCAAGACGTTTTTCAACAAAATCTTTGGTGTTCGAAGCAATAATATTTTTATCGAGTACAGCATCTAAATTATAGAGTTCAACTAATTTGTTGATAATTGCTTGTGATTTAACTGGATTACTCGAAACGGTTGAAATTTTCACAGCGTTCGTCTTTTTATTTATCGTATTAATGATAATACTCTGGCTGTAATTGTTAGTAATTGCTACAAGTGGAAAATCTATAATTTTATAGGTTTTACTTGCATCAAATTCTTCACTTGGCGTAAGTTTTATTATGCCGGCAATGCTTTTAAATGGTTTCGAAATATCGTTCAATATCAATTTCTCTTTTAATTCGCCATATTGAATACTAATATTGTATTTTTCAGCCTTTTTTTTGATTTTCAAAATCAAAACTTGCTGTGGATTTTTTTTTGTTATACTGTATTTAGCAGTGAGTTTTATAGGAATTACAGGGTATGTATCTGTGTAACGAAGTAAGGATTTAACATAATATTCGGTTGAAATATCCAAATCGCGAATTGCTTCGCTCAAAATCGTTTTCGAACCAAGAATTCGCATCTCATCTTCTACATCTTTTTTTACACCTTCCAAGCCAAAACTTTCAACAATAGCCATTTCCGAAAATAATTGACGGTTATTATCTTCACGAACGAGGATAGTTGACTCCACCGAAAAAGTGGTATTTGTACTAAGGACGTAGAAAATAGCTACTGCTAAGGTTAGTGTTGAGGAAGCTACAAACCAAGGCCATTTTTGAATGTACTTTATTGCAATATCTTTCAGATTGATAATTTCAATATTCTGTGCTGGATTGCTCATAATCAAATTTTTAAGGAATAATTTACAAGTAGTTTATTAAAAAAGCGCACTAATTTGTTCTACTAATTTTTAATAAATAAAACGATTGATGAAACCAAGGTTGTGGCAATGCCAATTAAAGTGAGTTGGCCAACTGAATTTGGAGAGTTTAGTGGGCGCATTCTATTGGGTTCTACGTAGATAACATCGTTTTGTTTTAAAAAATAATATTCAGAATTAAAAATTTCCGGGTTTGTAAGGTCTAATCGGGCAAACTCAATTTTACCATTCAATTCGCGGGTTACCAACACGTTACGTTTTTTGCCATAAATAGTAATATCACCTGCCATACTCAATGCT
The DNA here is from genome assembly GCA_945902955.1 of Porphyromonas cangingivalis. Taxonomy (GTDB): domain Bacteria; phylum Bacteroidota; class Bacteroidia; order Bacteroidales; family Paludibacteraceae; genus Paludibacter. The sequence goes on from CAMDNO010000064.1 coordinate 19,733, forward strand.
TCTAAAATGGTAATACGATCATTTTGAGTTGAGTATTTACCCGGACGATTTACTTCACCTAACACCGAAATTTGAAAATTCTCAAGTTGAACTATAATAGTAGGATTTTTTAAAAATGGGGCTAATTTTTCATCTAAAGCTTTGGATATTTGTGCTTTAGTGAGACCACTTACATGGATTTTACCTACAACAGGAAAAGTAATATCACCATTTGAATCAACAAGGTATGAGCGAATAGAGGCACTTATATCCTGCTGTATATTAAATGGACGAATAGATTCACGGTCAACACCATCAACCGTTATTGACAATTGATCGCCTGTTCCAATTATTAAATCTTTGCTTTTGTTCAAATCTTTGGCAATATATTTTTCGTTTATATCAATATTCCGAACGTAAACAAGATCTTTTTGCGAAAGACAACTACTTAAAACAAAAACAATTAACAATAATCCCCAATTTCGTATCATGTACTAAATAATTTTAAATCTATATGTTGGTAAACAATGAAATCAATAATTTGACGTTAGTTTATTACGATTCACAAAGATAGACAGAATTTGCTGAATTTACAAGTAATTTTTTTATACATTTAATTGTAGATTCTATATCTGAATTACAACGACTAATTGCTGTTTTTATTGTTCAACAAACTTCGAATAATTATTTTTTTCAAAACAATACCTTATTTCGAACTGTTTACTAAGAAAAAATGAAAGGAAAAATATTATGGAAATAAAAACGTATTTAAACGAGAATAAATCAATTATATTAGAAGAGCTGTTCTCTTTAATTCGCATACCAAGTGTAAGTGCACATGCACATCGTCAGCCAGAAATTCAACAATGTGCTATGCACTGGAAAGAAATACTTCTTACTGCCGGAGTTGATAAAGTAGATATTTTACCCACAATTGGAAATCCGGTTGTATATGGCGAAAAAATAATCGACATTAATCTTCCTACAATATTAATATATGGACACTATGATGTGATGCCTGCTGAGCCGCTTAATTTGTGGTTAAGCCCGCCATTCGAACCAGAGATTAGAGAAGGGAAAATTTTTGCACGTGGTGCCGACGACGATAAAGGGCAGTCGTTTATGCACGCAAAAGCTTTCGAATTTCTTATTAAAAACGGGGAGCTCAATTGTAATGTGAAATTTTTGATTGAAGGTGAAGAAGAAATTGGCTCACCGAGTTTAGAACGTTTCTGTGAAGAAAATAAAGAATTGCTAGCTTGCGATACCATTTTAGTTTCGGATACAAGTATGCTTTCGGCCGAAACGCCAAGTATTACTACCGGCTTGCGAGGATTGGCTTATTGGCAAATTGAGCTTACAGGTGCTTCACGCGATTTACATTCGGGCATTTTTGGTGGTGCAGTGGCGAATCCGATTACCGAATTAACAAAAATATTAGCTTCGTTAACTGATACAGATGGTCGAATTACTATACCAAATTTCTATGATAAAGTGCAAGAAATTTCGGCTGAAGAAAAAGCACTTATTGC
>CAMDNO010000065.1 GCA_945902955.1 Porphyromonas cangingivalis
CCATGATAACCAAAGTCAGTATCAAAATCATCATCCCAACCACGTAGGGCAATTAAGTGTTTTGCATTTACACTTCCACCAAACCACTCATACGAATCGTCGCCCGAGTATGATACCTGAACATAGTCGACTGTAGTACCTGAACCTACTCCACCAAAAGTGATACCGTTAATTTCATTATTAGCTTCGAAAGCAATACCAGGAAATTCAACGCGTACATATTTTAATATACCGGAGTTATCATCTTCGATTGTACCACCATAAGCACGACCAACTCCACCTTCGATAGTAGTACTACCACCGGCAATATTAATAGGAGCCTTACCTAACATAATAATACCACCCCAGTCGCCATAAGTACGGTCGCCTGCAGCCTGATTCGAAGTGAATACAATTGGTTCAGCAGCTGTACCATTTGCAATTAATTTACCACCTTTTTCAACAATGATTGTACCCTTGTTGGTTTTATCGCCACGAATTACGGTTCCGGCTTCAATAGTTAATGTAATACCTTCGGGCACATACACAAAACCATTTAATAAATAGATATTGTTTTTTGTCCAGGTAGTGTTTGCTTGAAGTGCACCTGCATTTACAGTCATGTTTGGTGTACCATAAACTGCATTTTGGGGATCAAAATTAGCCCATCCCGAAGTCCAGTTTGTGTTACCAAAAGCACCAGCATAATCTACCACATCAAAAAATTGGTTTTTCATAGGAGTTTCTACAAACGAAGCCATTCCTCTTAAAGGTGAACCCCAAACGGTGTTTGTAGAAATGTTGCCAGCCTCAATTGTTATATCAGCTGCCGGATAAACAGTATTTTGAGGATCAAAATTTGCCCAGCCTTCCGACCAGTTTGAAGTACCATAAGCACCTCGATAATCTACATGATCAAAAAAAGCATTTCCAATGGTTTGAGCCGAAATTGCAGCCGCACCCATCATAAAAAGACCAAAAAGTAAGTTCTTTTTCATTTTTGTTTTTGTTTTTGTTTGTAATTTTAAAAAAAATTATTATCTAAAAATTATAAATTTATGCTTACACCTAATTTAAATTGTCTGCCTGGTTTGAATTTTTGGTTTAATTGAGTTTTTGTTTCAATCACATTATTATTATCGTCGAGTAGCTCAGCTGTTTGATTGAAAACTACATCATCGTCAAGTAAATTTTTAACACCAAACTTAATATTTACATTTTTGAAAATTGATTTTTCAATCGTTAAATCCAACGAATTGAAGGGTTGTTCGTAAATATGTGGATGTGTAACATTACCTACTGCATGAATTCTCTCACCAACTTTATTATACATTAAGCTTGTCATAAAATTCTTTTCTCTGTCGTTATAATATACTCCAATGTTAATAGTGTAAGGCGACTGACCTTGCATAGTTCTTTCTCCACTTCGTTCAGTCGACGATTCATCAACAAATATTTTCGATTTAATAAGAGATGCGTTCATTACAAAGGTGAAATTGCTCAAAAATGAAAATTTCGTTTTTTCAAATTCGTGTAACCGTTTTCTTACATCTAATTCCAAACCATAAGTTTGAGCATTTTTGGCATTGAAAAAGGTAAAATCTGCATTTCCACCACTTTGTATTATCATGTGAGCTTCAATCGGGTTTGTGAAATCTTTGAAAAATGCTCCAATCGAAACGATTTCTTCTGGCGTAGGATACCATTCTAAACGTACATCGGCATTGTTTACATAACAGTTTTCAAGCGAATCGTTTCCATAAACAAGTACACGTTCTTCGAAATTATAAAATGTAAATGGAGAAATTTCGCGGAATTCGGGACGGTTTATGGTTCGACCTGCTGCAAGTCTGAAAAGTAAATCATCTTGTAAATTGACAGTAGTATTTATCGTTGGAAAAATATCTAAATCATCGTGATTTACACTAACCGACTTTAAATACTGTCTGTCGTATCCATTCAATGTTAATTGATTTTTCTCGATACGACTTCCTACATAAAGCGACCACCATTTTACTACAGGCAAGTTAATGCCTAAATAAGCGGCTAATAAATTATTATTTGCCGTGTAGGAGTTCGACTTATTTGTCGATTCACCCATCACTATACCAGTCTTATAATCAATTTTATTTTCAAAAATATCTTGCAACGAACTAAACATTTCGTCGCTAAATGGTTCACTGTTTTTGTTCGTGTTTACAGGTAATTCCGTTAAACTATAATCATTGTTTTTCCATATATAACCGAACGAACGCGAAGTAACATCACGATTCTTTTTCTCGAAATATAGTCCTGTTTTAATTTCCGGTTTAAAATCGTTGAATGAAAATTTTTGCGAATAATTTACGGCGGCATTCAAAATATTTTCTTTATTTTTAAGATACAACCGACCTTTTGAATTTAATGTAACTTCGCGCGACATATTAATCACATAATCCGAAGCTAAATCGCCATACATATACAAAGTGCTGTTTACCCAACGCATATCCGGTTGATTTTTGTTTGCAAATGAGTAACCTGCAACCCAATCTAATTTTGAGTTTTCATTGTTAAATGTATGACTGCCGGCTAACTGCCCCGTGTAGGTTGCTCTTGATTCGTATGACATCTCATACGACCTATCGTAATTCTCGCGGTACGTGTCAAAACCATCTTTCAATACAGTTTTGGTAGCACCGGTATTATTAAAAAGATTTCGGAACTCAATTTTTTGATTATTTCCAAAAGTAAATGTCCAGTTCGACAAAGCCGAAACTCTAATTTTATTCACATAGCTACTCTGATTAAATGTATATGCAGTATCGTGAAAATTTATATAATCGGCTTTAATCCCGTTTTCGGCATTGTTTGAAGCACTGTATCCAAGTGCCGAAATAGAACCGACTGAAATATCTCCAAGTGTAAATCGACGATTAATACTAAACTGTACATCCGCATCAGGTTTTGCTACTTTTTTATACGGAGTCATTATTGTGTTAAACGATTTGCTTATTTGTGTAATTCTATCTTTATCTATATTATTGCTAAATAATGCTTGATATTCGTCGGTAGTAGGCATATTCACAGGTATAGCTCTTGTACCATCGTCAAAACCCAACCAATCGGTTTTTCCGCCCTGATAGCTGTAAAAATTATTGAATGTGGTATTTTCGCTGTAGCCTACCGATGCCGATACAGTCATGCTATTTCTATCAATCAAACTCTTTGTTTTAATATTTATCATAGCGCCTGCAAAATCGGCTGGCAATTCGGGTGCTGGTGTTTTATATATCAATATATTGTCGATTTGTCCGCTTGGGATAACGTCGAAAGAAAAAGCGCGCACATCACTTTCGCTACTTGGTGTGGAAGAACCATTTAACCAAACGGAATTGTAACGCTCTGTTAATCCGCGTACTACAACAAACTTACCATCGCGAATACTAACTCCGGGTATACGTCGAATTACTTCGGAAGCATCTTTATCTTGCGAACGCATAATTTGTTGTGAAGTAATACCGTTGGCAATTGTTAAACTTTGTTTTGTTGCTGAAAGCATAGAAAGTTCGGAGTCTGTTCGTCGACTGGCAGTTACTACTACATCCTGAATTACTTGAGAAGAAGAATTCAGTTTTACATCCAATTTTAATTCTGTATTTTTACCAATTTCCACTTTCTGTATGCTCTTATCGTACGATATAAAAGAAAAAATAATGTTGTAAGTTCCCGCTGGTACGTTTTTCAATTCGTAATTACCATCGAAATCGGTTACTGTACCAATAGTTGTACCTTGCAATAAAATATTACAACCAATCACACTCTCGCCGTTGTCGGCATCGGTTACAACCCCTTTAATTGAATTTTGAGAATAAAGCAGCACAGTTAACTGCATGAATACCAATACTGTAAAAATTCTTTGAATCACGATGTTTTTATTTTGAAATTATATTACAAAATTATCGCCTCGAAGTTAAATAGCCGTTTCATGTGTGTGAAGTAACTATTAAGAAACAGTTGCAATCAAATGTCATTTATATTTCGTTTATGTTACACTCCAAATTTATAAACAATAAATATTAAAATATGTAATACAAAAAAATATATAGTAAACTTCTCTATATCAACCCAAAAAGGGCTTATCCATACGAATGGATAAGCCCTTTTCAGAAAATAATCATCTAATTAGATGTTCAAAATTACATTTTACGATTAAACATCACTCTTTTCTACAGTTTTCATTTTAATTTCTTCCCACAAATCAGTGTATGCTTTCTTAGCTTTGGTATTAGCATTAAAAGCGAATAAGGGTTTTTGATATATTCCCATTTTTTCGACATCCGTATTGAACGGAATAAAAGATTGACATAAATTCGGATATTTCTCTCTCAATTCGTTTATTAAGTTGCGATGAGTGCTTTTCTTAGCTTCTACCATCGAAAAAAATGGTATTAAAACCGAACTGTTGAAACCCTGATTGGTATAGAAATCGAGCAAATGTTCGAATGCTCTTACTGATAAAGGAGTAGGAACTATTGGAACAAGTATATAATCGCAAGCAAAAAATATATTTTCGGCCAAAAGCGACATGGCTGGTGGACAGTCGATAAAAACAACATCATATTTTTTTTTAATGTCTTTTAAAGACTCCTTAATTCGTTTCTTTGATTTTTTTTCTTGATCTAAAACAGAGTCGATATGACGATACGATATGTCGGCAGGAATAATATCTAAGCCTTCATATCCGGTGGCACATATCAAACTGCTTATCTCAACTTTACCTGAAACAATTTTTTTTAAACTAACATTATTACCATCAGTTTGTTTGTAATAAAAGGATGCAGAGCCTTGTGGATCCAAATCCCAAAGGAGCGTTCTCCACTCGTCTTCGCCCGAAAGATAGGCAAGATTAACGGAGGTTGCGGTTTTGCCCACACCTCCTTTAATATTATATACTCCTATCGTTGTCATTCTACTTGATCTGTCGTTTCCTTTTTAGCTTCTTTTGCTTTACTTTTGCCAGTATCTTTATTTTTCAACAATTTACTCGTACTTTTAACTAATTGAGCTAATTCGTCTTTCATTTGTTTTTTAAGATTCGTTTTTGATTCTAATTTTTCGGACAAAGTTGCTATTTCATTTTCAAGTTTAACAATTCCTTTGATTGATTTCTCGATTGTTAAAATGATTGTAGAATCAACGCCTTTTTCGGTTAAATTTGCTGTATTTTCTTTTAAAACGGACAAAAGGTTGGTTGCTTTTTCAATTTTCTTACTCATAATATGGTATGTTTTAAATTATTATTGATTGTTTTTTAATACCGAACACAAAAATAACACTATTTTAATAACTATGTCATTGATTTGTAATGAATGTATTAAAATTTAATATGTGTGAATAAAAAAAGCTGCTATCCCAAGATTGCGATAACAGCCTTTATTATAAAATTTATACTATATTTTGTCTTCTAACTCTTCGGAAATTTTATTTAAATCAGCAGCCTGATCAGTTTCTATTGATAGTTCGGGAAAGTATTTTTTATTTTTCTTTTTCGACTTCCATTTGGTATATTGCAAATGAATTAAACCATCGATTAAACCTATTTTGGGAACTATAAAAGCTTTTGCACCAAGCAATTCAGCTACATCTAAGTAAATGTCGCCTGCATTAGTTATTACATCTGCTCTATCCGGTTTCAAATCAAACGTTTTAATACGCTCGTCCACATTCAATTCTTTCAATTTATCGTTTATTTCACGCAGGGCTGTAAGCTGAAATTTACGATCTTTACGTGTTTTGGCAAGCGTGTTCAGTTTTATAATATTTCCACCCGAAGCAATCATATCATGTATTTGATATAACTGTTTAATTTCAGCCATGTCGAGTTGAAGTTTGATATACTCTTCGGCTTCAACTTTATCGAATAACAAACGTACTGTACCAATTTTATATGAATTAGAAAAAACTAACTCACCATTCGAAATAATCGAAACCTCAGTGCTACCACCGCCTACATCGATAAAAGCATAGTCTTGTTGGTCGTTGAGATTATACAGAAAATGACTTTCGTAAACCATCAATGCTTCTTCCCGCCCGTCGATGATATCAATTTTAATATCAGCTTCTTTGGCAATTTCTTTCACAACATCTTTAGAGTTTTTAGCTTCACGCATGGCAGCTGTAGCGCATGCTCTGTAACTTTCTACTTCATAAACGTTCATCAAATGATGGAACGCCTTCATTGTACGAAGTAGTTGTTTGCGCTTGCTATCGCTAAATTTTTTATCCACAAATGCCTGTTCTCCCAATCGCAATGGAATACGTATCATTAACTCTTTGTTGAAATCCTCATCGTCTTCGAGCGAAACACTCATAATCAACAATCGAACGGCATTGGAACCAATATCTATTGCAGCAAATTTTATTCTGTCCATATAATTTTTTTAAAATGAATTTTAAATTTTATTTTATTGCCGATTTGTAAAATTTATAAAGTTCTTCTTGCGATCGAAATGGAACTCCATTATTAGTATTGTGCAACTCGTTGCTACCCAATCCATCAACTATACGTGCTTTTAGATTATCGCGCAAACCATATTCTATCGTCAAGCGTAATTGTTTTTGAATATCGGCATCGTATACAGGCGTAAATACTTCAATTCGGCGATCGAGATTTCGCTCCATAAGGTCGGCAGAGCCAATATAATATTTTTCGTCGCCACCATTACCAAATATTAAAATGCGCGAATGCTCTAAATAACGGTCGATAATGCCATATACTTCAATATTCTCGCTCATACGCTTTACGCCAGCAATAATAGAACAGTTGCCTCGTACTAAAAGTTTAATTTCGACTCCCGCACAGGATGCTTCGTAGAGCTTATCAATAATTTTGGGATCTACAATATGATTTACTTTATACCACAAATAAGCTGGTAAGCCTTTTCCGGCATTCTCAATTTCTTTGTTTATTAGGCTAATAATTTTTTTGCGTGTAAAATTAGGCGATACAATTAAATGTTTGAATGTTGGTGTAAGATAAGGATGTTCGATAAAATCGAAAATCGTTTTCACCTCATTCACTATATCCTTGTTGGCAGTCATCAAAGTATAATCTGTATACAAAGTGGCTGTACCCTCGTGGAAATTGCCTGTGCCGATACACACCACACTATTTCGACGCGAAGTGATTAATACTAATTTGGAGTGCACTTTAAGCCCTTCAACCCCAAGCACTACATTTATGCCGGCATCTTTCATTTTTTGTGCCCAATTGATGTTCGACGATTCGTCGAAACGAGCGAAAAGTTCCACGTTAGCAGTAACTTTTTTACCATTCATAGCAGCACAAATTAACGCCTGAACCACTTTTGAGTTTTTTGCCAAACGATAGATTGTCATTTTAATTTCCTTCACATCGGGGTTTATAGCCGCTTCGCGCAACAACCTAATAAAGTAATCGAAACTGTGATAAGGATAATGTAAGTACCTATCTTTTTCGCGCACGAGATCCAACAAATTCACAGCTTCGTCGAAATGAGGGATATTCAATGGTGGTTGCACCGTATCGCGCAAATCGTATCTTTTTAGAGACGGAAAATTCAATAAATCTTTAAAATTATGGTACCTTCCGCTGGCAATGTGAGCTGCTTCTTTGTCAATTTTAAGTAACTTTTCGCAATATTTAAGCAGACCGTTAGGCATATCACGGTCGTGAACAAAACGTACGGGAGCACCCAATTTTCTGTTTTTAACCACTTTCGATACTTTTTCTAAAATGCCTTCATAAGCCGAATTGTCGAAATCTAATTCTGCATCGCGGGTAAATTTCATCGTATAGGCTTCGTAGCTTGTGTAGTTGAGCGATGCAAAAATCTTTGGCAGACAATGTCTTATCACATCATCCATAAAAATAACAAAATTCTTTTCGTTGTCGGAAGGTAAAACCAAAAAACGTGAGAGTTGCGAAGTAGGAATGTGAATTAGCGCATACTCCTTTTTATTTTTTCGTTTGTCGGGCGTTTTGGAACCAGAAATTTCGATTGCCAAATAGGTACTTTTATCATTCAGAATTGGCTCTTCATCCATTTGCGAAACCAAAACAGGGAAAAGTGAATTCATCAACTCCTCTTGATAAAACTCATCAATAAAAAGTTTTTGATTATCGTCTAATTGCTTTTCGTTTATTAAACAAATATTATTTGCTTTTAATTCGGCAACAATTCCAATAAAAATCTGCTCCAATTCTGCTGCATAATGCAAATTTAGCTTCAACACTTTTTTGAGAATCAGCTTGCTATCCGATTTAACATGCTTAACTGAATCTTCAATATCAATCATTCGCCGCAGTGTAGCTACTCGTACTCTGAAAAACTCATCTAAATTACTCGAATAAATTCCTAAAAATTTTATTCGCTCAAGCAATGGATTATTCGAATTAGCAGCCTCATCCAAAATTCGTTTATTAAAGTACATCCAACTGATATCTCTATTTATTGACTTGTGAATTATGCTCTTCTTCTTCATCTTTTTTTATTCATTTTTTTACTTTAATTGCAAAAGTATACAAAACTATTGTAATACGAGCGTATTACATTCGTAATATCTATTAAATTAAAACTATATAGAAAAAAAAATTGAGCTACTATTTGCAGCCCAACTCATTTAATAAAATTAATTCGATTATTTTAAAACACTATATATCAGATAGCTACATATATATTATCTTCGCATAGCTCGAAACTTGTAAGTTCGGCCAAAAAGATGCTCTCGGCAGCATTAGCCCAATATCTAAATTCTTTATTGGGTTTGAATAATGGTATAAAATTGATAAGCGAATCTAAGTTAAAGTCGTTATTGCCCACCCCAGCTCCCGAGTTCAGTGCATCTATCACATTACATTCTTGTTCGATGTGTGTAGGAACCATTAGAACAGGCTTTTGCAAATAAATAGCCTCACATACCGATTCAAATCCACCCGTTGTGGCATACGCTTTAGAACCAGCCATAAACTTCAAAAAACGCACATCATCCAATTGATGCATAGTTAAATTATCTGTTAACTGAGTAGGATTATTAGCATTTTTTTTATCCCAAAAGAAATGTAATTTAGCCTCAGGATTTCTAATCGACCATGCCTCTAAATCATTGGCGTATCCATCGTTAAGCATGTAGCCATGAATATAATTGCCATTTTGTGTATTTTTGTTATACACTTCATTTCGCAACAGTGGCGGCACAATAGTTATATCTTCGTACTGTTCAGTTTCTTCGTTTCGGAACGATAAAGCTAATAATTTTGTTGCATTGAGAGCCGTAAAACGCGAAAACATATTTAGCAAGGCAAATTCAATCTTTTTTCGACCCGTATATTTAAAATTTGAAGTCATAAAATAATATTGATGTGCCACATTAACCATGGGCGCAGTTGGTCTAAAAACGCCATAAGTTATACCACAAAGCAACTCGTAAAAATTAACCACAATATCAGGCTCCATGTCAGTGATATTCTTTTTTATTGTGAATATACTCTGAATAAAAACGGGTAGTAATAATAAATTATAAAGTATACTTGCCAACAAAAATGTACGTTTTTCTTTTGGCAATGGCATAAAATTTGGACTTCTAAATTTCACTAATTTATCGCCCATTTTATTAACAAAAAAATCGGGTAACGTTCGTTTCTCGCTACTTCCCACAAGGATAGAAACTACTTCATGCCCATTTTTTTCCAATAAATTCATCATACTAAGAGCTTGGGTGAGATGCCCGCGACCTTCGCCTTGAACTACAAATAGGTACTTCATATTATATTGATTTTAAAAAGAAGGTTTCATAAAATTATTAGAGAATGCTAATTTTAAAGACTTAGCTTTAATTTGCTGAATTTCAATCAATTCGAAAGGTTTCGGAATATTTTTCGATTCGTTGTGCATGTAAACTTCCCAGGTTCCATCTTCGTGCTCCAACAAAGCCGACATTGTTTCGACCCAATCGCCCGAATTGAGATAGTGCATACCATCAATCATTTTATCGGCAGGTTGATGAATGTGCCCACAAATAATACCATCCACACCTCGTTGCTTGGCCAAATTTACCAATTCGGTTTCGTAGCTCGAGATATACGAAACGGCAGATTTCACTTTTTGCTTTACAATTTGTGATAAGGAATAGTATTCTAAGCCCTTTTTCAATCGATAATGATTGTAAACTCGATTTACGTAAAGCAATAAAGTATAACCTACATCACCTAACTTTGCCAACCAACGCATTTTAGTTGTAATATGGTCGAAAATATCACCGTGTACTATATAGTATTTTTTACCATGACGTTCATGCATGTAATCTTTTGCTATCGAGATATTTGCAAACGAGAAAGGTGCAATTGTGTCCAAAAAATCATCGTGATTACCACGAATATATACCACTTTTGTGCCATGATTTTCCATCATCTTCATGATTATTTTGAAAAAATCAGTATGCTCCTTTTTCCATTTGCTTTTTCCACCCTTTTGCAAATGCCAACCATCTATAATATCGCCATTTAGGATAAGCGTTTCGCAATTCACTGTACGTAAAAAATCGGCTAACTGCTGTATTTTTGTATGTTCGGTTCCTAAATGAACATCTGAAATAACAATTGTAGGATAAAATTTTTGATTATACATAGTGTTTTTATTTACAAATTAAACCTATAACTATTTCATTTTCAAAACAAAAAAATGACTTTGCAATGACAAGCATAAATTGTAACATGACCTTAATATACACTTCACACCTTTTCAATTTTTTTGTAATATGTATTAAAATGAAACTTAGTAAAAAGAAAACACCCATTTCGAAAGGAAGTATCCTATCGAAACGGGTGTTCGTTTGTAATCTATGTTTTATTGTAAAATAGTGTCCCTTTTTATACCCACTCTTCCTTCAACACGTCGCCTTTTATACCAATGATAGCAATTTTAATTGGAATTTTACAATCACTTTCGTCAACTACTTTTTGAGCCATGCGAAGCAAACCACCACAACAAGGCACTTCCATCATCACTACTGTGAGGGTGTTAATATGCGAATTTACAATCATTGATGTCAATTTCGCTCTGTAAACATCTTGATTTGTATCGAGTTTTGGACAAGCAATTGCTAATATTTTACCTGCCAAATAGCGATTGTGAAAATCGGAGAAACTGAACGGAACGCAATCGGCTGCCAAAACCACATCGGCATTGCGAAAATACCCAGCTTCGGGATTTAACAAATGCAACTGCACAGGCCACTGACGGAGCTGCGAAGTATTTGTTGAAGTGGGAGCTGAAGTAAAAGTTGGTGTAGCAGCAGCCATTGTAAATGTTGGTGCAGCAGATTTGGGTGCAGCAAAACTCATTTCGCAACTTCCCGGACATCCGCCACCACTTTGTGGATGAGATACATCTGCCGGTTTCGAAGCGCACCCACCACCATTGTGATTGTGCACTTCGGCAAAATTCACCTGTACGCCTTTGGCACGCAAATAAGTTACACCTTGCTTCAGATAATCGGTTTCGCCATGCTCTTTTAAATGCTTTAAATGAGCCAAAATTGTTTTTTCGCCTTTCGGAATCATCCGTTCGAGCGTTGCAATTTCGTCATAAGGCTCTGCCTCACGCTCTTCGAGACTAATGGCTCCCACAGGGCAATCGCCAATACAAGCACCCAGCCCGTCGCAAAAAAGTTCGCTTACCATGCGTGCTTTGCCATCAATCATTTGCAGTGCGCCCTCGTGGCAACCTTGCACACAAGCCTCGCAACCATTACAAAGCGCTTCGTCGATTGTTATTATTGTTCTTTTCATTAATTCATTTACTATTTTATCATTTACAAATTACCATTTAAAAAATCAACTACAACTGAGATTGTAAATGGTAAATGAACAAATGGTCAATTATTTTATCATTGTGAGTAACATTTTAAACTGCTCGGTAGCAACCACCGCATGACGTACATTGGCAGGCATAATAATACTTTCACCCACTTTTAATTCGAATGATTTTCCATCTATTATCACTTCTCCCACACCATCCAACACTTGCGCAATGGCATCGAACGGCGCAGTATGCTCGCTCAAAAATTCGCCTTTATCAAAAGCAAATAGTGTAACATTACCACGCTCGTTTCGGATAATGATTTTACTCACTACCGAACCTTCGGCATACTGCACTTTTTCGGTCATGCTGAATATTTCAGCTAAAGGAAAAGACTTATTCTCGGCTTTGGGAGCCATTTTAAATTCGCTCATTCTATTTTTTTTATTTGAATTTTTCAAATTGATTTTTTCTGTACAAAAGTAATTAATACCCAACAATTAAAGTGTAACAGTTGTTACACTAGAAAATTTAATTTTAAAATAATGTCAGATCCGATAACAGGCTGGAATAGTTTTGAAAAGATAGACGAAGACAATGGCTATTTTCCTAATGATATAATTTATAGTATAAAAAACTACCAGAAAAATGATCAAGTTTTCTGTCAGGGAGATAGTTGCGATGCACTTTATGTAGTTATGTCAGGTTCGGTAAAAACAGAAATGGTAAGCGAAAATGGAAATTTAATGCCTATCGAAACCATTCACGCTCCTCGTCCACTAGCACCAGCATTTATTTTTTCTGATAAAAATATCTTTCCTGTTAATGTAATAGCATTGAGTGAGGTGGAATTAGTACGAATTCCAAAAAATGAAGTGTTGCGATTAATGAGCATTCGGCCCGATTTTTTGCAGCAATTTATGACACACAATGCCAATCGCACCCAATTTCTGACACAGCGATTGCAACTTCTTTCGATAAAAACTATTAAAGGAAAGATTGCATATATGCTTTTAGAAAAATATAAGAGTGAAGGACAAGTTTTTTCGTTAGAAAAAAATCAAACTGAATTAGCCGAATACCTTGGAGTTGCTCGTCCTTCGTTGGCAAGAAGTTTGTCGGAAATGAGTGATGAAGGTATTATTTCAACCGAGAAGAAAGAATATAAAATACTGAATATAAATAAATTAAAAGAATTATTAGTTTAACAATTTGAATATATGCCAATTTGAAAATGTGGAAATGTGTTTAGATTATTATCGAAATTAATAATTTCAAAATTCAGCTTGGTATTCTAAATAAAAAAAACCACGACAGTTTATATCGTGGTATTTTTTATTTAAAACAAAATTTTATCAATTAAAATAGACTCCATGCTACAGTTAAACCTGCCATTACGATTGAAACCATGCTCATTAATTTGATAAGAATATTCAGCGAAGGACCCGAAGTATCTTTGAAAGGATCGCCAACAGTATCGCCCACCACAGTTGCTTTATGATTATCCGAACCTTTGCCACCCAAATTACCTTCTTCAACATATTTTTTAGCGTTATCCCATGCGCCTCCAGCATTGGCCATAAATACAGCTAAAACGAAACCGGTACTTAAACCACCAATTAAAAGACCTAAAACACCACCAACTCCTAATAATACACCAACTACAACCGGTGTTGCAATTGCCAATAGTGAAGGCAATAACATTTCGCGTTGTGCACCTTTGGTCGAAATTTCAACACAACGAGCATAATCAGGTTCAGCCTTACCTTCCATAATACCTACAATTTCGCGGAATTGGCGGCGAACCTCCTCTACCATACTTTGAGCAGCACGCCCAACAGCGTTCATTGTAAGTCCACAAAAAACAAATGCCATCATTGCACCTATGAAAATACCAACTAAAACGATTGGATTCATCAATGTAACATTATAATAAACCATAAAATCTTCGAATGTCGAAATCCGAATTTGATCTAAAGTCAACATCTCTGATCCTACTTTTGCCATGCCATCAATCGAAGCATGAGCAATACGCTCCAAAGCTATTTTTATTTCTTCGATATACGATGCTAAAAGCGCTAAAGCAGTTAATGCAGCAGAACCAATAGCAAAACCTTTACCTGTAGCAGCAGTTGTGTTACCTAACGCATCCAAAGCATCAGTACGTTGACGAACTTCTTTAGGCAATCCGCTCATTTCCGCATTTCCACCTGCATTATCGGCTATTGGGCCATAAGCATCGGTAGCCAATGTAATTCCAAGCGTTGAAAGCATACCCACAGCCGCAATACCAATTCCGTATAAACCAAGTGTCAGATTTGGAGTATAAGTCATAGAAGTTATATCGAACTGCGATGACATAAATGCCAAAATAATGGCGAATGAAATTGTAATTACAGGAATTGCGGTTGAAAGCATACCCAAACCAAGACCTGAAATAATGACAGTTGCAGCACCTGTTTTAGAACTTTCAGCTACTTGTTGAGTTGGACGGAAGCTTTGTGAAGTGTAGTATTCAGTAGCCTGACCAATTATAATACCTGCAAGAAGACCAACAACCACGGAGAATGAAATGCCCAACCAGTTTTCAATACCCAATGCCCAAAGAATTCCAAAAGTGGCAATTGCAATTAATGCAGAGCTAACATTAACACCCAATCCAAGGGAGCCAAGTAAATCTTTCATTTTAGCACCTTCTTTTGTTTTAACCATAAAAATACCAATAATTGAAAGTACAACACCAACTGAAGCAATCATCATTGGAGCAAAAACAGCTTTTAATTGCATTGCGGGATTGATAAGAAATGCCGAAGCTCCAAGTGCAGCAGTCGCCAAAATTGAACCAGCATACGATTCGTAAAGGTCGGCTCCCATACCAGCCACATCACCTACGTTATCACCAACATTATCGGCAATAGTTGCAGGGTTACGAGGATCATCTTCGGGAATTCCAGCTTCCACTTTACCTACAAGGTCGGCACCTACATCGGCAGCTTTGGTAAAAATACCACCACCCACACGAGCAAATAAAGCCTGTGTAGAAGCACCCATACCGAAAGTAAGCATGGTTGTAGTAATATAAATCAACTTGTTAGATTCGCCTACATTAGCAAATTTATCAAGAATAATGTACCAAACCGAAATATCTAATAATGCTAATCCAACCACTGTTAAACCCATTACAGCTCCCGAACGGAATGCAACTTGAAGTCCTTTATTTAATGATTCAGAAGCAGCCTGAGCGGTACGAGCCGAAGCATAAGTAGCAGTTTTCATTCCGAAAAATCCAGCCAAACCCGAGAAAAAACCACCAGTCAAAAATGCGAAAGGCACCCACGCATTTTGAAGGTTAAAATAGGCCATTACTGAAAAAATAGCAGCTAAAACTACGAAAACGATTGTAACAACTTTGTATTGTTGTTTGAGATAGGCCATTGCACCATCACGTACGTGTTTTGCAATTTTTTTCATTGTATCTGTTCCCTCGCTCTCTTTCATCATTTGCTTGAAAAAGTAATAAGCGAAGCCCAGTGCGACAATGGACGCAATTGGTACTAAATAAAAAATGTTATTCTCCATACGAATTTAAAAATGAATAAATAGTTAATTAATTGATTTTGTTTATAATTCATTAGACAAAAGTCAAAAGTCGAAAGACTTTCTACTTTTGATTTTCATCCTTCTACTTTAGATTTTAAAATTTGACCTTTGTCATTAGACATTTGTCTGTTGTCTGTTGTCTGTTCACTTATTAGCTTATTAGCCGAATATATTCATTCAGAATAGAAAGAGAATAATCGCCAGCATGTTGATTTACAAAGCCAATAGCCGAAGCATGTGCTTCTTCATCGGCAGAATCGGAAATTACCCTCACTACTACTAACGGAACGCCGTAATCGTCGCAAACCTGCGCCACCGCCGCGCCTTCCATTTCTACACAAACAACTGATGGCAAGTTTTTTACAAGTGCATTTTTCATTGCAGTGCTCGAAATAAACAAATCGCCGCTGGCAATATCACCGGTTAGTAATTTAGGGTAAAGTATGTTTTGTTCAGTCAAAATTTTACGAAAATCCTTATCATTTTTCAAAAAATTATGAACAGCTTTAATCATAATATCTACATTCTGTTGCGGAACCTCGTACGATGTTTTTCCGGTTAGCGGAATCTCGAATCGTCGCATCAGTGGTCGAGCATCCATATCGTGCTGAAATAAACGCTGGGCAATAACTATATCACCCACATTCAGGTCGGGCGAAATAGCTCCTGCCACACCCGTAAAAACGATTCGGTCTACTTTGAATTCCAAAATCATATTGGTGGCAGTAGTAGCCGCAGCTACTTTTCCCCATCTCGAGAATACAGCCACCACATCTTGTCCACAAAGTTTACCTTTGTAGTAAATTCGGCTGCCACACTCCACAATTTCTTTTTCGGTGATAGCTGCAATAATTTTGTCCATTTCTTCGGGCATGGCGCCCATTATTCCTAAAAGCATAAAGCCCCCTTCTTATTCCCCCATAGGGGAAAGTTTTAATTACTTACTATAATTTTAAAAACACCCCACTATTTTAAGTCCCCCATGGGGGATTTAGGGGGCAGTATATTCTTAATTCGTTGATATAAAGTTGGATGCGAATAATGAAAAAATACATACAACGGATGCGGCATTAAATTACTTAACGAAGTAGCCGAAAGCTTTTTTAAACCCGAAGCCAATTGAGAACCAAAACCAGCGTTAGCCGCATAATTATCTGCTTGATACTCATATTTGCGCGAAAGTTCGTTGGTGGCAATATCAAGCAACATTGAAATTGGTGAATATAAAATGCCAAAAGCCAATACATTCAAATGAAAATTAGCCAAAGCACCTCCTAATGCTTGCGCCAAGTCATCGCTTTTGAGAATCAACCCTAACAAATAGAATAGCAACAAAGAAGTAGGCAACGAAACAAGCATATTTTTCAAGGTATGTTTGTGCTTGTAATGACCAATCTCATGTGCCAAAACTGCTACAATTTCATCATTAGTCATTTTGTCCATCAGCGTATCGTACAATACAATACGCTTTTTGGGTCCAAAACCCGTAAAATATGCATTGGCTTTGGTAGAACGTTTTGATCCATCGATAACAAAGATATTTTTTAATTTGAAATCTACTTTCAGGGCAAATTTTTCAATTTCGGTGCGCAATTCACCTTCGGGCAAAGGCGTTTGTTTGTTAAAAAGTGGTACTATTAATTCAGAATAAAAAAGGCTCATAAATAAACCAAAAACCGTTACTACGCTCCATGCTATCAACCAAAAATACGTTTCGGAAGCTTGATAAATGGAAATTATGGCGTATAAAAGTCCACCACCAATAATTATTGTCAATAAATACCCTTTTAATTTATCCAAAATAAAAATCTGAGGCGTAATTTTATTAAACCCAAAGCGTTGTTCGATTACAAAAGTATCGTACCACGAAAAAGGAGTAGTTAGCAGGTCGTTTGCAAAAAAAATGATTGCAAAGAAAACTAATGAGCGTATTATTTCGTTTGTGAAATAAAGTTGAAGCGAATTGTCGAGCCATCCAAAACCACCAAAGGCGTACATTACTATTGTTACAAGGAAGCTAAAAGTGGAAGAGAGCATTCCAAATTTTGTATTGGTTCGAAAATAATCTTGCTGCTGTGCGTATTTTTCCGTATCGTAAATATCGGAAAGAATGGAAGGAAGGGGAAGTTTCGAATTTTTGATATTTAAGAGGGCTAAAAAGCGCTCAAGGCCAAAGTCGACAATGAGAATAATAATTATTGCAATAAAAAGGTAATGTGACATAGTGTAACTGTATAGTACCCTGATTTTTCGAGCACAAATATACAAAAAATCTTTTATATATTTGCATCAAAAAAGAATAAAATGCTCAATTTATTCGCATTTGTGCTAATAAATTAGCACAAATACATACTAATACATTCCAAATTATAAGCAAAACACGGTTCTACATCTAATTTAATTTATTTAATATCAATTTTATATGAAATTATACACGGAAGTTTATATCATATTGGTTCTCTCTACTTTACTACTCGATTATTTATTGTATAAACAATCAAAAAGAAGTATATTTATAAACATTGTATTCATTTTTGCTCCAGCTATCATTTTTACAGCAGGTTTTACTTGGGTAAAATTTTTCTACCAATTATTTTCGGCACATCAATTACCACTTCTCATCATGTGGTTCAATATGGGATTTTTGGCTATTTATGTTCCAAAATTTATTCTTGTCCTAAGTAATATTATTTCTTCTAAAAAAAAATACACTATCAGTACAATTCGTATTTTCCGAAATGCTTTGATAGCATTGGTTTTGATTGTATTTGCTTACAGTGTTTTTATTACGCCACAAACAATAAGTGTAAAGCGTATCGACATTCCGTTTCGAGATTTACCAACCGCATTTGACAATTATACAATAGTCCAATTCTCGGATGTTCATTTGGGTAGCCGACCCAATGACCCTCAGTTTTACAGAAAATTGGTAGCCGAAATAAATCATCAACAACCAGACATAGTTGTATTTACGGGCGATATGGTTAATAATTTTGCATCCGAAATGGTTGATTTCGATACACTTTTTTTACAAATTAAATCAAAAGATGGAAATTTTGCAGTACTTGGCAATCATGATTATGGCGATTACTCTGTATGGGATACTGAGGCTGAAAAATCAGAAAATTTAAGCCAAATAAAGAAATCATTTAAAAAATTTGGGTTTCAATTATTGAATAATGAATCACTTTATTTGAAAAAAAAGTCGGATAGTATCGCTTTAATTGGCGTCGAAAATTATAGAAAAAAAGCACCATTGAATTATTCCAATTTACAAAAATCGATGAAAGGAGTTGATTCAAAAGCCTTTAAACTCCTTTTGAGTCATAACCCACAACACTGGGAGCGAGAAATTTTGCCTCAATCAGACATTGATTTAACTCTTTCGGGACATACACATGCAGCGCAAATGGGTTTTATAATATTTGGAAAAATATTTTCGCCAGCCGTATTTTTATTTAAACAATATTATGGTGTTTACGAACAAGAGAATCAAAAGATATATGTTTCACGCGGAGTAGGTTATATAGGACTTCCTTTGTTAATCGGACTAAATCCTGAGATTTCGGTTATTAAACTAAATCATAAAAAAAACGAATCAGAAAATTAATTCTGATTCGTTTTTTTATGACAAAGAACCAACTATTAATCAACCAAAATAGGTTTGTATTTTGGAACCAAAGTTTTCATCACCACCCAGCCAATAAGATATGCCACAGCACAAAATGCAAATACAATGGTGTACCCAGGAGTCTTACTCCCCCACTCTATTAAGCTGTAATCAAACAACATACCGCTGCCTTTATTGATAAAGAAAGAGCCAAGTCCACCCGCCATACCACCAATACCAACAATGGTTGCTACTGCTGATTTAGGGAACATATCGCCAACGGTTGTAAAAATATTTGCCGACCATGCTTGGTGTGCCGAAGCTCCAATACCAATAAGCAAAACCGGAATCCAAAATGCATAAGTTCCCAAGGCCTCGATATGCCCAAAAGGTTGTGCTAATAATACTAACAAAGGGAAAAATGCAATTATCATCATCGCTCGCATACGACCAGCGTAAGGATCCATTCCTTTATTTATAAAAAAAGTAGGGAATTTACCACCAAACACCGAACCGAATACAGTAATGGTATAAAGTACGCCAATAGGGAATGCAATTTCATCAGGTAACATACCGTATTCAGCTTTCAAATAAGCCGGAGTCCAAAATAAAAAGAACCACCACACGCCATCGGTCATAAATTTACCAAATGCAAATGCCCATGTTTGTTTGAATTTGAACGCTTGTTTGTAGCTCATTTTTTCAACTTTAGCCGACGAATCAATGCGCAATTTATCTTTTTCGTCGTCTTGATTGATATATGACTTTTCAGCAGCATTCACTTTTGGATTAGTTTCGATAGGTTTATAATATATTAACCATGCAATTAACCACAAAAAACCTACGGCCCCAATCACAAGGAAAGCCGCTTCCCAACCCCAGGCTTTTGCCATAAAAGGAACAGTAAGCGGAGCTAAAATAGCACCAACATTTGCACCTGAATTAAATACTCCTGTTGCAAAAGCGCGGTCGCGTTTCGGAAAATACTCTGCTGTAGCTTTAATTGCTGCCGGAAAGTTAGCCGACTCGCCAAAAGCCAACAAAACACGCGCAATAACAAACATGACTACACTCACCATCGAAATGGTGGCTACAATAGGCCCAGTAGCATCGGTCAATCCTTTTGCATCCGGAATGCCAGTCCACCACTCGGTAGCCAATCCGCAAAGAGCGTGAAGCATTGCTGCCAACGACCAAACGGCAATAGCCCAAGCATAACCTTTGCGTGTACCCAATTTGTCGATAAACCTACCTGCAAAAAGCATAGAAATAGCGTAGGCAAGTGAGAAAATGGCAGTAATAGTGCCATAATCACTGTCGTTCCAGTGAAATTCTTCGGCCAATATTGGCTGTAAAAGTGATAGAACCTGACGATCGAGATAGTTGATAGTAGTTGCCAAAAACAGCAACGTACAAATCGTCCATCTGTACTGAGTCATTTTTTCGTTCATTTTTCCAAGTGTACTCATTTTTTAGTGATTTGAGATTAGTGATTAGTGATTGGATATTGGATATTGGAAATTGGAAATTGGAAAATTGGAAATTATTTTTTTACTTTCTGAATAATAGCAAGCGCATCGGAACAAAGTTTAGTTATTCCATCCCAGTCGCCTGCTTTCATCATATCGGCAGGGAAAAGGTTTGAGCCCATACCCACACAAGTTACACCCGCATCAAACCACGATTTAAGATTCGCTTCTTCGGGTTTTACACCGCCAGTTACCATTAAGTTCGACCAAGGCATGGGCGCTTTCAATCCTTTTACAAAACCTGCACCCAACACATCGCCGGGAAAAACTTTGCAAACATCGCAACCAGCTTCCTGTGCATAACCGACTTCGGTAACCGAACCACAGCCCGGAGCATAAGGTATTAAACGACGGTTTGCAACTTT
>CAMDNO010000066.1 GCA_945902955.1 Porphyromonas cangingivalis
GTTTTTTTTAATCTAAAAAGTGCATGTAAGCTTCAATATTTTCTTTTATCAAAATATCAATGGGCATATAATTTATTTTTGTAATTTCCTGTTTGAAAATCAACTTTTTACACATGTCTTTTGCCGACATATAAGCCTGCTTTTCAGGACGTTGTGCTAACAAATAGGATATAACTCCTTTTTGCAAGTATTCCACATTTTCGGCTAATAAATCGTAACCTATCAATCGGATAGTGTCAATTCCCATCGTTTCAAATTTTCGT
Organism: Porphyromonas cangingivalis; assembly: GCA_945902955.1. Lineage (GTDB taxonomy): Bacteria > Bacteroidota > Bacteroidia > Bacteroidales > Paludibacteraceae > Paludibacter. The sequence continues at coordinate 264 of CAMDNO010000066.1, forward strand.
GCTAAACGATATACTTTCGAATTAAAAGTTATGGCTGCACGAACATCCAAATTTTCGAGTAATATTTTTTTCAAAAGTGCCTTATTTGCTTCTTCATTATCGTCGAGCAACTCTACTTCTATTAATTGAATTTTATTTTCCAGCCCATTTTCGGTCAGGTAGTTCATAAAACCATTGTATCTGTTGCGCGTTTGATTCGAAACAGCCCCTTTTCTATTGGTTCTAATTACCAACACTTTATCATCTACTTTTAAGTCGTCGACTAAAAATTTTGCTGCTATATAACCACTTAGAGTAGAATTTTGACCGTAATAAGTCAAAAAATCAGCCTCTTCGATTATTGAGTCGATAAACGAAAATAAAACCCCTGCATTTTTAAGTTTTGTTGTTAGCTCCAATGTTTCTTCTTTAAAAATAGGCGCTATAAAAACGGCATCGGGCATATTCTGAATCAATTTATCAGCCACTTTATTGAATGATTCCACATTAAATTGATCGAAACACGCTTTTTCGAACGACACATTGTAGCCCGAGAACTCAGGCATAGCCATTTCGAATCCCTTTTCGACAGTCGACCAATATTCGCCCTCGCTGTGTAAAGGAATTAAATAAATAAAACGGTAAATTTTTTTGGAGGCTAAAGAGCGAGCAAGTATATTGGGCGTGTAATTTATTTCTTCCAATACTTTATTTACGGCCTCAAAGCTCTTTGCCGATACATCGCCACGCTTATGCAAAACGCGATCGACAGTACCTTCGGATACACCTGCTAAGCGAGCTATATCTTTTATTCGTATGGTTGATTTCTCAATTTTCATTGTATAAGAAATAAAAAACCGTGTACGCACACAGTAATCGAATGCAAAGATACTAACTATTTTGAATTAGCAATTAAACAAAGATGACTGTGTGCGTACACGGAAAATTAAAAATAACAGTAATTACCTAGATTAGTGATACTTAAATATAATTAATAAAAACTACGAAATTGCATATTTAACATAATTTCATTTGGACAAAAGTAGTTTCACTAAATTTCGGGCGGCTTTTATATTTTCAAAATCAACGGGCAGCATTGCATGGTCGATATATTCGTTGTACAACCAAGGGTCGCCAACCGCAAACACGTACCCTTTGCCATAAATTGATTCGGTCATAAAGGTTTTACCATTTTCAACCAAAACAGGTTTTGCAGGCTTTTGGCATGTAATTGAAGTAATTTCTTTGATGAAAATTTTGTTTACACCTTCGAAAACAGGATGATTTGGTAAATTTTGTGAAGCACAACTCTGAAAATTACGAATTGACTTGTCGGCTCCTTGCAATTCGGGATGATGCAAATCGTTGTTGTAAGTAATGCCAAATTTAGCAGGTAATAAATTGAATTTTACCAATTCGCAATTGGAGCTATCATTCGTTAGCAAGAGCAAAACACCTCCCTTTTTTACCCACTTGGCAATAGCCGAAGCAGCTTTTTTGTCCATAAAATTGGGCTTGGGAGCATCTTTGAAATTATCGGGGTCGACAATAATATATATGTCGGCATCTTTGAGATTTTTACAAGTTGGCTTTTCTTTCAACGTAGCCAAAATAGCACCATTTTCTTTAAAAATATCACCCAACTGCGAGTAGCCACTAAAAGCCACATCGGTCCATAAATAATGGAAAGGCTGATTGGTTTTTGTGTTAATTTCGTTGTTGTAAAAATGGTCGATAACTACCTTTTTTTGAGCCTGTATTTCAAAAATAGAAAAAAATGAAATAGCAGCAATTGCTAAGTTTAAAATTCGCATATTGTTATAAATTTAAAATTCACACAAAAGTAGCAAATTATCATCTAAAATTACAAACAGCTCTTTTTATTTCAATTTAATTTACAGAAAGCGTATCTTTGCAACTCTCTTTATAAAATTTCCCGATAACTATCGAGTTTTGTAAATTGTAATCCCGATAGTTATCGGGAAAAATTGTAAATTAAATTTGATGTATACCGTTCTATTTTTTATACTTACAGGCATTGCCACAGGCTATTTATTTCGAAAGCGTAAATTAAGCTTTGTAAATCAACTGATTACAGTGCTTATTTGGCTGTTATTATTTATTTTGGGTGTGGAAGTTGGCGTAAACGAAAACGTGGTTCGCAAATTTCATTTATTAGGGTTGGAGGCTTTTCTTATTGCCTTTTTTGCTACGCTTGGAAGTGTAATTGGAGCTTGGCTGCTTTGGAGGAAACGAGAATGAAGGGAAGTATTACCATATTATCATTTTTTGCAATAGGCTTATTGCTTGGCATTTACCGTATTTTTCCAACGCAATGGTTGCAATACGAATTTAGTTTTTATGTACTATGTGCACTTATGTTTTCGGTTGGTTTTAGCATTGGCCAACAACCCGAAACGGTTGCTCAATTTAAAAACATCCCTCGCCGTGTGATTTTTCTTCCACTCACTACCATTCTTGGTACTTGGCTTGGCGCTTTGGCAATTGGCTTATTTACACGTCATTCGATCACCGACACCTTAGCGGTGAGTTCGGGCATGGGCTATTATTCGCTTTCGAGCATTCTTATAACCCAATATAAAGGCATCGAATTGGGCACAATTGCCTTACTTGCCAATATTTTTCGTGAAGTAATGGCTTTGCTTTTGGCTCCACTTTTGGTTAAATATTTTGGAAAATTAGCTCCCATTGCTGCTGGTGGTGCCACTACAATGGATACTACTTTTCCGGGAATTGTACGCTATTCGGGCAAAGAATTTTCGGTAGTATCTATCTATCATGGTTTTATTACCGACCTAACTGTTCCTTTTTTAGTAACGCTGTGGTGTACGTTGTGAAAAAAATTGTATATTTGAGCTCTCTTATCTCACATCTATTATTTTTTTAACTCATTAAAAAATAATGCTTTATGAACGACAAATTAGTTACGCTGGCTATTCGCACATATCAACGGGCACAAATGATAAAAGCCGTGCTGACGAACAATGGCATCCCCACCGAAATTCACAACCTGAACCTCGAACATCCAGAAATGGCGGTTGGTGTGCGCGTTCGCATCAAAGAAAGTGATTTGCCGCAGGCGCTCAAAATTGTAGAATCGGTAGAAAAAGAGTGGGAAAAAGAAACGCCAAAAAAAGAAGTTAAAACGATTGTTATCCCCATCGATTTTGCCGATATGGTGGACAAAACCATCGATTATGGCTTTCGGTTTGCAAAAAAAATAAATGCGGTTATTGAGTTTCTATACGTGTATTACATTCCGGCATTTACCATTACAAACAACAACGAAATAAGCACTTACAGCCTAACAGACAATGAGTTGCTGCGCCGCATAATAACCAACGCAAAAGCCGACACCGCCAATTTAAAAAATGCCATTAATAAGCGGATTGATGCTGGCGAACTGCCTAAAATTCATTACGAATTTGTTATGAAACAGGGCGTACCCGACGAAGTTATTCCGGAATATTGTAAAAAAAAGAAACCTGATCTCATTATTATGGGAACAAGTGGCCGCCAGCCCAACAACGAACTGATAGGCAGCGTTACAGCCGAAGTAATTGAAACGACCGAAGCACCCATTTTGGCTATTCCTGCGCTTATGCAATCGAACGGAATAAAACGCATTGGCTTTTTGACAAATTTTGATCAAAAAGACTTGATAGCCATCGACAAAACGATTAAACTATTTGATGATGAAGCACCCGAATTATTTTTTATCCATGCTTCGGATAAAATTGATGATTGGGACGAGGTAATGATTGGCGGTATAAAAGCTTATTTTTCAAATCATTATCCAAATTTACATACAAATTATTCGTTAATACCCTCCCACAGTTCTCCAGAGCAAATCGATGACTATCTTCAAAAAAACAACATCGATTTGCTGGCATTTAATACCCGCAAACGCCGATTATTTTCGCGACTATTCAACCCCGGATTAGCATACAAAATGGTGATGCAATCGAGTACCATGCTGTTTGTAACGCATGTGTAAATAAGAAATATTTAGTATTAAAAATAATCCCGAATAGCAATGTTCGGGATTATTTTGTTCTAAAACAACGATTTACAATGTGTTTTAAAGTTAATAATACGCGCTAAAATAGTTATATAAAGTTAAATCCATAACTTTTAGAGCCTTCATTTTAAGATTTTGCAAAACACATATTGTAATTACTACAAATTTAGCGTAATAGTAAGTATTACAATACCTCTGAAAATTGATTTAGCAAAATTGAAATAAATTTCAGTCCCCAATTTTAAGACTGTGTAAACAGCTATTTGAATTTAAAATTAAGAAAAAAACAAATGCTATTTTTAATAAAAATAATCCCTTGTAGTAGTCTGTATTACAACTAAAGTAGGAAATATTCAAGCCATAAATGCGCTACATTTGTTTCGATAAAATCAGCTATCGGAACCACACATTAAAAGTACATTTTATGAAAAAGCTTGGATTTATAATAATTAGTTTGATGCTACTTTCGAGTAATATTACAGCACAAACCCGCGTTCAAACTGCCACAGGAAGTACCGGAACCACAGCTAATACAACCTTTACGGTAACATTAGCTTCAACTCCCGTAAGCGGTAATACATTAATAGCAGTTATTTCTACTCGAAGTACTACGGCAAATAGCATATCGAGCATCACTCAAGATGGTGCAACTTGGGCAAAAGCCACTGCATCATTGGGAACAAATGGTACCACTACCGAAATCTGGTACACCACAGCACTATCGAGTGCGATAAAAACAATTACAATTACCCAATTATCAGCACTTTCGGCTGCCGTAGTAATGGAATACAGCGGATTGGCTTATGGTGCACCATTGGATAAATTTGCCAGCAGTTTTAACACTAATACAAATATTACTGCAGCTTCTACAGGCACTACAGCAGCCACAACATCTTCAGATGGTTTATGGATTGGGGGAATTGGTTTAAAAAGTAGCAGATATTCAATTTCTAATACTACGAACACATTTACATCTGTAACATCGGCTGCTTCAACCAATACTACAGTAACAAATAATGCCAAAATATTTGTCCTTGAGAAAACTGTTAACGCAACAGGTACAGCATCTACAGGAGGTACTGTAAGCACAAAATCGTATTGGTCGGGCGCAGTGGCAGCTTTTAAAGTAGCCGTTGTGAGTAGCTTCACGCCCATTTCGGCTTGCAAAGGCAGCTCCCAAGTTGTAACCATTAACGGTGAAGGTTTTACCAGCGGCTCGGTTGTCGATTTTAATGGAACGGCAGCCAGCACTACTTATGTATCTTCAACTCAAATTACAGCCACTTTACCGGCAACAGCTACTCCCGGATTTATACATGTAACCACAGGGCCAACGGTGCTCGAAAGCAAAAAACCATTTTTGATTAAAGCTCCCGTTGCACCTACGGCCAATATTACAAAAACCACCTGCCCTTCGTCGAGCGATGGTGCAGTAAATCCAAATAATATCCCTGTTGCCGTAAATTTCGACTATACCAAGTCGCAATATATTAATTTGGGCACTCCATTATTAAATAATTTAGACGCTTTCACGCTCGAAGGTTGGGTGAAATGTTCTACCTATAATCGGAATAGTCTTTTTGGACAAAACAATGCCGTCGAAATTGGATTTACTTCCAGCGGAACTATAGAATTATGGTCGGAGGGTTTATATACAAATGTATATTCCCCAGCTGCTTTCCCAACCGATGGTTTATGGCATCATATAGCTGGCACGGGTGATGGCACAAACATGAAAATATATGTTGATGGTGAATTAGTTGCTTCTCAAGCACATGCCGCTTTGCCTACAAATAAATATGGTTTCTCGACCGATAATACAATGATTGGTGGTTATGTGTGGGATGCTGTAACTCCAAACTATCATACTGGACAAGTATTGAAAGCTGGTTTTTGGAACACTGCATTGACAAATACCCAAATTGCTGCATTGGCTTCTACCCCTCATGAATACGTTACGGGCGAAACAAATTTAATTGCAGGATATAATTTTTACGACAGTGAAGGAACTTCCTTAGCCAAAACACCAAGTGGAACAAACGGAACATTTAATGGAACTACGGTATCTACTTGGACCGATTTATTTACTTACAGTTGGACAAAATCGACAGGTAGTTTTAGTGCATCAACCAAGAACATAAGTGCATTACCAACAGGAACTTATAATCTGGCTGCCACTTTTAATGGTTGTACCGCCAATTCGGACGATTTTGTGGTAATTTCAAATGGAACAATATCAACTGCAGCCGATTCGATATCGGGCGTGAGTATAGTTTGTCCGAATACTGAAATTGAACTGATAATTAAAGGCGGCACTTTGGGTACCGGCGCAACTTGGAAATGGTATTCAGGCGCTTGTGGAACAAATGAAATTTCAACAGGATTAAATAGTGGAAAAGACTCACTTACGATTACACCAACCGTTACAACAACTTATTACGCACGTGCCGAAGGAACTTGTAATACTACAGCTTGTGTATCGAAAACAGTTACTGTAAATGCAATTGGACAATGGCTAGGAATTACTGATGATTGGAATGATGCCCAAAATTGGTGTACCGAAATTCCTACTTCAGGAACAAATGTCGTTATTCCAGCAGGTGTTCCTAATCAACCTTTTATTGGCGCTGCTGATGCACTTTGCAATTCGTTGACAATTAACAATGGGGCAACCGTAACAATTAGTGGCACAAACACTTTAACAGTTCATGGAAATTTGATAAACAATGGTACGTTTACTGCCAACAGTAGTACCGTTATTTTTAATGGCACATCTACCATTTCAGGTGCATCAACCACTACTTTTAACAACCTTACTATCAATTCAGAAAAAACACTGACAGCTTCAGCCGCCACTATGAATTTAACTGGCAACTGGACAAACAATGGTACATTTACCAATAATAGCGGTACAGTGGTTTTCAATGGCACTACAGCAGCTCAAACATTAGGAGGAAGCTCAGCAAGCACGTTTTATAATTTGACTATAAATAATACTTATACAGGTGGAGGAGTAAGAGCAGGAAAAAACATTACTGTCAATAATATTTTAAATTTAGCATCGGTTAATGCATCTGCAACATTAGGAGCATTGGATATGAGTCCCGTATACTCAACAGATTCACTTTCATCATGCTACAATTTGTACATGGGAGCAAATGCAACCACTACAGGTGTTGGAGATGTAACAGGTAGAGTAATTCGCACAACAATTACAAAAGAAACACCCCTTAGTTTTGGTAATGCACTGAACACGTTGGAATTTTTTAATAATGTACAAGATAGTATGCCTTCGCAAATTACCTTTATTTCACGCATTGGTGTTCGGCATTCGGTTAAAAACAACACCGTAAAGCGCTATTATCAAATTGTAAAAACAGGTGGTGGAGTAAATACCAAATTCAACTTAAAGTTACACTATCTTGATTCAGAACTAGATACAATAACAGAGAATCGCTTGGTTTATTGGGACCACCACGTAACTTACAATGGCGTATCACCACACGAACACGGCAAAACAGATCACGATTTAACCAACAACTGGCTAACACTTTCGGGGCATGCTATTGGCTATTTAGCTTGGGAAGAATATTCAGGCGAACAATCTTTTGACCCTGCTCATCCCGAAAATGCAGGCAAACAAAAAATATGGATGCTATCGGGCAAGCAACTTGCAGCTGAAAATATGTGGATAGGAGCAATTAACACAAACTGGGATGAACCTTCGAATTGGACAGGAGGGCTGCCGACAACTACCAGTAATTTATTGATAATACTACCTTCAAATGGAAGAAGCCCAATAATTGATGATAGTGAAACAAAAGAAGTTAAATCAATCACAATCAATGCAGGTGCAAGTCTAACAGCAGGTACAAGTAGCGTATTATATATTAATGGCGATTTAGCAGCAAACAACGGAACTGCTTCGTGGAGCAATCAGGGCACATTCGTACCCGGAACAAGCACAGTGAATTTTACAGGTGCTAATGCAGCTATCACAGGGTCAACCGATTTTTATAATCTTACCATTGCTTCATCCAAAACCTTAAATATGGTTTCGGGCTCCGAAATCAATGTTTCGGGGACTTTTACCAATTCAGGCATACTAAATACTGACTTCAACGGTCCTACAACATTTGGTTACAATGGATCATTGGCACAAGATGTAGTTGATGCTGATTATTATCATTTGGAACTATCTGGAGCTGGGACAAAAACGCTACCTGCCGCTTCTATAAATGTCTCCGGAGACATGGATTTAAGCTCAACATTTACAGCCACTTCCAACACAATTGTATTTAATGGCTCATCTGCCCAATCCCTTAGCGGCTCATCATCTTCGGCACTCAATAATGTAACGTTAAATAATGCCAATGGACTGACTTTGTCAAAAAACCAAACAGTAGATGGTGTGCTTACATTCACATCAGGCTTGTTAACAACATCAGGTAGTAATGCGCTTACTTTGGGTTGCGATGCAAGTACAACGGGTGAAAGCACTACAAAATATGTAAATGGTAAATTGGCACGTAAGTATTGTGCAGAAGTCTCAAAACTTTTCCTATTGGTAGTGGTGGAAATTATCGCCCATTAAACATTACACGCACAACAGGTGGAACAGCTAGTACAATTATTCAAAGCGAACAGTTTGAAACAACGATTACCGGAGTTTCGCCTGCAAACATCACTGCTTTTGCCGATCGCTTTTGGACAATTTCGCAACCTTCGGGAGCAGAAAACTATACCATTCAGATAGATGGAACAGGCTTTACACCTGCAGGCACTGCGGTAATTCTGAAAGGTGATGGTACAGCGCCAACGGAATTAACAAAGCTTACCGCTATAACTCCTAATTATACCACCGCTGATGCAGTTAGTACTTTTGGCGATTTTACGCTTGGTTCTGAATGCTTACCCCCAACCATTACTATACAGCCCGTAGCCGATGCCACTTGCGAACTTAATGGTACTGCCGAATTTACAGTTACTCCCGAAGCCGGGACTTACACCTACGCATGGGAAGTAAACACCGGAAGTGGCTGGACAACAGTAAGCAATGGAGGCGTATATTCCACTGCCACAACTTCAACTTCAACATTAACAATCACCAATCCTCCTTTCAGCATGAATGGCTATGCCTATCGTGCAGTTGTAACACGAATCGATTGTGGAGGAAGTTCAACCTCGAATGGTTTAGCAATACTAACTGTAAATCCGCAACCACAAGGTTCGTTAAGTGCAAACTCAATTTGTAAAGGCGAAGAAGGATTTTTAACATGGACGGCAACTGCCGGAACTGGACCATTTACAGTAGTTTACAACGATGGAACTAATCACACGCAATCCGGTGTAACATCAGGAACACATTTTTCAGTTGGAACGCATACTGCCAGCAAAACCTATACATTAGTATCGGTAACAGATGCTGCAACATGCACACGCAATTCAAACTTTACCCTAGGTAGCGCCACTGTTTCCGTAAATCCATATATTACCTGGGTAGGCGGCTCGGGCGATACTGACGCATCAAAACGCGATTGGCAAATAGCTACAAACTGGTGCGGTGGTGTGCCTACAACTACCGACAATGTATTAATACCGGCTGCACCTACCTATCAGCCGGTAATTAGCTCAACTGGTACAGGTTATGTACATTCAATAATTATCGAAAATGGAGCTTCGGTTACAGTTAATGGTGCATACACATTCGATGTAAGCGGCAATATTACCAATGCAGGTACTATATCGATGGGAGTGGGTACATTAACAATAGCCGTGGGTACCATAGTTGAGAATGTTGGATTAATTGAGACTCAAAACACTTCCGCTCAACCGCTTCCCGTTTCGGCACATTATGGCAACTCAGGTACAATTCGTTTTAATAGTGCAGTAGCTGCTCAAACATTATTTGCAGGCACATACAACGATGTAATTGTTGATAACCCCAAAGGCGTAGTTATGGCTGCCAATGCCAATGTAGTAGCAAACGGCACACTCGAAATAAAAAGCGGTTCGAAACTCGAAATTGGCACAGGGCGCTCGGTAAATGCCAATACAGTATTAAATAATGCTGGCATAGAAGGCATTATCATTAAAAGCGAAGTGGGACAACCTTCGGGCACATTGATATTTAACAATGCCGAAACGAATGCCATTCAAGCCAAAGTGGAAATGTATAGCAAGGCAAGTTGGGACAAAACTCAACCAACAAACTACCAATATAAATGGCAATTTATGGGCATTCCGGTTCAAAGTTTGGATGTGTTACCGACTTTCTATGGTGCGTATGTACGACGTTATAATCAAGCTGGAAAAGGAGCAGGTTATGAACTTACAAAACGTTGGATTCAATTACAAAATGCTGATATTATGGAAGCACTCGAAGGATACGAAATTGTGCAACCCACAGCAAAAAAGTACGAATTTCCTGGAACGCTCTACAACCAATCTATTCAAAAAGCGCTTACTTACACGGCTGGAGCCGATTACCCAGGACAACACCTAATTGGAAATCCGTATACGGCCGCTATTGACATTAAGCAAATTCAGTTTGGAGCTAATACGCAAGAGATAGTTTATATTTACAATACAGGTACTTTTGCCAGTTGGAGCCAATATAAAGCTTCGCCGAGTGCCGATAGTTTGGCATACACGCCTGGCTTATATGTAGCTGTGCCTAAAAATACAGCTGGAACTTTAGCCTTGCCACGACAAATACCAAGCATGCAAGCTTTTATGGTTCGCACTTCAGGTACGCTCGAAGGTTCGATAACAGTGAATTATAATGCTGTTAAACAAAAGAATTTTTCGACACAACGTGCAAAACAAGAAAGTCTTTCAAGTATGCGCATAAACTTAATTGGTGCTTCGGCCGACCAAGATGTCATGTGGTTATTTAGTGTAGAAGGTACTACACGTGGATATGATAATGGTTGGGATGGTCCTAAGATGGCTGGTGATGCTGGCACAGCACGCATTCAAGCTGTTGAAGGTAGTTCTACATATCAAATTGATGTGGTCCCCGACATTAATGAAACGGTCATTTCGGCTCGTGCCGGAAAAACAGATACGTTTTACAAATTAAGATTTACCTCCGAAAACATGATGTCGAAATATAATAATTTATATTTGTTAGATATGTATACCAATGCCATGATAGACATTAGCCAAAGCGGTACTGAGTATGCTTTCGAAATGACAAATACGTCTTCGGTAGAACGATTCAAAATTCTGACTTCGGCAGGTATCACAACAGATTTGAAAGATAAGCTGACGCAATTTTACATAGTTGTAAACAAACAAAAAATTGTATTAAATAATCTGACAGACAAAGATGGCGTGCTACATATTTATAATATGAATGGTATCGAAATTTTAAATACAAATTATGGAAAAGAAAAAATGAGCGAGATTCAAAACGACTTAATGACAGGCGTTTATGTTTACAAAGCTATCCATTCGAATGGCGAAGTAAGCAGCGGCAAGTTTACAATTCAATAAGCCGAAGCGCAGCATTTTCTTTCTCAGTCATCAATAAGCGCAACTCTGGAGTTTTATCATCGTTTCCACAAAGGTGCAAAATACCGTGAATCAATATCCGGTGTAGCTCCTCGCGGTAGTCGGTTTTAAAAGCTTCAGAGTTCGACTTTACGGTATCGAGACTAATAAAAATATCACCCGAAATGGTGGTTTCGGTGGAATAATCGAAGGTAATAATGTCGGTATAATAATCGTGTTGCAAGTAAGCGTTGTTTACCTCAAGAATGCGTTGGTCGGTACAAAAAACGTAGGATATATCGCCCGTTTTTCGACCAAAAGATTGAGCCACAGCCTTTATCCAAGTCTTAACCTTCGATTTTTCAATTGCAGGCATTGACACTTGTTCTGTTATAAATTGAATCATGTGTTTTGATTGTATTAATGAAAAAACAAATACCCCAACAATATTGCAGCTGTAATGCCCACAAAATCAGCTATTAATCCCGCCGCTAAGGCATAACGTGTATTTTTGATATTAACAGAACCAAAATAAACAGCTAATATATAAAAAGTAGTATCGGTAGAACCCTGAATAATACAAGAAAGGCGACCAACAAACGAATCGGCTCCGTGTAAAGTCATGGCATCTACCATCATACCACGTGCACCACTACCGCTGAGTGGTTTCATAAATGCCGTAGGAAGCGCCTCCACAAAATCAGTATTTAGCCCGGTGAGTGCAATGGCGTACGAAATACCATCGGTGAGCAAGGTCATAGCGCCCGAAGCGCGAAACATACCAATAGCCACTAAAATAGCAATAAGATACGGAATAATGCCAATTGCCACCTGAAAACCCTCTTTTGCTCCTTCGATAAAGGTGTCGTACACATTTACTTTTTTGAAAAGTGCCATCGTTACAAACGACACAATAATACTCAATAACAAGAAGTTAGCTGCAAACGAAGAATATTGAGCTATTTGCTCTTTATCAAGCTGACTTAATACATAAATTAAGCCCGCAATAAAAGTACCCAATCCCAAAAGCGTGCCCATAATTGTACGCTGAAACAAATTGATTTTCTGATAGATAGCTACAGTTATCAATCCGGTAACCGCTGCAATAAAAGTAGCAATTACGATGGGTAGAAACACATCTGCAGGATTTACAGCGCCCAATTGAGCCCTATAAACCATAATGCTAATGGGGATAAGGCAAAGTCCGGCCGTATTGAGCACCAAAAACATAATCATCGGGTTCGAAGCCCTTTCTTTGTCGGGATTTATTTCCTGCAATTCCTTCATGGCTTTGAGTCCCATAGGCGTTGCAGCATTATCTAAGCCAAGCATATTTGCCGATACATTCATAAAAATACTTCCCAGCGCAGGATGATCTTTCGGAATATCGGGTAAGATTTTTGTAAAAAATGGAGCCACAATTCTCGAAAAAATAGCTATTACGCCCCCCTTCTCTCCTATCTTCATTATCCCCAACCAGAGCGACAAAACGCCCGTAAGTCCAAGCGAAATTTCGAAACCATTTTTTGCCGAGCCAAAAGCCGATTGAATAATATCTGTAAAAATTTGGGTATTTCCACTTATAAAAAATTGCCCACAGGCAATCAAAAAGGATATTAGAATAAACCCAATCCAAATGTAGTTCAAAATCATTGTGTTCGATTTTTTTTGTTTGGCCACAAAATTAGCTATTTTTTATCGAAAAAAGCACATTGACGAACTTTTACAAAGCAATAGTTGATGGTTTGTTGCTATTTATGTACTTTTGTATTCAAATAAAAAGACAAAGGACTAAAGTCAAAGGTCAGACGTCAAAAGACAAAAGACAAGGGTCAAAAGACGGAAATTATTAATTTTTCGATTTGTATCGGAATTTAAATATAGAATATAGAAGATAGTAGTTAAAAGATAGAAGAATGCAGAACGTAAAAATAGAACTCCGAAACTATATTGTACCCTCCATCCCCATGGCAATTATGCTTATGCTTTCGGTGGTAGTGGTATGGTTTTCCGATTTATTTATCCAAAATACTATTCGGGTAGAACTTCAAGACCAATCTGAATTAGCAGATTTACAGGCTTTTTTTGCTGCGAACTTACTACTTTCCAATATAATAAGCTTGTTAACAACAGCTCTCAATGCTTTTATTATCGGGCAATTAAACAATAAATATACAATAATTCGTACCCGAAGTTTTCTACCAGTTTTGTTTTTTGTTTTGTTAATAGCCTCTTGGCACGATACGCATATTATTGTTATTTCGCATTTGGCACTTACGTTTATTTTGCTGGCATTTTTTGCAATTTTCGATGTTTATCGCAACCGAAATGCGTCGGAACAATCATTTTTAAGTAGCCTTCTTATTGCCACAGCCAGTATATTTATTGAACCATTAGTGCTCTACATTCCACTTATTTGGATTGGACTTATCCTTTTTTATAGCCTTTCGTTTCGCAATTTGTTGGCTTCAATATTGGGTATGCTTACCCCTTGGGTATTATTTGTAGCCGTTAAGTTTTATTACCAACCCGATTTAGAATGGATACATACCATTGGCGATTCATTCGAATTTGGTGTACCAGTGCTTGGTCGTCATCTTAACGAGCTGATATACATGGCTATTCTTTTTATTTTATCAATTATTGGCTTTGTAGGTTTATCGTCGAATCTCAATCAAGATTCGATGCAAACTCGTGGGTTAATTCATTTTAATTCATTATTTTTAATTCTTTCATTTATATATTCTATGATTTTTGTTCGGCAGTTTTATGTATTTATGCCTTTTATGGGCGCTGGACTTGCTATCTTATTAGCGCATCCACTCACATTGCGAAAATCAAATTTCTTTAGCTATATATTCGTTGTTTTTATTTTGGTAAATATTATTTTTGTAGTTTCAAACCTAATATTTCTTCCCAAATGACAGATTGGATAGAATTGGGTTATCTGGGCTTATTTATAGCTTCGTTTTTGGCTGCAACGGTAGTGCCGTTTAGCTCCGAAGTGGTTTTTTCGGCTCTTATAGCAGCCGGCTTCGACGATTGGACTTGCGTGTGGGTAGCTACGGCGGGCAATTGGCTGGGCGGAATGTCCTGCTATTATTTAGGACATTTGGGGAAATTAGAATGGATAGAAAAATACTTACGGGTAAAAAAAGAAAGCTTGGACAAGTTTATGGCTAAATTGAACAAGTATGGCGATTGGTTTGCATTTTTCTCCTTCCTGCCTGGTGTAGGTGATATTATAGCAGTTGCTTCGGGCTACTTCCGATGCAGGTGGTGGGTAGTTGCCATTTCAATGTTTATGGGTAAATTCGTTCGATATATTGTGTGGTTAGGTCTTTTTAAACAAGTTTTGGAGCTATTTTGAAGTTGATAATTGATAATTAATTGATAATTGAAAATAATGAATAAAAAAGTTCGGGTGCGTTTTGCACCAAGTCCCACAGGACCGCTACATATTGGCGGCGTTCGTACAGCTTTGTACAATTATTTATTCGCCCGCAAAAACGGTGGCGATATGCTACTTCGTATCGAAGACACCGATTCGACGCGTTTTGTGCCGGGCGCCGAAGCTTATATTGTAGAGGCTTTTAGTTGGCTTGGAATTGAAATTGACGAAGGTATTGGAGCCAAATCAGAGGGTAAACATGCACCCTATCGCCAAAGCGAGCGCAAAGCCATTTACCGTCAATATGTCGATCAGCTACTTGGTGCCGGTCTGGCTTACATTGCATTTGACACACCAGCCGAACTCGACGCAAAACGTGCCGAAATACCTAACTTTCAGTACGATGCCAAAACGCGCGATGTAATGAGCAATTCGCTTACTTTGAGTGCCGAAGAAGTTACGGCGCGCATTGAAAAAGGCGAACAATATGTAGTTCGAATTAAAATTGAACCGAATGAAGACGTAAAAGTGCAGGATTTAATTCGTGGCGAAGTAATAATCAACTCATCCGTTATCGACGACAAAGTGCTTTTCAAATCGTCAGACGGATTACCGACTTATCATTTGGCAAACGTGGTGGACGATTATCTAATGGAAATTTCGCACGTAATCAGGGGTGAAGAATGGCTGCCTTCTGCTCCCTTGCACGTTTTACTATATCGCTATTTAGGCTGGACCGAACAAATGCCTCAATTTGCCCATCTGCCTTTATTGCTCAAACCCGATGGAAATGGCAAGCTGAGCAAACGCGATGGCGACCGACTTGGTTTTCCTGTTTTTCCGTTGGAATGGAAACCAGCAGTTGGCGAAATAGCATCTGGATACCGCGAAGCAGGATATTTTCCCGAAGCGGTAGTCAATTTTTTATCCCTGCTGGGTTGGAATTCGGGCACCGAACAAGAGTTTTTTACTATGCAAGAATTAATCGACGAATTTTCGCTCGACCGTGTCAGTAAAAGTGGTGCAAAATTCGACTACGAAAAAGGCAAATGGTTCAATCATAAATACCTACAAGCTAAGCCAATTGAAGAAATTGCCGATTTGTTTCAACAAATTTTAATCGAAAAAGGCATTATCGAAGATTCGGAAAAAGTACAAAAAATTGTAGCCTTAGTACGCGAACGTGCTAATTTTGTAAACGAATTGTGGGCGCAAGCAACCTTCTTTTTCGAGGCTCCAACCACTTATGACCAAAAAACAGTTCAGAAACGATGGAAAGCCGAAACGCCAGCACAAATGATTGAACTTTGCAAGCTACTGGAAACGATAGAAGATTTTAGTCCCGAAAATACCGAAGTAGTTATTAAAGAATGGATTGCTGCTAATGAATATAATTTAGGTGGAATAATGAATGCCTTCCGCTTAGCGTTAGTAGGAGAACCAAAAGGGCCACACATTTTCGACATTATAGATGTGATTGGAAAAAAAGAAACAATCGACAGAATAAAAATGGCGTTAGAGAAGATTAATTAAGAATTAAGAATTTTCTAAATTATAGCACAAGATAAAAAAGGTGCATCGAATTTTGGTAATCGATGCACCTTTTTTAGTTATATAAAATAAAAATTATCTTTCGAGAAACGACCTTATCATTTCTTTATTCCATTCCTTGTCAACAACGCATCTATAGTTGGCTCTTGTCCTCGGAAGCGTTTGTAAAGTACCATTGGATGTTCAGTTCCACCATTTTCAAGGATATTGGTGCGAAATGATGCAGCTGTTTTTTTGTCGAAAATCCCATTTTTTACAAATACCGAATAAGCATCTGCATCTAATACCTCAGCCCATTTGTAACTGTAATAACCTGCAGCATAACCTCCTGAGAAAATATGATTGAAAGTTGGACTCATGCTAACTTCGTTAATCACAGGCAAAATCTGAGTCTTCGTCATGGCTTCTTTTTCCAATTTTATCACGTCGCCCTTGTAAGGCATTTCGAGCGAGTGCCATGCCATATCCAAATAGCCAAAACTCAACTGACGAAGACAGAAGTTCGCAATGTTAAAGTTTTCTGCATCTTTAATTTTTTGAATTAATTCAGCAGGAATTTTTTCCCCTGTTTGGTAATGTTTGGCAAAACCATCTAAGAAAGCTTTTTCAGGGCCCCAGTTTTCCATTATTTGCGATGGAAGTTCCACAAAATCGCGGTAAACACTTGTACCCGAAAGCGATTCGTAAGTACATTTGGTCAACATACCGTGTAGTGCATGACCAAATTCGTGCAAAAATGTTGTTACTTCGTCGAAAGTAAGCAATGCCGGTTTGGTTTCGGTTGGGCGTGTAAAATTCATTACAATGGTAATGTGCGGACGGCTATCTTTTTTACCTTCCATAAATTGCCCTTTAAATTCGCTCATCCAAGCTCCCGAACGTTTTCCATCGCGGGGGTGAAAATCGGTATAAAGCACCGCTACAAATTTCCCTTTTTCATCAACTACATCATAAGCATCCACCTCAGCATGATAAACCGGAATAGTGGTGTTTTTTACAAATTTAATTCCGTAAAGTTTTGTTGCTAAACCAAATACACCTTTTTTTACACTTTCGAGTTCAAAATAAGGTTTTAGCATTTCGTCATTCAAGTCGAATTTTTCAGCTTTCAGTTTTTCCGAATAATACGCCCAATCCCACGATTGCACTTTGAAATAAGCTCCTTTTTTGTTGGCAAAATCCTGCAAATCGGCATACTCTTTTTCGGCAGTTGGCTTATAAGCATCCAATAGTTTATTTAGCAAATCATACACATTGTTTTTGTTTTCGGCCATGCGATGCACCAAACTATAGTCGGCATACGATTTGTGTCCCAGCAGTTTAGCCATTTCCAAACGTAAATTAGCAATTTTGCGAACATTTTCCACATTATCATATTCGCCTCCCAACATATTGCGCGTACTGTAAGCCATATACAATTCACGACGCAGGTCGCGGTTATCGGCATATTTCATTACCGGACCGTAAGTAGTGGCTTTGAGGTCGAGCATCCAACCTTCTTTACCCGCTTTTTTAGCATTAATAGCCAACATATCAAGCACATCCTGTGGCAAACCGGCAAGCAGGCTTTTGTCGGTAATCAATAAGCTCCATTTGTTTGTTTCTTTCAATCCATTTTGGCCAAAATTCAAAGTCAACATGCTCAAGTCTTTCGACAATTGTTTGTAAGTTTCTTTGTCCTTGTCCGAAAGATTAGCTCCATTTTCAGCAAAACGGTCGTACGATTTTTGAAGCAACATTTGTTGTTCAGCCGTAAGCTTGAGATTGTCTTTGGCTTCGTAAACGGCATTAACGCGAGCAAAAAGCTTTTCGTTGAGCGTTATTGCATTTCCGTGTTCCGAAAGCATAGGAGATACTTTTTGAGCTATAGCCTGCATTTCGTCGTTGGTTTCGGCACCAAGCAGGTTAAAAAATGGCGTTGTTACTTTCGTTAGTAAAGCACCACTTTTTTCGAGTGCAACCACCGTATTTTGAAAAGTAGCTGGTTTTGTGTTATTTACAATAGCATCAATTTCTTTGTTATGCTCTTTCATAGCTACCTCCAAAGCAGGTAAGTAGTGTTCGTTTTTAATTTTGTCGAACGGAATGGTTTCGTACGGCGTGTTGTACTTTTCTAAAAGTGGATTTGCAGCCTGTGCGAATCCGCTGAGTGTCATTGCTGTCATTAGCAAAAATAATTTTGTTGTCAT
Source organism: Porphyromonas cangingivalis (assembly GCA_945902955.1). GTDB lineage: Bacteria > Bacteroidota > Bacteroidia > Bacteroidales > Paludibacteraceae > Paludibacter. The sequence continues at coordinate 18,913 of CAMDNO010000066.1, forward strand.
ATTAGTACTACTTTTTGTTTAAAAAAAAATAACCGAACAAATAAGTCGGTTACAATTATATTACAAAAACAAATGTAGGTGTTTTGTTCAGTGATAAGTATCAAAAAGGCGAAATTTCATGCTAAAAATGTATAAAATTGCAATTTCAAGTCATTTTATCTCTTCAAAATCGGCATACTCGCCTTCGTTTTTATCAAAAACTTTTGCTCTTTGCTTTTGCTCAAAAGGCGACTGACGAGGCGCTTCTGTTTGTGGATTATTTTTTCGGCGACCAAAACCAAAAATGGAACGAATAAAACCCAAAACCACAAGCACTATAAACAATACTATAAATAGTAAAACAAAAAACAATGAAAATATAATTCCCATACTTATAAACTTTATGAACCTTATAAACTTTAAAACACTTCCTGTGCTACTCGTTTCACACTTTGCGTTGCCATCAAACTATAAAAATGAATACTTGGTATATTATTTTTAATCAAGTCTTTAGCTTGCAACGTGCACCAATCCACTCCTACTTCGTTGGCTTCGGCATCGGTTTTGCATTTGCGCAGCTCAACCACAAACTCTTCCGGAAAATCCGTTTTAAAAATTTTTGGTAAAACGGTCATTTGATTCAAAAAAGTGAGTGGCTTCAGTCCCGGAATAATGGGCACATTGATACCCGCCTGACGGCATTTTTCAACAAAATCGTAATATTTTTGATTATCAAAAAACATTTGCGTTACCAAATACTCCGCTCCTGCATCCACTTTTTGTTTAGCGTAAAATAAATCTGTGGCTATATTGGGCGACTCTTCATGCTTTTCGGGATAGCACGCCATGCCATACGAAAACGGTTGCATACTCGTTTTCATTTGAGATCCATCCAGAAAAAACCCTTCATTGAAACTATTTACTTGCGCTTGCAATTCGGTGGCAAAAGCATTTCCGGTTGCCACAAAACCTTTTTCGTGTTTGGCTTTATCGCCGCGCAACAAGAGTAAATCGGTTATGCCAAGGTATTGCAAATCAATCAAGGCATATTCCGTTTCTTCGCGCGTAAATCCACTACAAATAATGTGTGGAACCACCGGAATTTTGTATTTATGCTGAATAGCGGCAGCAATAGCTACCGTTCCAGGGCGATGACGCTCCGAAACACGTTCGAACAATCCATCAGCCTTCTCCTTGAAAACCAGCTCGCTACGATGTGTGGTTATGTTTATGTATTTGGGGTCAAATTCGAGTAAAGTCTCAATGGTGCGGTTTACACCATCCATACCATTGCCTTTCAGCGGTGGCAGCAATTCGAACGAAAAAGCAGTTTTACCCATATTCTTAATGCTCTCTACAACACTCATCTTTCATGCATTTTTTAAAATTGGCTGCAAAATTAGCATTTTATTGTAAAATTTCAACCAGAAGAGCTATTTTTATAACAAAGTTTGCGATTTTCGGTAAATTGAGTTTGCAAATGATGTTAAATAAAAAACGATTTATTTAAGCTCTCAAATTAATCGAATATTGCTATCAGTGAGCATATTAATGTGGCTGACTCAAAAGCAATTATAAAGATAATTTATGTTTCAATATGTAAATGTGTTGATTTGAAGAGCTTCTGTTATCACAGACAAAGAGCTTTTGTTACTACTGACAAAGAGCTTTTGCTACCACTGACAAAGAGCATTTGTTACTACTGACAAAGAGCATTTGTCTGATAAGAATTTATTTCTGATTTTAAAACGTTTTTACATGGAAACTAAAAGTAGAATTATATAAGCTGTGTAGCATTTCTGAATGAGCAGCACCAAAGCAGATATTGATCCTCAGCTATCAGA
>CAMDNO010000067.1 GCA_945902955.1 Porphyromonas cangingivalis
AATATATAAACAATGCCAAAAATGAAAACTAACTCCGGTGCCAAAAAAAGGTTTACCCTTACCGGAACAGGAAAAATTAAAAGAAAACATGCTTTTAAACGTCACATTTTGACTAAAAAAACAACAAAACAAAAACGTAACTTAACTCATGGAGCTCTTGTTTGCAAGACCGACTTGACGAACGTTAAAGAAATGCTTTGCTTGAAATAGGTCAGGAAATCAATACTTTAAAAACATTTTTCTTAGTAAAAACAGAATGCTTTTAGCTCAAAAGTTCGTAATTAAAAATACGACGCTAACATTCACAAATCATTTTTAATTATGCCAAGATCAGTAAATCACGTTGCTTCACGTAAAAGAAGAAAAAGAATTTTAAGCCTCACTAGAGGTTATTATGGTGGTCGTCGTAATGTATGGACCGTAGCCAAAAACACATGGGAAAAAGGGTTGCAATATGCTTTCCGCGACCGTAAAACCAAAAAACGTAACTTCCGCGCTTTGTGGATTCAGCGTATCAATGCTGCAGCTCGTCTCGAAGGTTTATCGTATTCAAAATTAATGGGTGCTTTACACAAAGCTGGTATCGAAATGAACCGCAAAGTATTAGCCGATTTAGCTATGAATCATCCCGAAGCATTCAAAGCTATTGTTTTGAAAGCAAAAAACGCTTAATAGTTTGATTTTTTATCAACTAAAATAATTTTAAGAGCTGTCATTTTACAATGACAGCTTTTTTTTATACTAAATCGCCTGCCATTTTTCAACATATTCGCAAAATATCTGTTATAATTAAAATTTAAGACCAATAATTTATTACTTTTGTAAGCAATTTTTTTTAGTAAATAATGATAACAGAAAAAAACTACAAATACCTTCCGAATATAAACTCTCCGGTTGATTTAAAAGCCGTTCCAAAAGAAGAATTAAAAACCGTTTGCAACGAGTTGCGTAATTTTATTATCGACGAAGTTTCGAAAAATCCTGGACATCTTGGTTCAAACTTAGGCGTAGTGGAGCTCACTGTAGCTCTGCATTATGTTTTTAATACTCCCTACGACCGCATTGTTTGGGATGTTGGGCATCAGGCATACGGACATAAAATACTTACAGGCCGACGAGATCGCTTCCATACAAACCGTCAGTTAAACGGAATTTGTGGTTTCCCAAACCCAAAGGAAAGTGAATTCGACACTTTTGCTGTTGGTCATGCATCTACTGCTATATCGGCCGCATTGGGCATGGCGGTTGCAGCAAAACAAAAAAACGAGTACAACCGTCAGGTAGTAGCTGTGGTGGGCGATGGTGCTATGACTGGCGGATTGGCTTTTGAGGGATTAAACAATACCTCAATGGTGGACAATGATATGCTGATTATTCTTAACGATAATCAGATGGCTATCGATCCTGTGCATGGTGGTTTTACTCAATATCTGATTGATATAACCACCTCGCAAACCTACAATCGAGTAAGATATAAAATTTACAAAACGCTTAAAAAATTTGGATTAATAAGCGAAGAGGGAAAAAAGAGAATTATTACGTTTAATAATACTGTAAAAGCAGCTTTAACAAAGCAAAATAATATTTTTGAGGGCTTAAATATTCGCTATTTTGGCCCGGTTGATGGACACGATGTAAACGCTTTAGTGAAAGTGCTTTCGGATATTAAACAGTTTAAAGGCCCTAAAGTGCTGCATTGCATTACCACAAAAGGAAAAGGATACGAACCGGCCGAAAATTCGGCTACCGAATGGCATGCTCCCGGAAAATTTAATGTGGAAACAGGCGAACGCAACAAACCTGTGAATGACATTCCTTCGGCTCCTTTGTTTCAGGAGGTTTTTGGCGAAACTTTATTGGAATTGGCGAAGCAAAACGAAAAAATATTAGCCGTTACGCCTGCAATGCCTTCGGGCTGCTCCATGACTATCATGCAAAAAGAATTGCCCGACCGCGTTTTTGATGTGGGAATTGCCGAAGGTCATGCAGTTACATTCTCGGCTGGGCTGGTTAAAGACGGCATGATTCCGTTTTGTAATGTCTATTCTTCGTTTATGCAACGGGCTTATGATAATATTATTCACGATGTGGCTTTGCAAAATTTACCTGTCATTTTCTGCTTAGATAGGGCAGGGGTGGTTGGTTCGGATGGAGCTACCCATCATGGTGTATTCGACTTAGCATATATGCGTTGCATTCCGAATATGACCATTGCAGCTCCTCGCAACGAACACGAAATGCGTAATTTAATGTTCACAGCTGTACATTTCATGAAAGGGCCATTTGTTATACGTTATCCGCGTGGAAAAGGTTATATGGTGGACTGGAGAAACGAAATGCAGGCATTGCCCATCGGGAAAGGCGAAAAACTGAAAAGTGGTAGCGATATTGCCGTGCTTACAATTGGTACGATGGCAAATAATGCACTTGATGCCATTCGAAAAATTGAAAATGAAACAAATAAAACAATTGCTCTTTACGATATTCGTTTTCTGAAACCACTTGATAATGAGTTGCTTCACGAAGTGGCTAAAAACTTTCAGCAGGTTGTAACTATTGAAGATGGTGTTATTAATGGTGGCTTTGGAAGTGCCGTATTGGAGTTTTTTGCAGATAATAATTACAGTTCAAAAGTAAAACGGTTAGGTATAAACGATTTTTTTGTAGAACATGGAACGCCCGAAGAATTATATCAACTACTGGGGCTCGATATGGAAGGTATTGCATTGGAATTAAGAAAATTAGTATAAAAAGTTAGTGTAAAAATTAGTGTAAAAAACATGAAAATTATCATTGCGGGAGCTGGTGAGGTTGGTACTCACTTAGCAAAACTACTTGCCAGAGAAAATTTTGATATTTTATTGTTAGACGAAGATCCGGCTAAGTTGAAAGACCTCGAGGCGAGTTACGACTTAATAACAAATGTAGGTTCGCCAACATCTATTACCGACTTGCAAGAAGCTGGTATTGATAAAACCGATTTATTTGTGGCTGTTACGCCGCTCGAAAGTGTAAATATGACTGCTTGTATGTTGGCAACAAATTTGGGTGCAAAACGAACATTGGCACGCATAAACAACTACGAATATTTATTGCCTAAAAACAAACAATTTTTCGAAGGTCTTGGTGTAAATCACCTTATTTATCCGGAGGTGCTGGCAGCTGCCGAAATTGTAGAGTCGCTAAGTACAAATTGGTTACGACAGAATTTGAGTTTTTGCGATGATGCTTTGATTTTGTTGGGCATTAAATTGCGCAAAAGTGCTCAAATATTAAACGAAAAGTTTAATTCCGGATTTTTTAATAATCAAGATTATCGTGTTGTTGCTATCAAACGTGGCAATAAAACCATTATACCAATGGGTACTGATTTATTGCTCGAAAATGATATTGTGTACTTTATGACCACGCCAAATCGCCTCGATTACGTGCGCCGGCAAGCTGGAAAAGAGGACTTTACCATTAAAAATGTAATGATACTTGGTGGAACCAAAATAGCCCAAAAAACATTGCAAGCAATACCTTCGTCAATGACAACTAAGATAATCGAAAGTAATCGACAACGTAGTCAGGCGTTGGCCGAAAAATACAGCGATTCACTTGTTATTTGTTGCGATGGACGAAATATTGATGCGCTCAAAGAGGAAGGAATAGAGGAGATGGATGCTTTTGTGGCTGTAAGCGATAATTCGGAAGCAAATATATTAGCATGTTTGGCAGCCAAAAGGCTTGGTGTACGCAAAACAATTGCAGAAGTTGAAAATATAGATTACATTTCGTTAGCCGAAAGTATGGATATTGGCACTGTTATTAATAAAAAAATGATTGCTGCCAGTTATATTTATCAATTGACGCTAAATGCCGATGTGCTCAATGTCAGAACTTTAACCTCTGCTGATGCCGAAGTGGTTGAATTTGTTGCTAAAAAAGGATCAAAAATTACTAAATCAAAAATTAAGGATTTACGTTTGCCCGAACATGTTAATATTGGTGGTTATGTTCGCAATGGCGAAGGAGCAATAGTTAATGGTAATTCGTTGATAGAGCCCGACGATCATGTGATTGTATTCTGCGTATCGTCGGCAATTCGTAAAGTTGAACGTTTTTTTAATTAAGCTAAATTTTGGATACAAAAAAAGCGTTTTCAAAATCAATTTTTTGAAAACGCTTTTTTTTATATTGAAATTTCTTTTAAAATTCCTATCCTAAGAAACCTTTAAGTAATTTACTTTTCGAATTGGGGCGCAATTTGCGAATGGCTTTTTCTTTAATCTGACGTACACGTTCGCGCGTTAAACCAAATTCATCTCCAATTTCCTCCAAAGTCATTTCGGTAACACCAATTCCAAAGAATTTTTTTACAATATCTTTTTCTCTGTCCGAAAGCGTATTTGCTAATACGCGTTCGATTTCTTTCGAAAGAGATTCATTAATCAACACTCTATCAGCATTCGGAGAGTCGTCATTGATCATTACATCCAACAAGCTGTTGTCTTCACCTTCTACAAATGGGGCATCTACCGAAATGTGGCGACCCGATACTTTCATAGTATCGGCAATTTTATCCACCGGAATATCCAATTGCTCTGCAAGCTCTTCGGGCGAGGGGCGACGTTCGTTTTCTTGTTCGAACTTCGAAAACGCTTTGTTGATTTTGTTCAACGAACCTACCTGGTTTAATGGTAAACGCACAATACGCGATTGTTCAGCCAAAGCTTGCAAAATAGATTGACGAATCCACCACACGGCATACGAAATAAATTTAAACCCACGAGTTTCATCAAATTTTTCGGCGGCTTTGATAAGTCCAAGGTTACCTTCATTTATTAAATCGGGCAAACTTAAACCTTGATTTTGGTATTGTTTTGCTACCGAAACAACAAAACGAAGGTTGGCACGAGTCAGTTTTTCAAGCGCAATACGATCGCCGTTGCGAATACGTTGCGCCAATTCGACTTCCTCTTCAACTGTAATAAGATCCTCACGACCAATCTCTTGTAGATACTTGTCAAGCGATGCACTTTCTCGATTAGTAATCGATTTTGTAATTTTTAATTGTCTCATTATGGTTTAAAAAATTAGCGTGCAAAATTAATACTTTTATTTGGATAAAAAAAATGGTGTTTTATCCCATTTTTAAGTTTCCTGTTTAAGGTAATTTCCTATACTCAAACAACAAAAAATGAGAATTGTTTTACGTTGTTGATAAAATTCGATTACAATTAACAATAAAGTCCTTTTGTGGACACTTTAATGAAAAATCTATCCCTCGACTACCGAAGGATAGATTTTTTTTTTCTGGAAAATTGATTTTGAATTATTCGCCCAAATTTACGGCATAGTAGGCTACTTTACCATTTGGATATACGCCTGCAATGTTCAATACTTTAAATTTGTCGTTTGTATTGATAGCCTCTGTAAGTATTTCTTTTATATCGTCGATGCTTCGAATAGCTTGATTGTTGATTTTTACAATCACAAAACCTTCTTTGATGCCAGCTGTTTCGAATTTCCCTTTGCTTACCGATTTCACTTCCATGCCGTAGTCGAGCTGGAATTGATCTTTTAGCTTGTCGCTTATCACTTTAAATTCAGCTCCAAGCATATCTATATCTGCTTCCGATTTGGTTACTTTGGTTGTTCCTTGTCGGTTTTTGAGCTCGGCTGTCAGTTTCAGTTCTTTATTTTCGCGCAATACCTTTAGTGTAACTTTATCGCCGGGGCTGTATCGGCCAATTTGTTCTTGCAATTGCGATGAGGTTTTTACTTGTGCATCGTTTACCGAAATAACAATATCGCCTTTTTTAACACCTGCATTTTCAGCTGCGCTATTTTCAACAACCTCATCAACATAAGCGCCTTCCATTGTTTTCAAATTCTTTTCTTTGGCAAGTTCACTCGTAATTTCTTTCATACTTACACCAAGTACAGCGCGTTGCACAAAACCAAACTGTTTGATATCTGTTACCACTTTTTTGACAATGCTTACTGGTACAGCAAACGAATAACCTGCGTAAGAACCTGTTTGCGAAGCGATGGCTGTATTAATACCCATCAGTTCGCCACGCGTGTTTACAAGTGCACCACCGCTGTTACCCGGGTTTACAGCTGCATCTGTTTGTATGAACGATTCAATTTTCATTTGCGAATTGATAATGTTTATATTACGTGCCTTTGCACTCACGATACCCGCTGTTACGGTCGAAGTCAAATTAAACGGATTGCCCACTGCCAAAACCCATTCGCCAATTTTGAGCGAGTCGGAATTTCCAAAAAGAATGACAGGCAGTTTTTCTGCTTCAATTTTTAGCAGTGCTATATCGGTGTTAGGGTCGGCGCCTACAAGCTTTGCTTTAAATGTACGTTTATCGTTTAAGGTAATTTCAATTTCTTTCGATTTGTCGATTACGTGGTTGTTTGTAACAATGTAGCCGTCGTTCGAAATAATGACTCCCGAACCCGAACCTTCTTGCATGGGAGCTTCTTGTTGTTTTTGTTGTGGGCGTTGTTGTGGTCCAAAGAAATACTCGAAAAATGGATCGTTGAAACCGCCACCGCCAAAGCCTTGTTGCATCTGCATGGGTGTTTTGGTTTTTACGTGAACAACGGCATGCACCGACAATTCGGCAGCTAAAGTGAAATCGGTATCCATGGCACGCGGCGCTTTCGAAATGGCTGCGTAGGTAGCAGGCACATCTATATTGCCCTGAAATGGAGATGTGTTTCGGCCATTTCCCGAAATTAAATTGGTAGTAAGGTTTGTAGCTACACTTACAGCCACAACGGCTGCAAACAAACCGAGCATTTTTGTACGTTGAGAGACTTGCATAAGATTTTGAATAATAGTGTTTGTTTATTAGATAATTTATAAATGATTAAAGAACAAAGCTCAAAAAAGACTTTTTAAGAATTTACTTTGCTCCTTTGTCATTACAACGCTAAATTATTCAAAAAGTATTCCTACAGGTAGGAAATTGTGATATATTTGGTGAAAATTAACAATGTTAATTTTTATATTAACTTATGTTTGTTTTTGTAGCTTCTATTGTTAAATTTAAAATGTTGAAATTATAAAAAACTGCCACCCGATATGTCAGATGGCAGTTAAAACAAATTCTATCATTATTCGACCCACAAAACCAATCCTTTTAAATACTCTCCTTCGGGATGATAAATATTGATTGGATGGTCGGCCGGTTGAGAAAGTTGGTGCAAAATGCGTACGTTTCGTCCTGTTTCGGCAGCTGCACTGAAAACCGCTAACCTAAATTGTTCTTTTGTTACTACTTGTGAGCATGAAAATGTGAATAAAATTCCACCCGGTTTAATTTTTTCGAGTCCTTTGGCATTCAAACGTTTATAACCTTTGAGTGCATTGCGCACAGCTTCGCGATGTTTGGCAAAAGCCGGTGGGTCTAGTACAATGATATCATATTTTTGTTCATTGGCATTGAGGTATTTAAAAGCATCTTCGGCAAAAGCAGCATGGCGAATGTCGTTAGGGAAATTGAGCTCTATATTTTTATTTGTCAACTCAATAGCTTTTGCAGAACTATCCACCGAATGCACTTGGGTAGCTCCACCACGCATAGCATAAACCGAAAATCCACCTGTATAGCAAAACATATTGAGAACGGATTTGCCTTTTGAATATTGCTCTAACAACGTACGATTTTCGCGTTGATCGATAAAAAAGCCTGTTTTTTGTCCACGCAACCAATCTACCTGAAATTCCAATCCGTTTTCGATAGCCTTGTATTCTTTTGTATTTGAGCCAATTAAATAACCATCTTCGGGGTCGATAGGTGCTTTGAAAGGCAAGGTTGTTTCCGATTTGTAATAGACATTTTTTATTTCAGAAATCGAGCTAACTATTGCTTCGGCCAATTGCATACGTGTATGGTGCATCCCAATGGAATGTGCTTGCATAACGGCTGTATCGTCGTACACATCTACAATTAGACCGGGCAAACTATCTCCTTCACCATGGATTAACCTGTAAGAATTATTCGATGCCGAAACCAATCCAATGGCAATTCGTAGTTGATAGGCATTTCGTATTTTTTGATTCCAAAAGTTAGCGTCAATTATAGTTTCGTAAAAACTTATAGCACGCACAGCAATACTGCCTATTTGGTAGTGCCCAATAGCGAGAAAATTTTTATTACAATCCACTACTTTTACTAAATCTCCTTCAGCAGGTTTGCCTTCGATTCGCTGTATTGCTCCCGAAAATACCCAGGGGTGAAAACGAAGCAGACTTTCTTCCTTTTTAGGCTTTAAATATATTGTTGTCATTTTTTTTGTTGAAAATTTTGTTGCTAAATGTAACAAAACAAGGGTATATTCCGAATTTCTAATTTTTATGATTGGGTATGCCCCGATTCAATGGCTTTTGCTTGTTGCAGGGCTATTTGCTCGGCATTGGCATCGGCAATTAATTTATCAACTTGTTTTTTTGGTAATTTCTTTTCGCGAAGCAGTTGCATGTAAATAAGCAAACTTGCCCACGCATCGGTGGCTCCATAGCGAAGTTGTTGTTCGGATAAAACCGGACTTTCCCAGTTGGTAAGTTGTTGTGCTTTTGATATTTTTCGCCCAAAGATGATAGCAAACACTTTTTGCAAACCAAGTTCGAGAATGCCATATTCTTTTGCTACAGATTGAATGTCGATATAGTTTGCGGGTTTAAATTTCGATAAGCGGTTGAGGCCTGCAAAATCATCTTTCAAAGCTAATCCAACTTTCATAATCTTTTCGTCGGCAAGGAGTTGTGCTAATTCGGGCGGAAAGCCAATATAATTAAGGCGAAAAAGAAAGCATTCTTCCATGTTTGAAATTTGTAGTAAAGAAATTTTGTATCGAATTCCGCGAGTAAACGAAGGACGTGTTTCGGTATCTAAGCCCAAAAAGTTACTTTGTCGAAGTTTCTCAACGGCCGTTTTCACTTGTTCGGGTTCGTCTACAACAGTTATTTTACCGTCGAATGATGCTATTGGCAGTAGGTTTACCTCTTCTTTTGTTATTTTTGATTTAAACATGCTTCATTATTTTTTATAAAAGCAACTGCTCCTCCAAATTCTCCTCTTCATTATCTTTCAGAAAATTCAAAAAAGAATTACGATTTAATTTAGCTGCATTTTTTTCTTCATCTTCATGTAAAAAGTTGTCGCTGTGGCGTATAGCATGTAATGCTTTGAGTGCATTCAAGTTTTTTTGCCCCCAATGTTGAGCAAAAGCTTCGAGGCAGGCCGCCAAAGCATCGTTCATAATGTCGGTATCCATTGTTTGGTAGTTGGCAGCAAAATCTTTCAATTCTTGATACACATCAGCCAAGTCTTCCGAAATAAAAGCTGCAATTGGCGTATCACTTATAGCCATATCAGGATGAAAAACCTCCAGATATGAGTCGTCGACTCCCAGTAATTGCTCCAATTGTTCTTTTACATATAAATAATCTTCTTCGGAAACAAATTGCTCCGTTGCATCGTCAAAAACAGTTTCGGGAATCGTTAATACCGAAGCTTTGAGATATAATAATGGTAAAATTTTTACAGAACGTTGAATAAACTCTTCTCGTGTTTGTTCGGTAGCTTGCTCTAAAAACAAACATGTTTCGGCTACAACCGTAACAAATTCAATTACAGCAGGTGCGTACACAAGATGGTCGGGCAATAGTGTTTTTGGCATGATTTATTTTTTAGTGTTGCAAAAGTAACAAAAAATTGACAATAATTGGTTATACCTTATTTATAAAGTTCTAAACATTTCGATACGTAAACTTGTTTAAGTATTAAAACTAATCAAGCACTTACAACCCTTAAATTAATCGCTTTATGGAAGACAAACTTACTATCCTTAAAAATTACGAAACCATGGTTGAAGCCATGTTTGATCAAGAATTATTACTCGAAAATGGTATCGAAACTTCGATTAACAACGAAGATATAGTGGAATTACTTCCTATGTTTGGCGACATCAATCAAGGTTTGTGCTTGGTTGTGTTCGAAAAGAATTTCGAAAATGCGATTAAAATACTCGAAGATTACAAAAATTCTATAGTAGCCTAAAAGCATAATTATACTCTAAAATAAAGTCTCAATAAGTTAATTTATAACTTATTGAGACTTGTTTTTTTTGTGGTGACCTCGATGGGATTCTAACCCATGACCTTCAGAACCGGAATCTGACGTTCTATACAGCTGAACTACGAAGCCGTTTTAATAATTGCAAAAGTACAAAAAAAATATGAATTCCTTTTATTGCTAATACAAAAAAATGTCTTTTATAGAACTTAGCTCACCAATTGCCAGTTACCTCACTTATGCCGTGTATTTCGGGCACAGATGGTCGATATTCATTGCTGGCTTACCCTCAGCACTGTGTTAAAGGATAAGTTCGGTTGAAATTAAATTTCTCCAACGTGTAGTCCAAACCCGACAAGCAAACCCCAAACTTCTACTGAGGTCATCTTATATCAACTCTAAACATGCAAAAGTTATAAATTTTATTTTATAAATTTTTAAATGCAATATCTATTTTGCACATCGCAGAAAGTTTGTATATTTGCACGCAATAATTTTGATAGACTTTAAAGTCATTTCTCATTGAAATTCAACCATTTAAAATAGAAATCCTATGTCGTTTATTGCAGAAAGAGTTCAACTTGAAGGCTTAACCTTCGATGATGTACTGTTAATTCCAGCCTATTCGGAAGTACTTCCAAACAATGTTCAACTTACAACTCGTTTTTCTCGACGCATCGAACTGAAAATTCCGGTAGTTTCGGCTGCAATGGATACAGTAACCGAAGCTAAATTGGCTATTGCCATAGCTCGCGAAGGGGGTATTGGCGTTATTCATAAAAATATGAGCATTGCCGAACAAGCCAAACAAGTAAGCATTGTAAAACGTGCCGAAAATGGTATGATCTCGAACCCTGTAACCATTCGCCCGACTGCAACTGTGGGCGATGCGCTGGCAATGATGGCCGAATATAAAATTGGTGGAATTCCGGTAGTAGACGAAAATTTTTATTTAGTTGGTATAGTTACCAATCGTGATTTGCGTTTTCAGCGAAACATGACTACAAGAATTGATAGTGTTATGACCAAAGAAAACCTCATAACTACCAGTCGATCAACTGATTTAGAAGCTGCAGCCGATATTCTTCAACAATATAAAATTGAAAAGCTTCCGGTAGTTGATAAAGACAATAAATTGGTTGGATTGTTAACATACAAAGATATTACCAAAGCCAAAGATAAGCCAATGGCTTCGAAAGACGAACAGGGCCGACTGCGAGTTGCTGCCGGCGTTGGCGTTACAGCCGATGTGTTCGACCGCGTTGATGCTTTGGTTGAAGCCGGAGTTGATGCGATAGTAATTGATACTGCCCACGGACATTCCAAAGGTGTAGTGGACACTTTACGCGAAGCCAAAAAGCGCTATCCTAATATTGATATTATAGTTGGAAATATTGCCACCGGCGATGCAGCCAAAATGCTTGTTGAAGCAGGGGCTGATGCTGTAAAAGTCGGAATTGGTCCTGGTTCAATATGTACAACCCGTGTAATTGCCGGTGTAGGTGTTCCGCAGCTTTCGGCTGTTTACGAAGTAGCTAAAGCGCTCAAAGGAACTGATGTTCCCGTTATTGCCGACGGTGGAATTCGTTATTCGGGCGATATTGTCAAAGCCCTTGCAGCAGGAGCTTATACTATTATGGCTGGTTCGTTGTTGGCAGGAGTGGAAGAGTCGCCGGGCGAAACAATTATTTTCAATGGTCGTAAATTCAAATCGTATCGTGGTATGGGCTCGCTCGAAGCTATGGAAAAAGGTTCGAAAGACCGCTATTTTCAAGATGGTGAGGCTGATATGAAAAAACTCGTTCCCGAAGGAATTGCTGCTCGTGTGCCTTTTAAAGGAACTTTGTACGAAGTAGTTTTCCAAATGATTGGTGGTTTACGTGCCGGAATGGGTTATTGTGGTGCTGCTACAATTTTCGATTTACACAAAGCTCGCTTTACCCGAATTACGAATGCTGGTGTAGCCGAAAGTCACCCACATGATGTTTCTATTACTAGCGAAGCCCCTAATTATAGCAGAGGAGAATAAAAAAAACTTAAAAATTAAGTTTAAAATTTGGAGTACTGCAACATAGTAGTAATTTTAACGTTATTATTTTTCGATGTAATTTTTATCTTTTTTAAAATTTAAAATACGTATGAGACAAATCTTTTTTTCTATTGCAATTTTATTTTCAGGAATTAGTAGCCTGTTTGCTAACGACCCCGTGCTGATGAAAATTAACGGTAAACCCGTTTTGAAATCAGAGTTTGAGTACATTTACAACAAAAACAATTCGAATAATTCGCTCGACAAAAAAACACTGAACGAATATGTCGATTTATTTGTTAATTTTAAACTTAAAGTGGAAGAGGCTAAGGCTCAAGGTATTGATACAACAAAATCGTTTGTAAACGAACTTTCTGGTTATCGATCGCAACTTACCAAACCCTATTTGACCGATTCGAAAGTAGATGAGTCGGTATTGCAAGAAGCATATAACCGCATGAAAGAAGATGTGGAAGTAAGTCACATTCTTATTCGTCTTCAGCCTAATGCAAGTCCTGCCGATACATTGGTAGCTTGGAAAAAAATAACAGCTATTGCAAAACGTATTGAAAAAGAAGACTTTGCAAAAGTAGCTAAGGAGGTTTCGGAAGACGAATCTGCAAAAGAGAACAGTGGTAGCATTGGTTGGATTTCGGCTTTTCGTACTGTTTATCCGTTCGAAACAATGGCTTACAACACAAAACCCGGAACAATATCGAAACCGGTTCGTACTGCATTTGGTTACCACATTGTAAAAGTGCTCAATCGCCGCGAAACATTGGGTGAAGTACTAGTAGCACACATAATGCGTTTCACAGAGCAAGGAAATGACGAAAAAAATAAAGCAGCAAAAATTTCCATCGATTCGCTTTACAATCGAGTGAAAGCGGGTGATGAATTTGGAAAATTAGCTAATGCTCATTCCGACGACAAAGGTTCGGCTTCGAAAAATGGCGAATTACCTTGGTTTGGTTCGGGTCGTATGATTCCTGAATTTGAAAGTGCTGCTTTTGCACTCAAAAATATTGGCGATGTAAGCGAACCTATCAAATCTTCGTTCGGCTGGCATATTATTAAATTAATTGAACGCCGAGGAGTTGCAAGCTTCGAAAGCATGAAAGAAGATTTACAAAGCAAAGTGAAACGCGACGAACGAGCCAACTTAGGTCAGAAATCATTTATTGCTAAATTAAAAACCGATTATAATTATAGTGTAAATGCCGCTTCGGTAAAAGAATTTGACGATTTGCTCGTTAATAAAACACTTGCCGACTCAATCTTTCAATTGGAAATATCTAAATTAGCTAAACCAATAATGAGTTTTGGTGGTAAAATACTTACACAAACTGATTTTGCAAAATTTTTGAAAGCTAATACTTTTAGTGATAAAGTAGCTACTTCGGATATTATCGACGATAAACTAACAGCATTTGCCGAAAAAGAATTGTTGGCTTTTGAAGATAGCCAATTGGAAAAGAAATACGATGATTTTCGCTTTTTGATGCAGGAATACAACGATGGTATTTTGCTTTTCGAAGTTAGCAACAACGAAGTTTGGGAAAAAGCATCTAAGGATACTGAAGGGTTGGAAAAATATTTCAACGAACACAAAGCCGATTATAAATGGGAAAAACCGCATTACAAAGGACGTGTTATTATGTGTAAAAATGAAAATACACTTAAAATGGCAAAAGCTATTGTCAAAAAATCGCACAACGATTCTATTGATAAATACCTACGTACCCGTTTGAATGACAGCATTCAATATGTAAAAATCGAAAAAAACCTTTATGTTCAGGGCGATAACAAACATGTCGACAAATTGGTTTTCAAATCGAAAGCTCCCGTTGAAGCCGACAAAGACTATCCATTCGTATTTGTAAAAGGTAAATTACTCAAATTAATTCCCGAGGACTACACCGATGTTCGTGGATTGGTTACTGCTGATTATCAAGAATACCTTGAAAAAGAGTGGATTGCTAAGTTGCGTGCAAAATATCCTGTAGAAATTGAAAAGCAGGTGCTCGAAACAGTAAAACAGAATTGATATTAACCACTAACTCCTAAAGGGGAAATTTAAAATAGCCATTCGAAAGATTGGCTATTTTTGTTTATATTTGCAGTACATTTTTTTACAATGAAAGCCAAACACATTACACACATTCTTAAATTTAAGTTTCCCGCTGGCACCTCGCGTGGTGTACTGCTCGAAAAACCTTCTTCATATCTAATTTTGGAACAGGACGGCTGTGTTGGAATTGGCGAATGTTCTACTATTGCTGGTTTGAGTATCGACCCAGAAGATTCCTATTACTCAAAACTCAATGAAGTTTGTCAGTTACTCAACGAAGGTGTTTCAACCGATACTCTCAATTTGCAAGCTTATCCGTCGATTGCTTTTGGGCTACAAACGGCTTTGTTGGATTTAAAAGCCAAAGGTTCGAAATTGCTTTTTCCATCAGAATTTACAAATGGCAAAATGGGCATTCCGATTAATGGATTGGTATGGATGGGCGATAAAGCCTTTATGCAAAAACAAATAAAAGAAAAAATTGCTGCAAATTATCATTGCATAAAACTAAAAGTGGGTGCGTTGGATTTTGAAACCGAATTGGAAATCATACAAAATATTCGTCGTGAGTTCTCGGCATCTGATATTGAAATTCGGTTGGATGCCAATGGCGGTTTTTTACCAGACGAAGCATTACAAAAGTTGGAACGGTTGGCGGCATTTCAGATTCATTCCATTGAGCAACCTATCCGGCAAGGGCAGTGGGAAGTTATGGCGCAATTGTGCCGTAAATCGCCTATTTCCATAGTACTGGATGAAGAATTAATTGGCATTGAAACTGGTTTTAAAGAACAACTGATTGAACAAATTAAGCCGGCTTATATTATTTTAAAACCAAGTTTGTTGGGCGGTTTTGAGCAATCGGAAGAGTGGATTTCGATAGCAAAAAGGCAAGATGTTAAGTGGTGGGTAACATCGGCCTTGGAATCGAATATTGGGTTAAATGCCATTGCTCAATGGACTTACACATTGAAATCAACACTTCCTCAAGGCTTAGGAACCGGACAACTGTACCATAATAACATACCTTCGCCATTGGAAATTCGAGAGGCGAAACTCTATTATAATACGGATAAATATTGGGAGTTAATAATTGAAAATTGAACGCATCATATTAAATGGTAACTCGTACAGTAATGAAAATCTGGACAAGTTAAGGCAAATTGCTAATTCGGGAGAATCGTGGCATCTTGCCATTTACGATTTCCTGAAAAATTGGTTCGACGATTCCGAAACGATTACAGTATACACTTCAGGCTCTACGGGGCTGCCCAAAGCAATTCAGCTTACAAAAACTGCAATGCGCAATTCGGCACGAATGACTAACGCCTTTTTTGGGCTAAATGCAACTACTACCGCATTGCTTTGTTTACCAGCTAACTATATTGCGGGCAAAATGATGATGGTTAGGGCTATTGAGGGTAAATTCAATCTTATAACAGTAGAGCCAAAAGCAAATCCGTTCGAAAATCTGCAACAGGCTATTGATTTTACAGCCATTACACCTTATCAGTTGCAACATTCAGTAGAAGAAATTAAGAAATTAGAATTTAAAAAATTAGACATAAAAAAAATGATTGTTGGTGGTGCTAAAATAAATAGCGAAACAGAAGTTGTCATTCAACAGTTTAGCACCGCCATTTACGAAACTTATGGTATGACCGAAACTTGTTCGCACATTGCTTTGCGAGCCGTAAACGGAAACAACAAATCGGATTATTTTAAAGTTTTAAATGGCGTTTCTATTCGTACAAACGAAAACGATTGCTTGTGTATAAAGGCGCCACACTTACTGGAAGACGAAATTATAACAAATGACATTGTGGAATTTATTGATAACGAACAGTTTATGATTAAAGGGCGATTTGATAATATTATAAATTCGGGCGGCGTAAAGCTTAACCCCGAACAGATTGAGCAAAAACTCGAGACACTAATTTCTGTTCCTTATTTTATAAGTTCGAAGCCCGGTAGTGCACTCGGAAATAAAGTGATTTTGGTAATAGAATCGAGCCCATTTACAACCGAAAACGAAGCCAAACTTATAGTAGCAATCGGCGCTAAACTCGAAAAATACGAACGACCCAAAGAAATTTTATACATTCCACAATTTTGCTATTCGGCAACGAATAAATTATTAAAAGCCGAAACGCTTGAGAAGATTTAGTAATAGATTCAAAATATTTATAAATCGAATTACTCGTAAAATCTAAAATAAGTTGAAATAAAAGTTACGTATATTGAAACTATTGATTACATTTGCATTATGAGAAAAATAAAATTGTTTGGTGTCTATTTTGAGCAATTCATGTTAACTCTTAATCAGAATCAACAAAAAAAGATAAATTACATTTTGGATTTATTAAAATGGAACGAAAGAATTAGTTCTAAGTTTGTTAAGCATCTTCGATATGGTGTTTGTTTTTAAAGCAATTAAAATTAAAGAAGACTATTATGCAAACAAATAACAATTTATTAGTTGATTATGATGCTGTTCTTGATTCGAAATATGGAAAAGAAGGTACAATAGAAAGAGAAAAGTTTCGCAAAGAAGCATTGGAATTTTGTACAAGTCTGCTTATTTATCAGTCACGTAAAGAAGCGCATATCACTCAACAAGAACTTGCCAACCGCACAGGTACATCTAAATCATATATTTCGAGAGTTGAAAATGGACTTATCGAACCAAGCGCAGGAATGTTTCTCAAAATAATTACATCACTTGGGTTAAGATTTGACATCGTAAAACCAGTAGGATTTTGATTAATTTTTTTTTTCAAAATGAAATTTGTTTGAAGATGAATTTTATAATTGTATGATTTTTTAGATTGTAATTGTTGCGATTGTTTTACTTTTAGGTTTTGTTTTTATTTAAAAATTATGAGAAATACTCTATTTCTACTTTTTACAAGCTTTATATTTACTCAATTTGCTGTATCTCAAACACGTTTTGAGGCAGCGCAGGAATCCATTGAATTTAAGTTCACAACTTGGAACACTGAATGGCTTAGTTGTTCGCAATATGGACCAACTGACGAAAATCTTCAAATGAATAATGTTGTTGCGGTTATAAAAGCTATCAATCCGGATGTTTTAGCATTGCAGGAAGTGGGTACAAGCGATTTGTATACAACTATTGATACAATTGTTCGCCGATTGGGGTCAGCCTGGGGAGGCACAATGGTATATTCTACAAAAGATAATTGTGGGCAAAATCAGGGCATTATTTACAAAAAATCGAAAATTGAATTGCTAAGTGCTTCCTATATAACAAATGGAGGCAGTTCGTACGATTGGTCGAGCGGACGATATCCTGTTTTATATAATATTAATTTGTTAGCAAGCGGTACTTCTATTCCGGTGTCGTTTATAAATATCCACGCCAAAGCTATGGGCGACGAAACAAGCTATACACGACGAAAAAATGCATCCATAGGTTTAAAAGCTTTGCTCGATGGTAGTAGTTACAATACAAAACGAGTAGTAGTATTGGGAGATTTAAACGATTATTTGGTTGGTACGCAATGCAGCTCGTGCAGTCCTGCCGAATCGCCTTACAAAAATTTCATGGACGATACACAGAACTACAAATGCCTAACAAATGCGCTGTACGACCCATCGTATAGCAGCCCAGTAATAGATAATATTATTATATCCAACGAATTAGTTGAAATATACAAGGCAAATTCTACCAAACGTGAAACAGTTGCAACGCAAGCAATTTCAAATTACAGCAATACTACTTCGGACCATGTGCCCGTAAGTGCGCTATTTACAATAGGTAGCGCTGGTGGTACGAGTTGTGAGAATTTGGAAGTTTCCGAAACATTTGCCGAAAGTTTGGGAAATTACACACCGTATAGTGTAACTGGTTTACAAGCATGGGGATGGCGTACAAATTATGGCGCAGTAATGACTGGTTATGCTAATGCAATAAACAATGCTAATGAGGATTGGCTTATTTCGCCGACTTACGATTTGTCGGCAAAAAGTGCTGCCAAGCTTACATTTAACCATGCCATAAATTATGCTCCAACCGAAAATGAAAAATTAATGAATCATACACTTTGGGCATCGGTGAATTACAATACAGGAGCATTACCTACAAGTGCAACATGGACACAACTCACAATTCCTACAATGCCAGCAGGGAGTGGTTGGGTGTTTTTAAACGCTGGAAATATCGAAATACCAAACCAATTACTTCAAAAAGATATTCGTTTTGCTTTTAAATATCAATCAAATACCACCTCAGCAAGTACTTGGGAAATAAAGGAATTGAACCTAAATGCAACCTGTGTGAATACAGCTATTTCAGAAAAAATTGAAATTTCACAAAGCAAAGTATCGGTTGTTGAAAAGCGCATTAAAATTGAAAATCAGCTACCGCTTTCAGTTGCCGTTTTCGACATTACAGGACGAGAATTGTTTTCAACACAACTAGTAAAATCTGTAGAAATACCTGTTTTGCAGTCGGGAATTTATATAATTCGCATTGGTAATAAGCCGAATAAAGTTATAGTTAAATGAGATTTGTAGATTGCATTTTAATTTTAGAGCGGCTTATTCGAGTATCCTTAACACTTCAATTTTAATTCTTTCAATTATTATTTTAAGCGAAACCTATATTTTTTAAGCTTAATTTTTTTTATCTTTGTTCAAAATTTATTATTGAACATGGAAACCCAACTCAATGAAGCTAAAAAGCTGTATGCTTGCGATATGCATACTACCGAGCATATTCTAAATCAAACAATAGTTCGTATGTTTGGCTGTGGTAGGTCGATGAATGCCCATATCGAACGCAAAAAAAGCAAATGCGATTATCTGTTAGCGCAATCACCTACCGAAGAGCAAGTTGCCGAAATTTCTCGTAAAGTAAACGAGGTAATTGCTAAGCATTTACCAGTTTTCGAACAATTAATGAGTAGGAGCGAGGCTGCTTCAATTGTTGACCTGTCCAAACTTCCCGATGATGCTTCGGAGACTTTACGCATTATCCGTGTAGGCGATTACGACGCTTGTGCCTGCATTGGGCAGCATGTGGATAATACTTCCGAAATAGGAGAATTCGAAATAATAAGTCATGATTTCGAAAATGGACGTTGGCGTGTACGTTTTAAATTAGTATATAAATAATGAATACATTTCAGCTTAAAATTATAATTCTCCTTTTTTTATTACTTCCCATTAATATTTTTGCTCAAAAAAATCAGGAAAAGTTAATAGCCGATTCGCTTACTCAAATTGCTGCTAAATACGCTAATGTGGGGAAAATATCGGTTGTGCAACTGGATGTAATTCGTACAGACAGCTCGCTTATTGTAATAGCAAGCGACGCATTAAGCTATATCCCTCTAAGACCAGAAAATGTACAGCGCATTTACAGCATGATAGCCAATGTAACTCGCAAAACCTATCCAAATTTTAAAATAACGTGCATTTCGGATAATAAAAAAATTGAAGATCTTATTCCCAATTATTATCTTAAAACAGAATTAGATAAATCGCGTATTTTTGATACGAAGTACAAAGGTAATCCTTTAATTGTTAACCTTTCGCGCCCTTA
>CAMDNO010000068.1 GCA_945902955.1 Porphyromonas cangingivalis
TGCATCATGCCCATTTCGGTTCCCACTTTACGAACTTCATCTTTAAATAATAGTCGCAATGGTTCGCACAATTTCAGATTCATTTTTTCGGGCAGTCCGCCTACATTGTGGTGCGATTTAATCACTGTTCCGGTAATCGAAAGCGATTCAATTATATCAGGGTAAATGGTGCCTTGTGCCAACCATTTTACATCTTTTATTTTATGTGCTTCTTCATCAAATACATCGATAAAGCCGCTACCAATAATTTTTCGTTTTTGTTCGGGGTCCGAAACTCCAGCCAGTGCTTTGTAGAAACGCTCTTTTACATTTACGCCAATTACATTAAGTCCAAGGTGTTCATAATCTTTCATTACGTTTTCGAACTCGTTTTTGCGAAGCAAACCATGATCTACAAAAATACAAGTAAGGTTTTTGCCAATGGCTTTGTTAAGCAATACGGCAGCCACCGACGAATCGACACCACCGGACAAACCTAATACCACTTTGTCGTCGCCCAATTGTTTTTTTAGTTCAGCTACAGTCGATTCCACAAACGAAGCAGGTGACCAGTCGCGTTTACATTCGCAGATATTCAAAAAGTTTTCGAGCAACTGCGTACCATCTAATGTGTGGAAAACTTCGGGGTGAAACTGAACACCATAAGTTTTTTCGCCTTCTACTTTATATGCTGCCAATTCTACATCATCCGTACTGGCTATTTTAGTAAACGAATCCGGAATTTTTGTAATGGAATCGCCATGCGACATCCAAATTTGAGAACCGGATTGTATATTTTTAAATAAAGGGTCGTTTGCATCAATAAAACTCAGATTTGCTCTTCCGTATTCGCGAGAGCCGGCTGCTTCCACATTTCCACCCGAAGTGTAAGCCATAAACTGAGCGCCATAACAAATTCCAAGTACGGGAAACGATCCACGAATGTCCGATAAGTCAGCTTTAAAGGCAGTTGGGTCGTACACCGAAAACGGACTGCCGGACAAAATCACACCTTTTATACTAACTGTATCTTTTGGAAATTTATTGTAAGGCAAAATTTCGCAATACTCATTCAGTTCGCGCAAGCGACGAGCTATCAGTTGGGTAGTTTGTGAGCCAAAATCGAGGATAATAATTTTTTCCATGAAATGAAATTTGATAGGAATGAAACGGACTTGTTTTTAAGAGCCGCAAAGGTACAAAAAAACAAAAAGTTGTGCAAACACAAAAATAGTTGTTTTGGTTTATCCTTTTAGATAAGCTTCACGTCTTGTAAGATACATAGTTCGATACATTTCTTTGAGCTCATCTGATAAATAAGAATTAAAAATTAAGGCATCGGTTTTTTCATAATTTGCACAGAATCTATCGATTTCTCTTTTTATAATGTTTGTTGGAATTCCCAATCTTTCGCCAAATCTTAAAAACGTATTGCCAGTATATAATCCCATTGGACAAGCTATTTTGTCTCCCTCTTTAAACAGGCCTTTGCTTAATGCGAAAATTGGATTGTTCGGAAGATGTAAATTCGTATTAATAAGGTCGTAGGCTGGAGCTAATTTAAAATCACCTACTGAAGTCTCGATTAATGAGAAATTTTTTATGTGAGCATCTCCATTTGAAAAAAGAAAATTGAATAGCATTAGGTCGAAAAACTTTAATAATTCAACTCTCGAGGCTGCTACATATTTATGGATAAGCCCTGCAACTTCCTCATAGCTAAGCACATCGTATTTAAAGTCTTTTCCTTTGTTCTCGGATGTTAAGCCCGCCAACGACGCAAAATCTTCAATGCGAAGCTTACTACCATCTGAGTTAATATCAAATCGTTTTGTTACATAAGCCATTTCAGCATTTTTGAAAAAACATAGTCCGTTAGCCGCTGTTTCAATGTTATAAACTTGCTCCGCGAGTTGCATGGTCAGATTTTCGTTTGCCGGGCTATACGCTTTAAATTGGAAATTGGTTAATTTTGGCTTTAAAATAAACGTTCCTTGTTCATCTCTTTTCGACAACTCAAAACGATTATCATTAACAACTAAAGAGTACTTGTTCTGTACGCCTGATATTGATATATATTCTTGATTTTTAATGAAAAGTTCAATTTCTTGGCTATTTTCTTCAATTGGATTATAAGGTAGAAAAGGTGATACGTTTTTTCCAGCAAATAGTCTTTTTCGTGCAATTGGCGAATATGTTTCGTGTCCGACAGCTAAGGTAGATGGACAAATATTTAAGGTTTCCATTTTATATTGGTTTTACTGTAACGGCACCAATTACATTATGTTGAGCAGTAGCTAATAAAATTCCGAAATGATCATTTTCATCTATACCCAACATGCGCGATTGTACTAATCTATTACTACCTTCGGATAGCATATTGAAGAAAAATGGGAAAAGGTATTCGGATCGATATTCTTGTTGCGTCTTGTTCAATAATAAGCTTATGTGAGGCTTATTCGAATTGTTAAAATATTCGTTATCGTATCTGAAAACATACTCATTTCTTGAAATTTCCGTAAGTACTCCTGCAAATTCTCCACGGAGATACACTTCCGCTTTTCTCATATATTATAGTTTGCTTTTAATAGTAATTTTTATTTCCATACCAAGTGTATCAAGTACCTTATTCAACACATTAATAGATGGATTTGCCTCACCTCTTTCAATTTTTGTAAGTGTGTTAATACTTACATCAGCCAATCCGGAAAGCGTTATCTGATTAATATTGAGTAATTTGCGTCGCGATTTTATTATTTTACCAATTTCTTTCATAATCCTATTATAATGTGATTCTAATCTGTTTCAAATATTTATTGTACTAAAAACAATCAAATATCACATTATGGTGTGATATTTTGCAAAATTACATAATTATTATTTACTAAACAAGTAAATATCGCAATATAGTATGATTATTTTGTCTTATTACCCACTTCCTCCTCCACCTTTTATATCATTGTTTTGGATACAACGTTTCGCTTTAATTAAATTACTTTATGAGTTCATTTGTTTTAAAATCATAAAATGTTTTACGAGTAATATCCGAAAGCATTAGTTGGTATTTTATATATGCGCTTAAATGTGAATTATAGGCATTGTTTAACCTGTTACGTTCTAATGCCAATGCCTCACTATCTATATCGCCATCGGAGAAACGCTGACGTGTAATTTCAAAACTTTTTTCGGCTAAAACTACATTTTTTTCAAGTAATTGAAGGCGTTTTAAACTACTGTTTAAATCGGCAACGAGGTTTTGAACTTCGCTTTCTATGTTGCGTTGAAGTTCTTCTTTTTGGATTTCGTTTTTCAGTAAACGCGATTTGGCAGCATTTACCAAAGCTTTGTTTACGCCCCAATCTAGTATTGGAACTGTTACATTAATGCCTATACCATAGTTTTGAGGTCTTCTTTTAAAGTCGTCGAACGAACTGCTAACAGCGGTTTCAAAATTAGTAGTAACATTAGTCGCATTCACACCAATTTTTTCATAATAGGCTGTCAAATCAGCTTTTATCATACCTTCGGCTTTTTGCTTTTTTACGTTCATTTTATTTATTTCAATCTGAATATCTTGTTCTCTTATTTCAAGTCTATTTTCTAAAGCCATTTCTACCGCTTTTTGTGGGTCCACAATTACAATTTCATATTTTAATTCGGACGAAAGCGAAATGCTATCGGCGAAGTTTAAACCGATATTTTCTTTGAGATAATTCATGGCTGACGACACATTAACAATGGATAAGTCATAATTGTTTTTCGATTCGGCCAAGTCAACTTCCATTTGCAAAGCATCTACTTCGCGAATTAATCCTGCAGCAAATTTGTTTTGGGATATTTCGAAGGCATTTGTTTGTCGGTCGAGGTCCATGCGTGCAAACTCTTCACTTTTTTGAACCAAAAGCAAATTATAAAAGGATTGTGTTACACGATATACAAGATCCAATTCTGCACGTTTTAAACTTTTGCGTGAACTTTCGTAAGCCAGTTTAGCTTGTTTTAAAGCTGATTTGGTTTCGTTATAACCATACAAAGCATCAATTGGTTGCACAAGTCCAAAACGCGTATTCAGATAGGTGGAACGAACGCTGGAATTAAAATCGTCGAAATTAGACACGCCTGAGCGCATATACACATATCCGTCGGTTGGTAATTGTTTGTTTACCAATAAATTACCTTGATGGCTCAATTGTTTTACAGGGTAAAATGAAATACCTGTACTGTCTTCAAATTGACGAACGGTTTCGGTATATTGTGGCGAAACAAAATTCATACTTACTTGCGTTTTAAACCTATTGGTTGCCGATGTCAGATTGTACTCTGCAATTTTGAAATCCTGCACCAAACTTTTCATACTTAAGCTCTTTTCTTTTGCCAACTCTATACTTTTGTTTAAGTCAAGCAGGTAGTTTTGAGCTACTATTAAGGTTGCATTTAATAATAAAGAAATTATAATTATACAGTATTTTTTCATGGTATTTTGTTATGCTTTAGTTTCCAATGTATTTTCATTTTTTTTGTCCCAATGTATGCTGCCATCTTTTATAAAAATGGTGCGATGGGCGTAATTCGCAATTTCTTGTTCATGTGTTATCAGAATAATTGTATTTCCTTCGGCATGTAAATCGTCGAAAAGGCGCATAATATCAACACCAGTTTTCGAATCGAGTGCACCGGTAGGTTCGTCGGCAAGCAAAATGCCCGGCTTCGAAACCAATGCTCGCGCTATGGCTACACGTTGCCGTTGTCCGCCACTTAATTCGCTTGGTTTGTGATGCATACGGTCGGTTAACCCCACTCTATCCAACGCTTCTATGGCACGCTTTTTACGCTCATCGGATTTGATACCGGCATAAATTAGTGGCATTTCTACATTTTGAATGGCATTCACTTTGGGTAATAAATTAAAATTCTGAAATATAAAACCAATTTCTTTGTTACGCATGGCCGAAAGTGCATCGTCGTTCAACGTACTTACATCAACATCTCTAAATAAATAGGAACCGGACGTAGGCGTATCCAAACAACCTAAAATATTCATTAGAGTTGATTTTCCCGACCCCGAAGGTCCCATGATGGCCAAATACTCGTTGTGTTTGATGTTCAGATTAATGTCGATTAATGCCGGAACAGACACATCGCCCATAACATAATCTTTATTCAGATTCTTTATTTCAATTAACATGTGGATAAATTTACTATTTTTTCATTTACCATTTACTATTTCTTCGATGGTCTTAATTCTAACTCTTCAAACTCTTCAAACTCTCAACTTTTCAAACTCTTCAAGCTTTCAACTTATTCGTACCGAAGCGAATCGACTGGTTTTAAATTTGCTGCGTTTTTGGCAGGTAAATAACCAAAACTGATACCCACCAACACCGAAAAACCAAAAGCCAAAAAGATAGAATAGGGCTGAATAAATACTTTTATATCGGTAAAAAGTGTTACCGAAAGCGAAAGACTAATGCCCAAAATAACGCCAATAATACCGCCAGTAATACTTAAAGCAACTGCTTCGCTTACAAACTGACTCATAATATCGGATTTACGTGCACCAATGGAACGTCGGATACCAATTTCACGCGTACGTTCCAAAACGGTTGCTAACATAATATTCATTATACCAATTCCACCTACCAATAAGGAGATGGCAGCAATAGCGCCAAGCAAGAAATTATATATTTGACGCTCCTTTTCTTCTTGTCGGAGCAACTCATAAGGTATTACAATATCATAATCTTGATTATTGAAATGATGGCGTTGCAAAATGCTCTCAATCAGCGTTGATGTTTCCTTTAAACGATCCGAATTGTCAACCTGTATGGTTATTTGTTGAATTTCACTGGTGAGGGAGTTTTCGGGCGAAAATCGTTTCAGAAAAGTAGTGAGTGGAACATAAATGTCGGTATTTAAGTCGCGTGAAGCCAATTCGCCAACTGTTTCGGTAAATATGGTTTTCGATTTTAAAATACCCACTACTTCGAGCCACTGGTCTTCAATTTTTACCATTTTGCCCAACGGATTTTCGTTTTTAAACAACGTAACTGCAACTCCTGCACCCAAAACGCATACTTTTTCATTTTTTTTATAATGCGCTTCGGTAATAAACTCTCCTTTTTCGGCAGTGTAGTTTAGCATGGTCGCAAAATCGGGCGTAATGCCAATAATATTTGATTTTGACGACTTATCGGCATATTTTACATCGGTATTTATTTCGGCTTGTGGTGCAGTTCGTAGCACGCCCGGAACAATTTCTTTAATGGTATTGGCATCTTGAATGGATAATCCCTGCGAAAATTTAATGCGCACCTCTTCCAATTCCACGTCGGTAAATTTCTTTTCGCGTACAATAATGTTATTTACACCGAGGTCTTGATATTTTGCAATGGCTTCGCGCTTGGCTCCTTCGCCTATCGACAGCATGGTAATTACAGATGCCACGCCGAAAATAATTCCGAGCATAGTAAGAAAAGACCTGAACTTATGATCTACCAAACCCCTGATGGCTAAACGAATGTTTTCTTTATAATCCATAATTTGTTATTTTTCGATATACTCACAACTCACTGTCATGCCGGGCTTTAATCGTTCGTCGGACACCAGCATTTTTACTTCAATATCAAAAACTTTTTGTTTCGATTTTTCATCTTTTAATCGGCAAAGTTTACCCACATGACTCACTTCGCCATTAAAAACAACTTTGGGCAATGCATCCAATCGTACTTTTACTTTTTGACCCAATTTTACATGTAAAAAATCATTTTCACTTACAGTGGTATTCACTTTCATCCATGTTAAGCTTGGCACGCTCCCCATCACATTCCCAAAATAAATTTCGTCACCAATTTTAATTGGCTGTCTGTTCTGTTCATTTATTCCGACCTGAAAAATCCCTTTAATAGGCGATTTAATGGTAAGCGCTGGCAGAATGTTACGTGTGTTTTTTAGATCAGTAAGAATTTGTTTTTCACGTATTTTTTGCACATTCATTTCACTACGAGCTACAATACGATTCAGTTCAATTTTACGCTTGTGCTTTTTAATATTCAATTCGGCTTGTTTAAACTCTAAGTTTTTAATTCGTTTTACCCTGTCCGATTCAAAACGAGAAGCAGTTATTTCGAGTTTTTTTAGCTCAAATACAGCAAGTTCACTCTCCAGATTAGCCTCTAACTGTTCTTTTTGATTGCTTTGGTCAATCAATAGTTTGGCAATTGTTGCTTTTTGAGTTTCTAACTCAGTTTCGCGATCAACAATGTATTTTTTTATTTCTGTGGGGTCGAGCTGAATTACAGAATCGCCCTTATCAACCACTTCGCCATGTTTAAGCATTCCAATAATTTTCATTTTGTACCAATTTTGCCCATATCGTTGTAGCACAAAAGCGCGTACGTCGATAGCACTTAGCTCTCCGGTTTCAATAATTTTCCGACCAGAAGTATCTGATTGTGTTTTTTCCGATTTTTCTAATTTTCCACAACTCAGCAGAAATAAACCGGCTATGACTAACACTATATTTTTAAAATTCATTTTTGTTTAGTTTGCTCTAAGGTTTTTTATTGATTTCTTTTTTTGCCTTATCCTTTTCGTCTTTCAGAAATGGATCGGCCAAAGCAACTTTGTCTTTTATTGTTAAACCTTTGGTAATAACTATATAATCGGCATTGCTTGCTCCAACTTCCACCATAGTTTTCTCATATCCAGCAACTGTTTTTTTGTATACAAAGTATTTATCGCCCTCGTTTCGGATGGCATCCAACGGGATATACAGCACATCTTTTAGTTGATTGTAAATTATCCGGCAACTAACACTTAAGCCGGGTAAGAGCTTTTTGGATACTTCATTTAATTTAATCTCTACCGGAAATACTTTAATTTTTGACTTATTATCTTTATTCACTGCTAAATTTGCAACCGATGTAACCTCGCCTTTGAACGTACTTTCAGAAAAAGCATCCGGTTTAATTTCTACTTTCAAACCTTTTGTAATTTTCGAAATATCCACTTCGTTTATTTTTACAGTGGCACGAAGCAAATTCAAATCGGGAAGCTGAATAAGCGGCATGCCCGACCAACACTGGTCTCCCACCTGATACTTATTGTTTGTACTCCAACTGCGATTTATAATAACAATCCCAGGTTCGGGCGAAATAATAAAAAGCTTTTTAAGTGTCGATTGGGCTTCTTCGAGTCGCAATTTATCTTGTTCAATAAAGAGTTTTTTCTGACGAACCTCTTCTTTTTGAATTTTAATTTTATTATCAAGCTGCTCTTTGGCTCTATCCAATGCAATATTGGCTTTGTCGAGATTCAGTTTGATTTCTTTCTTTTTGATATTTGCTTCATAAACAGCCGATTCGAACCGAATTTTAGATATTTCTTGTGATATGCGGGTAACTTCATAATCGGCTTGCAAGTCCTCGAGCTCCGATTGTTGTTGCGCTTCTAATTTATCAAGCTCTGCCATGTTCATCTGTACACGCGACTCCGCCTCTACAACACCCTTCTGTACTTCCGAAGGGTCGAATACAATTACCGTATCGCCTTTGTGTACTTCGCTACCATCTTTTACAATTTGGGTAATTTTCAGATTGCCAAAACGCCACGATAGATTTGGCGACGACAGATTTATTGAGTTAATTGCTTCAATTTCACCTTCTTCGTATAAATCAAGATTAAAAGTGCCTTGTTGTACCGATCCTACCGGAACATCTTTTGTTTTCTCCTTTTTACATGCCGAGAAAAATAACACACAAAGTAAAACAACATAGATTGAACTCTGAAAATGAGCTGTGAGTTTGGTCATAAAATAGAATGTATTTATTGTTTTTTCTAATTGATTTTCTGAATCTACTTTTTAGCAGTTGGAGGCTTAGCTATTTTTATTGTTTTAAAAACAGTTTTCTTGTTTATAAATTCATCTTCTGGTTTCGAAAGTGTTATTGTCTCGTTTACTTTCAACCCTTTGCTAATCACTATTTCTTTATTCGACGAAAGCCCGGTTTTTACTTGACGTAATTCAAAACCTTTAGGGTTCACCACATACACTACTTTCATGGAATCTTGCTCAAACAAAGCTACGTGAGGTATTACAATGGTGTCTTTCAGTTCTAATAATCGAATTTTGCACACACAAGTAAATCCGGGTTCAGGCATGGTTTTGAAACTATCCAACGAAGCTTCTATTTCGAAAATCTTAATTTTGGAGTCTTGTTTTATTGGTTTTCCTACGGGCGATTTTTGGGTGATTTTTCCCCAACCCACGTTCTCGGGCATGGCATCAAACGTATATTCTACCGGATTCCCTTCCGTTATAAGCTTGAATTTTTCTTCGGATGATTCTATTTTAATTTTAAATTTGTCGTTTGTTGGAATCGAAATGATACTCATATTTGGCCACACAGGGTCGCCAATATTCATTTTTTTACGAGTAATAAAGTGTTTACTGATAATTACAATTCCGGATGCAGGAGCAGTAAGTGTGAGTTGACTAATCAGTTGATTGGCCGATTCAAGTCGAGCAACCATTCGCTTTGTTTGAAATTCCTTTCCTCTAAGCTCCGATTGCTGAATTTTAGCTAATGATTTTACCCGTTTTTGGAGTTTGCTTTTTTTGATTTTTACAACTTGCAATTCAAGTTCTTTTATTTTACGCTGGTTTGGTGAGTTAAATTTTAGTTGCAAAGAATCTAAATTCGCAATTAATGTTTCTGCATTATTGGTTTTTACTTCGGCTTCTAAAAGTGCTTGTTTCAAAGCTTGAGTAGCTTTGAGTTTAATTAATTCCATTTCGGCACTCTTTAGCTTTGTTTCAATGTCCAGTATTTCGGCAAGAATTCCTGTGTTTTCTAAAACACAAACAGTATCACCTTCATTCACCATAATGCCGTCATTAACAATGCTTACAATGGTGCCATTCACTTGGCCCGGACACGAAACTGATACTGAATTTAATGGATCAACATAGCCCGGAATTGAAATTATACTTTCGAAATCAAGCTTTTTAACCTTATAGGTCGCCAATGAAGGTATTTCTTTTTTCTGACACGAAAAAGAAAATAGTAGTATAAAGAGGAGTAAAATTGTAAACTGATTTTTCACAGAAGAATTAATTTAAGCTTAATAGTTTTACAAATTAACGCATAATTTATGTAGTCAACATGACAGATTAACTTATTAAATGTTTTATAAGTAACATTTAAATTTTGAACTACGTTGAAACTTCATCGTCTTTTATTTTTGCCAATAAAATTTCCGAAATTCGTACCGATTTAAAAATCATTACCAGCGATATTAGTAAAAGCATTACACTTACGTAGTTATAGCTGGTGGTGATATCGTTTTTGGTGGTAGTAGATTTGGATGAACTATTGCTACTTGTGGTTGTAGTTGTTTTACTGGAATAAGTGCTCATGTTGACGTTCGTCCTATTCGGGTTTGTTCCACGATGAATCTGCATTGTGTTTAAAACCGGTTGGTTGGTGATAGTGGAAGTGGTATTCTCCGATGTAGAATAGGTTTTTGAGGCTATATGATTGGCACTATAAATAAGCATACTAAATCCTACCGCAAGCACTAAAATATGATATAATTCTTTCCGCTCAATAGGTAAATCAACATCATCCTGCTGGTTTAATCGGAGCATTTTTATTGCTTTTTCGGTTCTGAACAGTAAAAGAAATGCAAACAAAGCATAAGCACCAATCAGATAAATGGAAACATTATTCACTGGTACAATATTCCAAAACCTTATTTTATCGAAAAAAGGTATTGAGTTATACGTTATAAAAATTATTCCAAAAAGGATAAGTGATTCGATAAATTTCCAAGCAGCTACAATGCCTCCAATTTTGAGGGCGATTTCGTATATTTGTTTTGTTTTCATAATGTATTTTTTTACAGAGCGGCTTATTCAATACCGCTTAGCATTACTTTTTTGTTTGTATCACAATCACACCATTTTTGCCTTTATCGCCATAAGCAGCTATGGCTGAAGCGTCTCTTAACACCTCCATTTTATCAATATTTTCTGGTTTTAAGTTGTTCATATTAAAGTTGGCTGGCATTATTTCGCCATCTATCACTAATAATGGTGGATTTTTGGGGTCTGACATTGTTAATTTTTTTGGTGTGCTTGTTCCACCTTGTAAGTTGAAGTTTATCGGTAAAGTGTATCTAACTCGTACTTTTTCGCCACGTTGTTCGCCCGGAGTCCAGTTTGGCATGCCTTTTATAACACGAATTGCTTCGGCATCTAAATGAGTATCAACACTGCGCACCACTTTTACCGAATCGATTGCACCTGTTGCATCAATTACAAACTGACAAATTACACGCCCTTGAATCCCATTTTTTTGAGCTTCAACAGGGTATCTTACATTCATCCCTAAGTATTGAAACATGGCTGCATCGCCACCCGGATAAACAGGCATTTTTTCAACCACCATAAATGTGGTGTTTTTATCAGGAGCGGTTTTCATCTTACTGTCGTCAATTATAATTTCATTAACAGGATTTTTGGGTTTAAGTTGTGTTTCGGGAACTGTTTCGGGTATTGCTTCGTTATGTGCAGTAACAGTAAGTTCGTTGTTATCGGTTTTTTGAATTTCGCCATAACTCACCACTTTTACTTCATCGAGTTCATTCGGTTGTTTAGTTACTGCGTTTACTTTCGTATTGCTTTCATCTACTTTGCT
The DNA here is from genome assembly GCA_945902955.1 of Porphyromonas cangingivalis. GTDB lineage: Bacteria > Bacteroidota > Bacteroidia > Bacteroidales > Paludibacteraceae > Paludibacter. The sequence continues at coordinate 11,679 of CAMDNO010000068.1, forward strand.
TTGTGCTTTATTGATAAGCGTTTCGGCGTTACTCGTAATTACAAGTGCTGTTGCCAAAGGAATTACTAATAAATACTTTAGTAACCCTGTTTTCGAAGTTTTTTGTTGATTCATCATTTTAATACGTTTTTTTAAAGGTAAAACATTAAATTTATTGGTTAATATCAATTCGTGATTTTGAAAGCTAAGTTGCAGTAGATTGTATTGATATAATTTTGCATCGAAACCCGATTCAATGACTTTGTTGTCGGCTAAAAATTCGAGATTCTGTCGTATTTCCTTTTTTGTAAGCCAAACAAAAGGATTTAACCAAAAAGCAGTGCATAAAAGCTCACTTACAAGTACATCTACACTGTGCCACTGCCGAACATGTGTTAGCTCATGCATACACTTAAAATTAAATTTATTTTGCTTTTAATGTGAATTTATGTAAAAAAAAACATATGCCTTACTGTATCCTGAAACTACTTTCCTTGTCTCGCTCAATCTGCAAGTTTTCAGGATTGTGTTTGAAGAAAACATCTGAGTTTGTTTTTAATACTGCATTCACTTTTTTACATTTACCCCAAATATCACAAGTTGACTTATCAGTAGCATTTAAGATTAAGTTATCCACTTCGGTTTCCGAAGCGACTACGCGCGCATAATCAGAAGAATTTATGGTCAAATTTTTAATTTTCGATTTTTTGTCATCAATTTTTCTTAATTCTAAATATCCACCAGCAATGTCAATATGGAGTGAATCTAAGTTAAATATGCCAACTCCTATCCAACCAGGATTGTGCCCCTGAATTAATTTTAGATTGTTTACTTTTACAAAAGTGCGTAAACCACTATGCACAAAAAGGGTGTCGTTTTGCAGTTTGTATACTTGCTTTTTTACCAAGTTGTTTTTAAAATATTCAAGCTCAATGGCATTACTTTTAGCGTAATCCACATGCACAATTGCACCTTGTCCGACTACAATCACCGAAAACTTCGACAGTGGAAAGGTCTTCATTTCAATATTTGGGTCTTTATAGTTCTCATGATTTTTGGCATCGGTAAATAACACCAAAATGCTTGCTATTACAATTAAACTAAGTGTAAGAGCTATTATATTGCTGATTTTCATATTTTTGAATTGTTTTTGATAAGGATTAATAATTCCGATAAATCTGTTTCGGTAAGTTGAAGCAATTCCACTTTACGCATAAATTCGGGTAAGTCGTTGCTGAAAAATTCATTTTTCTGAGTCGTGCGAATGAGTTCTGCTGCGTTATCGGCCACAAAAAATCCGATACCACGCTTGTTTACAATAATGCCTGCACTTTCCAAAATAGAATAAGTGCGAAGCAAGGTATTTCGGTTCACTTCATATTCCACCGCCAAATCGCGCACCGATGACACTCGCTCGTCGGGAAGTAATTTACCTTCGAGTATTTGTTGACAAAGGTTATCGGCAATTTGCTGAAAAATACCTTTTGTCGATTTAAAATCTATACTCATACTTGTTTTTCTTTAAGTTTAAAATAGCCGAATGGAATAATTAAAAACGGAACGCAATATGCTAAAATCGTCATCCATAAATCGATAGTTGAAATTCCGTTTGTACGTTTGTAATCCAATGCTTTAGCAATTTCAAAAAATTCTGTTTCTGGAAAATACAATTTTGATAATACCGTAAAGAAAATCATTATTAGGAAAATAAGAGCAACGAGCGATAATGCAGCTTTGATAACTCCCAATTTTTTGAATATTAATTTCACATTAAAAAAATACATCCCTACCGAGAAAGCCATTACAAACAAATTAATTATCTCTGTCCATTTTCTATAAACAACTACCGGGTTTTCTCTTACGATAAAAAACATCGACTTATAGCTAAATTCTTTAATATATTTAAACTTCTCAGCACCAACCAGTTCATCATTAGAGTATTTCAAATTATTCAAAGCAATTGTACGTGCCAAGTGTGCATCCATCCAAAAAATGATAAAAAATAAAATACTACCAGCAAACACATAGATAGTAAACTGACATAAATACTTTTCGAATGTCGAAGCCGGTATTTGTAAATAATTAAATGTATTTGTTTTGCTGCTAAAACCCGGAAAACCTGACCCTACGAATACCATTAATCCAACAAGACACATCGTAAAAGTTTGTAAATAATCTTGTGCATCAAAAATCCACCTATATTCATTTTGTACCACAAGGTGTGGCATGTTTGTATACATCACCATAAATCCTAAAATAAATGCCCCGGCTATGGTTAACAAATACTTTTTGTAATTCAATAAAATATCGTTGCGCAATAGGAGCACAAATCTATTCAAACTAAAAAAACTGTTCGATTTCATAACTGTTTGGTGTTAAATGGTTTTGTTGATAATAGCATTAAATAATAATTCGAGGTCAATTGCAGATTCGGTATTTGTGGCTGGTTTTACAATTCGGTAGCCGAGTGGGCATTTTTCGCTATATAACACATTTTCATCGTTGTGTAATGTTGCTGTTGTCTCAAAACTAAGTTTCTGCGTAATGTCCTCCGTATTTTCCTGATATATAATTGTACCCTCGTCAATCACCACTACTTTATCAATAATGGTATCAATATCTTTTACCTGATGAGTAGAAATGATTACCAATTGTTCATCGGTAACCGAACTCACCAAAACTTTGCGAAACAGACTTTTCGACGGAATATCCAATCCGTTAGTTGGTTCATCGAGTACCAGCATTTTGCAGTTGGTAGAAAGCGCAAAGGCAATCAGGAACTTTTTGCGCTGTCCGTGCGAGAGTTTGTTCAGATTGGATGACAGCTGCAATTCAAATTCCGTCAAAATACCGTCCAGCTTCTTTTGGTCGAACTGCGGATACAGTGGACTAAAAGCTTTCACGTAGCACGAAATGCTGATGGAAGGAAATGCGAATTCTTCGGGCACCATGTAAATGTCCGCAAGGAAATTTGGGTTTCGGTCGAAAGGCCTAAAACCATTCACCGTCATGCTTCCCGCTTTGGGTTGGCTGAGTCCTGCAATCAGATTCAGTAAGGTGGATTTACCGGCTCCATTTTTACCGAGCAGTCCTACAATGCGCCCATTTTCAAGCGTCAACGAAAAATCGTTGAACAAGGGCGACTTCTTTTTGTAATAAAACGAGAGATTTTTAATGTTTATCATGGCAGATTTGTTTAGTGGCATATACTACTATGCCACAAAGTAACGAACATTATTTTAATTGGCAAAATAATATTGAAAGTATTTTTAAAATAAATTTCTAATTGCTATTAATGTGTTGCTGTGTTGATAGTTAAGTGACTGGTGAACTAGTCATTAATGAAAATGAAATAGAATTAAAATGAAATAGAATAATATGAAATAGAATGATTTGAAATAGAATGATTTGAAATTAATCTGTTTTATTTCGATCGAATTGCAATTAGAACAGCCACCCAAAAATTAAAAACATCAACCGAAAATAAATCCGATTGATGCTCTATTATTTTATAACTTCACAAAGACTGCAAAGCATAAGATTTTTCAGAATTGTTATTTTGATAGCAAAACCCCTATAAAAGACGAAAGGTAGCTTAGTCTCACGACTATCTACCAATCTTTTTGTTAACCTTAAATCTAATACTATGAAAAAATCACGATGCAAAGATAAGGCGTATTTTTTACACTTGCAAGAGAAATCGAAATTATTTTCTCTAAAAATGTGTTTTATAACATATTTTATGAAATTGGTTTACCAATACCTCTATTTTTAATGTTTGATGACTTGAAAAACGGTCTCGTTATTGCTTTTTTTCTGTTTTTTCGATAAAAAGCGATGTTAAACGCGAAATGGCAAAATTATCTAGCTCTTCTTTTTTTATTTCTACTAAATGATTCAAATACTCATTTTTGCTCGAAATACTGACTGTGAAAAAGCGTGCAAAAATACGTTGATGCGAAAGAATGTGCTTAAAAGTGGAGGTGCTGGAACTTATTTCTATATCTTTAAGTTGTGTAAATAATTCATTATTAGTAATTTCAGTTGTTTCGAATAATTTTTCGGACTCTATTAATGGCAGTTCGTATAAATTTTGCCAAATATCTTTTTCTGTCCGCTTTTGAATAAAAATTTTATTTTCAAATTCTATATAAAAATAATTGAAAAATCGCTCTCGCACTTTTGTTTTGCTTGCTTTTAGGGGTAATTTGTCAACCAAATTCAGACTGAATGCTTTGCAAACAGCTTTTAATGGACATGCATCGCAATTGGGCTGTACGGGTACGCATTGCAAAGCACCAAATTCCATAATGGCTTGATTGTGTATGGCTGGTTCTTTTTTATCCAGAATTGTTTGAGCTACTAATGTAAATTCCTTTTTCCCAATATTACTGTCGATAGGAGTTTCGATGCCATATATGCGCGAAAGTACTCGAAAAACATTCCCGTCGACTACCGCGTAAGGCCGATTGTAGGCAAAAGAGCTAATGGCAGCAGCTGTATATTCGCCAATTCCTTTTAATTGTAAAATTTCCGAATATTCTTTTGGGAAAATGCCATTGTATGTTTCGGCAATAATCATGGCAGTTTTATGTAGGTTTCGGGCTCGCGAATAGTAGCCTAATCCTTGCCAGTATTTCAACACCTCATCTTCATCTGCTTTTGCCAACGAAATAACATCCGGAAAGCGTTCCACAAAGCGCAAATAATAACTCATACCTTGCGCAACACGCGTTTGTTGCAGTATTATTTCCGAAATCCATATTCGATACGGGTCGGCAATGTCGCGCCAAGGCAGCTCGCGCTTGTTTTCGCTGTACCAATTTTGTAATGATTTCGAAATGTTTTGTTGTTGCATATACTTTTCTTTGTTTTGTGCTTAAACATGCTATTTGAAATAATGTTCGTAAATGTGCATCAAAACAAGTACCTTTGTGTTTTGTTTTACAAATTTACGACAATAACATTTTAAAAAATAACACACATGACATTTGGTCAATTAGGTATTCGTGAAGAGATAGTGCAGGCTTTAATCGAAAATAAAATTTCGGATCCTACGGATATACAGTTGAAAGCTATTCCGCATATTTTAGAGCATGCTACCGATTTGGTTTCGGTGGCACAAACGGGAACTGGAAAAACGGCTGCATTTTGTTTGCCAATTTTACAGTCGATAGACCCTAAATTGCTAAAAGTTCAAGCGCTTGTAATTGTGCCTACGCGCGAATTGGGTCAGCAAGTGGCGCGTGAGTTCTTTCTGTTTTCGAAGCATATTCCGCGTGTTTTTACCGAATGTGTATATGGCGGCGTGCCTATCGACGAGCACATTCAGCGCCTCAAACGTACTACTCATGTTGTGGTGGCTACTCCCGGGCGTTTGCTCGATTTGTTGGAACGCAAAGCTTTAAGCTTGCGCGATTTGAAATTTGTAGTGCTTGACGAAGCCGACGAAATGATGAATATGGGATTCAAAACCGATATTGACGCTATTTTGAGCCAATGTAATGCCGATGTTACTAAGTTGCTATTTACAGCCACTTTACCTACCGATGTAACCAAAATTATTAACGATTATTTAAGCCCCGATGCCATTACTATTCTCATTAATGAAACCGAATTTGTGAATCAAAATATCGAACATAACTATTTGATTTACAACCAAGGCGAAAAATTAGACTACCTAAAAGCTTTCCTATCGGAGCGAAAGGAGCAGAGGGGAATTTTATTTTGCCGAACCAAAACCGCAGCCAAACGAATTGCCAAACAGTTAGCCGGTTTTGAAGTTGCGGCAGATGCGCTGCATGGGAATTTGAATCAGGAAATGCGCGACAAGGTGATGCGTGGTTTGCGCAAAGAACGTATTAATTTGCTTATTGCTACAGATATTGCTGCAAGAGGCATTGATATTAAAGAATTAGATTACATTATACATTATCATTTGCCCGAAAAGTCCGACCAGTATACGCACCGAAGTGGACGAACAGCACGAGCTGGTAAGTTGGGTATTTCGGTTTGCCTTATAAAAACGGAAGATTTACCCGAAATTAAAACACTCGAAAATGATTTGAACATATCTTTTTCGGAAATTAATGTAACATTATTAAACGAAATAAAACTGACACATCCTATTGGTATTCAGTTGAATATTGGATTAATGCAGGGCTTTTTGAAAAGTTCATTGACCGAATTTTTAGTCGAAGAGGCTGGCATGAGTGCCGGCGATGTGAAAAATATCAAAATAGAGGATAATCGTTCGTATTTTGAAGTTTCGGCTCGCTACGAACAACAAATACTATTGAATTTGAGAGGCTACAAAATTGCTCACCGAAATGTGAAACCGGAACTTGTACCGATTATGTAAAGACAACAAACAACAGACAACAGAAAAAAAACGCTATTATTTATGAGAAAAAGTATATTATTTGCAGCTATTGTGTTGGTTTTCACATCCTGCTCCGAATTGTTGACTATTGCTAAGCAATATGATGTTCAAAACACCTTGAATATACCTGTTACCAATGCCGAAAATATTTCAGGACTCAAATCGTCGTTAGATGTGGGGATAGAAAAAGCCGTTGGGATATTAGGCGTAGAAAATGGATTTTTGGGCGATGCTGCATTAAAAATATTGTTACCAAAGGAAGCTCAGCCTATTATCGATAATATCAAATTGATTCCCGGCGGTCAGGATTTGGTGAATAAAGCTGTTTTGTCGCTCAACCGGTCGGCCGAAGACGCGGTGAAAGAAGCTACGCCAATTTTTAAAAATGCTATTAAAAGCATGACCATTTCGGATGCCATGAGCATTCTTTTCGGGGAACAAAATGCGGCTACTGAATACCTTCGCAAAACAACTTATAGTGATTTAAAAGCTGCTTTTGCGCCCAAAGTAAAGGCCTCGCTTGGCAAGCCATTGGTGGCAAATGTTTCCACTTTGCAAACATGGAATTCGTTAAGTTCGGGCTACAATTCGGTGGCAAGTTCTACGGTTGGCAAAGTGGCGGGTTTGAAATCGGTTACAGTAAACCTCGAAGAGTACGCTACCGAGAAGGCTTTGAATGCCTTGTTCTTAAAAATTACCGAAGAAGAAAAATCCATTCGCACCAACCCGCTTGCACGCGTCAACGAAATTTTGAAACGTGTTTTTGGACAGTTGGATAAAAAGTAAAGCTAATTTTGCATATTTTCACCCCAAACCCCTCAATTTATCCCGCTATTGGCGGGTGGCTTGGAGCAGCCGATAAATCAAGAAATTAAATTTTCTCTTAAAGAATTAATTAGAGAAATATTTCTGTAATTAAAAATTATTTGGTACTTTTGTGGTCAAATTCCGTAAAAGAACTTTTTTGCGTAATTCTCCCTTCTAAAAATCAACACAAAAAATTATAAACCAAAGCTTTACATTTAAAAATAATGTGAAGTGAAATTTTTTCAATTTTATGGCCAAATATAAATTTATCACTGCCGAGGAGGCTGCAAGTATTGTAAACCACAACGATATTGTAGGTTTTAGCGGCTTTACACCAGCAGGAAGTCCCAAAGAAGTTCCAACGGCAATAGCCAAGCGCGCCGAAGCATTTCATGCCGAAGGAAAAGAATTTAAAATTGGTGTTTATTCGGGTGCCTCTACCGGCGATTCGCTTGATGGAGCGCTTGCCCGTGCCAATGCCGTGCTTTTCCGCACGCCTTATCAGTCGAACAAAGATTTGCGCAACGCGCTCAACTGCGACCGTGCACCTTATTTCGACATGCACCTTTCGTCCTTAGCTCCGCATTTGCGTTTTGGTTTTATGCCTCGCCCCACCATCGCTGTTATCGAAGCTTGCGATGTAACCCCCTATGGCGAAATTTACCTCACTTCCTCGGTAGGTATTTCGCCCACAGTAGCGCATTTGGCCGATAAAATTATTATTGAGTTGAACCACAATCATCCAAAGGAATTACGTGGTTTTCACGATATTTTTGAGCCCTTAGATCCTCCTCATCGTTTACCTCTTTCGCTTATGACGCCTTCGGATCGCATGGGTGT
>CAMDNO010000069.1 GCA_945902955.1 Porphyromonas cangingivalis
AGCTTATAGCCGAATTGTCCGAAATTTTCAACATAGAAACCGAAATGTTAATGGAGAAATTATTCTCTGAAAATGAAAAACTTACAAAATACTTAAATTTTAAAAACCTAACGCAAGCGGGTTAAATAGAGCTTGCGAAAGTTGAATTATTTAAAATCAAAATCAAAAAAAAACGGTCGTTGGAAATTTTCAACGACCATTTTTTTTTATTTATACAAACACAAATAAGGTGTGTCCTGCGAACATTTTACTTTAAACTTCACATCTTTGGCAACAACGAAACTCTCGAATTTGCGATATGTTTTCCATTCCGCTTCGTTTGGCTGCTGAATGGTTAATTCCCCCGAAATAACGGTCATAACTTCTACGGTCGATGTGCCAAATTCGTATTCGCCTGCTTGCATTACGCCTACTGTGGCAGTTCCTTCTGCCGAATCTAAACCGATAGAAACCACTTTTCCATCGAAATACTGATTAGTTTTAAACATTTTTATATCTGATTTTTAATTGATTAGGATTGAAAATTTGATTGGTGTAATCGTATGCAAAATTAACAAAAATTTTGGTACAACCTTCCGTTTTTATTCAAAAAATCAGTAGGTATTTAATTTGATTATTGTGTATCTTTGTCATCGCTCACAAAAAATTATTTGATACGCATGAAATACGTTGATGTCATTTTGCCGCTTCCGCTCAAAGCCAGCTTTACTTATGCTGTTCCTGCCGACTGGTCTGAACAGATTCGTGTAGGTATGCGAGTGGTTGTGCCTTTCGGAAAGCGAAAAATGTATACGGCAATTGTTTCAATTTTACATACTTTTAAGCCAGAATTACCTTACGAAATAAAGGAAATAATTTGTTTATTAGACAGTCAGCCTATTTTACGAAATCCGCAACTTAAATTTTGGGAGTGGATTTCGAATTACTATATGGCCTATATGGGCGACGTATATCAAGCCGCTGTGCCGGCAGGTATGAAGCTCGAAAGTGAAACATTGGTTTGCATTAATCCGGATTTTGAAGCCGAAACAGTTTTGAGCGACAAAGAACAACGCATATTGGATGCCCTTTCGGATGGTCGTCCCTCAACAGTTGAAATGTTAAATAAAGCTACCGAATTGACTGGCGTTTTACCTACATTAAAATTGCTTTTAGAGAAAAATGCGATTGAAGTAAATGAAGCATTAACCGAAAAATTTAGAGTTAAAACAGAGACATTTATTCGATTAAATTCCAATTTTCAAAACGAAGAAAATCTCCGACAGATTTTTGATGATTTAAGTAGAGCCAAAAAGCAATTAGACTTATTAATGTCTTACATAGAATTGTCTAAATTTTTGCAACCTATTAAAAGAAAAGAAATTACTAAGAAAGATTTGTTGGAAAAATCGGGCGCGAGTGTGGCAATTTTGAATGGATTGATTGAGAAAAATATTTTTGAGCAATATAAAAAAGAAATTTCTCGTTTGGACATTGCTGCAACAGACACGCAAGCTATTTTTCCTCTAAATCCAAGTCAGCAAACGGCGCTTCAAGAAATAAATTTGCAATTTGCCGAAAAGCAGGTTGTTTTGCTGCACGGAATTACCTCGAGTGGAAAAACGGAAATTTACATTCATCTTATTAAAAAGGCAATAGAGGAGGGCACTCAAGTGCTTTATCTCGTTCCGGAAATTGCACTTACTACACAGCTCACCACGCGACTTAAACGTGTTTTTGGAAATAAATTAGGTGTTTATCATTCTAAATTTTCGGATGCCGAAAGGGTTGAGATTTGGAATAATGTATTGAATAACAAAACCTACGATGTGATTATTGGTGTTCGTTCGTCAATTTTTTTGCCATTCAGAAAGCTCGGGTTGATTATTGTGGACGAAGAGCACGAGTCGAGTTACAAACAGTACGACCCGTCGCCACGTTATCATGCACGCAATGCTGCAATTGTATTGGCAACCATGCATGGTGCCAAAACGTTGTTGGGAACTGCTACTCCTTCGGTCGAAAGTTATTTTAATGCTTCAATTGGAAAGTTTGGATTAGTAAATCTTGATAAGAGGCATGAAGATATGGAATTACCCGATTTTTTGGTTGTCGATACCAAAGAGGCATACCATAAAAAACGCATGGAAGGACATTTCTCCGACGAGCTTCTTGTATATATTAAAAAGGCATTAGACAACAAGGAGCAGATTATTCTTTTTCAGAATCGCAGAGGATATGCACCCTACATCGAATGTAAAGCCTGCAGTCATGTTCCGAAATGTAAAAACTGCGATGTTAGTCTTACAGTTCACAAGGTGTTCAATACGCTTACATGTCATTATTGCGGCTATTCCGAACCGATACCGAATGTCTGTCCGGCTTGCAAAACGCCAGGGTTAAATACCAAAGGTTTTGGTACCGAAAAAATTGAAGACGAAATAAAGCTTCTTTTTCCCGATGCCCGCGTTAGTCGTATGGATATGGACACCACACGTACAAAAAAAGCTTACGAGAAATTAATTGCCGATTTTGAACAACAAAAGGTGGATATTCTTATTGGCACTCAGATGGTTACTAAAGGGCTCGATTTTGAACGTGTTCGAATTGTTGGCATTTTAAATGCCGATAATATGCTGAACTTTCCTGATTTTAGGGCACACGAACGAGCTTTTCAACTCATGGCACAAGTTAGTGGGCGGGCAGGACGAAAATACAAAAGAGGATTAGTAATTCTTCAAACTTCGGCTCCCGAACACAGTGTAATTGGGCAGGTGTTGCGAAATGATTATGCATCAATGTACGTGAAGCAAGTTGCAGAGCGTCAAGAATTTAAGTATCCACCATTTTATCGTTTAATTGTTATAAATTTACGCCACAAGGATGTTCATGTTGTGAAACAAGCTGCTTACGAAATGGGAAATAGGTTGAGAGCCGTTTTTGGAGCGCGCTTATTAGGTCCGGTAGATCCACCGATAGGACGTATTCAAAATCTTTTTATCAAACAATTGATTTTGAAAATTGAAAATGAAGCATCGCCTGTTAAAGCAAAAGATATTTTAAATACTGTTTCCAATTCTATTCTTCAAGAATCCAGATTTAAATCTGTTCGGATAAGTTTAGATGTTGACCCAATGTGATAAAAACTTTTGGTTTTACAATTAACTCTTTGATAAATTTTATAAATTAATCAATATTTCAAATAAATTGAAATTGTTTTATAATGATATTTTTGGTAAAAAAATAGAAACAAAAGAAATTTTTTAACACAATAATAAAACTCATTATAAAAAACTTTGTACTGCAAAGAAATTCTCTTATCTTTGCTGAAAGATACAAAAGTTGGTTATGTTTTGCCCTCCAACCTTACATCTCTTCCATAGAAAGTTAAAATGAAACTATCAATTTTCAGTAAAATTCTAATTGGCTTCAGCATTGCGCTTGTATTGGTTTATGCCGGCTTTATTTTGTGGCAATCGGCTGATATAAATAAGAATACGATATGCGTAGGCTTGGATGTTCAGCTTTTGGACAATACGCGTATGCGCTTTATTTCGGAACACGAAATAGCAAAAATTCTCGATAGTAAAGGGCTTAATCCGGTAGGAACAAAATATAATGAAATTTCGACCGAATCTATGGAGCGTGAGTTATTACGCAACGAATTGATTCGGACAGCCGAATGTTATAAAACAATTTCGGGGAAATTGGTTGTCGAAGTTACACAGCGTACCCCAAAATTTCTTATTGTGGGAAACGAAAGTTATTATGTAGATTCAGATCGTAAACTGATGCCAGTTTCACCAAATTATGCCGCCTATGTTCCAGTGGTTTCGGGGCGCGTATTGCGCGGAATGGCAACACGCGAACTATTTGATTTCGTAACTTACCTCGAAAAAGATACCTTTTGGAATGCTCAAATAGAACAAATATTTGTACGAGATGATTTAAAAGTGGAATTGATTCCTCGTGTGGGAAATGCAGTAGTATTGCTGGGTTCGTTGGATAATTTTGAAAAGAAACTGCGCAACTTGCGCGAATTGTATACACAAGGTTTTAATGTTGTGGGTTGGAATAGATATGACAAAGTTGATTTGCAGTACGATGGTCAAATTGTTTGCACCATTACAGGCACAAAACCAATTGTAGTGATGAAACCCGACACCACAGCAGTGAAAGATAGTACAGTCGAAAAAAAAAGTATACCCGTTAAAGAAAGTATAGCACTTAAAAAAATATGATTCCGACTAAATTTGTAGCAATCGACTTGGGGAGCACCCGAATTTCGGCTATGGCAGGCGAAATTCAGGAAGATGGCTATTTGAAAATACATAGCGTTGAGTCAAAACCAGCCGATGATATTCGCTATGGCATTGTGGAGCAGGGTTCGGGGGCTGCATTCAAACTCAACGAACTGATACACTTGCTCGAAAATAGTGCTCGTTTACCCGAAGTAGAATACGTCTCGGTAAGCGTAGGCGCCAAAAGCATGCGCAATATATCTGTGTCTGTAAGTCATTTTGTGGGGGCTTCCAAAACCGTTTCCGACAAATTGATAGATGAAATGATTGTGGAGGCCGAAGGTAAAATTAGAGGCGAAAACGTAGCTATTTACGATGTAATTCCATTGTGGTACGAATTAGACGGAAAACGCATGGACGATCCGGTAGGCAAGCAAGGAAATCAAATTGTGGGACGTTATAATGTGGTATTTGGAAATACGCTTATTGCCGAAAAACTTGAAGGATGCATCGAACGAACAGGTAAGCTTATCGAATACCGTTGCTTATCGGTAGATGCTTTAGCAACTGCCGTACTCGATCAACACGAACAAGAGAGTGGTTGTGTTTTAATCAACATGGGTGCACTTACAACTACACTTTCTATTTACGAACATGGCGCCATGCAACAATTAGTGGTGGTGCCACTTGGTGGAAAAACCATAACAAAAGATATTCAGGAATTTGGAATAAATGAAAAAAATGCCGAACGCATGAAATGTGCAGTGGGCAAAGCGTTGGAAACTCAGGTGAAAGACGAAATCATGATTTCGGTAGCTGCTACCGATCTCGATATGCCTCCCGTTAAAATATCGTCGAGAATTTTAGCAATGGCCATAGAAGCCCGTTTGGACGAAATAATGAATCCAATTTTCGATGCCATTGATGCTTACGAGGGAAATCTTGCAAACGGCATTATTCTCACTGGTGGTGGCGCATTGCTAACTGGTGTTTCGGAATATTTCACAGAACGAACGGGCTTCAAAGTACGTTTTGGACATTATACCGATTGGTTAGCCGACAAAACGGATCCCAACTTTATCAATCCTATTTATGCACAAATGGTTGGTACACTACTTCTTAACCACGAATATAGAGAACATCATCCACTTGAGGAAAAAGAAAAAAAGAACAAAGCAAGACCTTCCAAAATACCAAAAGGTGGTGGAGCTATTACTGATATGTTTAAGAAATTTTTTGAAGACGATAACAAGCTCGAATAAGCAATACAAAAACTTGATTTTAAAATTTTAAATCGAAAATAAATATGGGATATTTAGATGACGGATTACCTTTAGATTTACCTGTTATAGATTCTTCTATCATAAAGGTTATTGGTGTAGGTGGTGGCGGTGGTAATGCTGTAAACCACATGTATCGTCAGGGAATTACTGACGTGTCGTTTGTAGTGTGTAATACCGACAATCAGGCGTTGATAAAGTCGCCTATACCCAATAAAATTCAATTGGGAATGGATACTACTGCCGGACTTGGTGCGGGTGGCGACCCGAAAGTAGCTCGTCGCGCAGCTGAAGAATCAATTGAAAAAATTCAAGGATTATTACAAGATAATACCAAAATGGTGTTTATTACGGCTGGTATGGGGGGAGGAACCGGAACTGGCGCTTCGCCCGTAGTGGCTAAAGCTGCACACGACCTTGGTATACTTACTGTTGGTATCGTAACTATTCCATTTGCTTTCGAAGGAAAACACAAAAAAATTCAGGCCTTAGAGGGCGTAGCTGAACTGAGCGAGCATGTCGACGCTATTTTGGTTATAAATAATGAAAAACTGAAAGAAATATATCCGGATCTTGAGTTAGCGAACGCTTTTGCAAAAGCCGATGATGTATTGACAAACGCAGCGCGTGGCATTGCCGAAATTATTACTGTACCAGGTTATATAAACACCGACTTTGCCGATGTATACAGCATTATGAAAGATGGTAAAGTGGCAATTATGAATACTGGATACGCTTCGGGCGAAGAGCGTATAAGCAAAGCTATTGTAAATGCTTTAAACTCTCCATTACTCAATACCAACGATGTGAGTGGTGCAAGCAAAGTACTTCTTAGTTTGTATTGTTCTACCACCAACCAGATAAAAATGGAGGAAGTACAACAAATTCACGACTTTATGAATAAAGTGGGCGAAAATGTACAGGTTATTTGGGGCGCTACCTTCGACGATTCGCTGGGCGATAATGTAAAAATTACCATTATTGCTACCGGCTACGGCGTTGGCGATATTCCGGGAATGCCAATTAATGCTGTCAAAAATTTGAAGAAAAGTTCGGCAAACACCGATAATGGAACCGTATTGAAAAATGTTGTAAACGCATTCCATAGCTTTGGCACCGATAAAGCGGAAAAAGAAGAGCTTATTGACCCTATGGAGCTCGCTATAAATGAGTATTATGGAGTAGATAAAACGATTCGCGAAACAGAATTAAAGTTCGACGACGATGATGTGATTCGTGTAGATGCTTCGCTCGACGAACCTCAAAAAATGCCTGAGCCAGTGAAAAAAGTTGAACCCGAAATTGAAATGTTTACGCTGGACGATCTCGAAAATGACTCGAAACGCCAAAAAGTAGAAAATATTCCTGCATGGAAACGTAAATTCATGAAAAATAAATAGAAATTTCCAATTTCCAATTTCTTAATTTTCAATTTTATAAAAAATGAATGAACTATTTGATAAGATAAGTGCTGACATTAAAACTGCTATGTTAGCTCGCGAAAAAGTAGCTTTAGAGGCATTGCGCGGAATAAAAAAAGAGTTTATCGAAGCTAAAACAGCCAAAGGCAGCGATGGAAATTTAGCCGATGATGTGGCTGTGAAAATCTTGCAAAAAATGGTGAAACAGCGCAAAGAATCGGCACAGATTTTTACTGAGCAAAATCGCCCCGAATTAGCCGAAAATGAATTGGCCGAAGCGGCTGTTATTGAGAAGTATTTGCCCACTCAAATGACCGATGCCGAACTTACAGCGGCTGTTGCAGCAGTCATAGCTCAAGTCGGTGCCACCGGCCCGCAAGATATGGGAAAAGTAATGGGCGTAGCTTCCAAACAATTGGCGGGCAAAACCGAAGGCAGACTTATTTCCGAAAAAGTGAAAGCATTATTGGCAAACTAATTTCAGAAATATTTTTTGAAAATAAATTTCCACAATGAAAAAAGTGCTAATAATCACTTATTATTGGATTCCGAGTGGAGGCGCAGGTGTGCAGCGATGGGTTAAATTTGCTAAATACCTGCGTAATTTTGGCTGGGAGCCAGTGATTTATGCGCCCGAAAATCCCGAATATCCCTCGGAAGACCATTCTTTTGTTAAGGATATTCCAAATGATGTTGTGGTGATAAAAAAGCCAATTTGGGAACCATATAATATTTACCGCAATATTTTGGGTAAAAAAGGGGAGAAAATTAATGCTGGTTTTATTTCGGAAAATAAAAAGGCGGGCTGGAAAGAAAAACTTTCGATTTGGATACGAGGCAATTTATTGATTCCCGACCCGCGCCGCTTTTGGATTCGACCTTCGGTGAAATTTCTTTCAAATTACATTGTTGATAATAAGATAGATGCAGTTATTACAACTGGCCCACCACATTCCATGCATCTAATTGGTTTGAGACTAAAAAAGCAACTCCCAAAACTTAAATGGATAGCCGACTTTCGGGATCCTTGGACAAATATCGACTTTTATGCCGATTTGAATCTTACTTGGGTAGCCGACAAACTGCATCGCCATTTGGAACGTAAGGTAATTCAAAACGCTGATAATGTACTCGTCGTGTCGAATGGAATGCGAGACGAATTTGAACTCATGCAACCCCATAAACTTGACATTATTACAAATGGTTATGATAACGAGGATAAATCAACAACAGTAATTAGCCTTGATGAAAAATTCTCATTAGCACATATCGGGACGCTCAATGCAGCCAGAAATCCTATCATTTTATGGAAGGTATTAGGTGAAATATGTAAAGAAAATGCGCTTTTTAAATCGGATTTGATAATTCGATTGGTTGGCAAAACTGATTACACTGTTTTTGAAGAAATTGATAAGAATAATCTCTCGGCGAATCTCGAAAAGTTATCCTATGTAACTCATAACGAAGCTATTGAATTACAACAAAAATCGCAAATACTATTGCTGTTGATTAATAATACGAACAATGCAAAAGGCATACTCACAGGTAAATTTTTTGAGTATTTGGCAGCAAAGCGTCCTGTGCTTGCCGTAGGGCCTGTTGACGGCGATGTCGCAAAAGTGTTAAAAGATACAGCGGCTGGCAAAATGGTTGATTTTGACGATATGGTAGCCACAAAAAATGTCATTCTCTATTATTATCAAAAATACAAAGAAGGGAAATTGAATGTCAACTCAACGTCCATCGAAAAATATTCCCGTCGTTCATTAACAGCACAATTAGTAGCTATTTTAAATTCATAAATGTTGAATGAAAAAAATAATCACCATAGTAGGCGCACGTCCACAATTTATTAAAGCGGCAACGCTTAGCCGTCAATTTAGATTGCAAGGTGTCGATGAAAAAATTATTCACACTGGTCAGCATTTCGATGCTAATATGTCGGATGTTTTTTTCGACGAAATGGAAATTCCAAAACCAGCCTACAACCTTGACATTCATGGTGTTTCGCATGGAGCTATGACTGGGCGTATGTTAGAAGGAATTGAGCAGATTTTGCAAGTTGAAAAACCTGATGGTGTATTGGTTTTTGGCGACACCAATTCTACTTTGGCCGGCGCTTTGGCAGCGGCTAAATTACACATTCCGGTGTTACATGTCGAAGCTGGTTTGCGTTCATTCAATATGTTAATGCCCGAAGAAATTAACCGCATTCTTACCGATCGTATATCGAATGTGCTTTTTTGTCCTACTGACACTGCAATTGAGAATTTGAAACGCGAAGGTTACGAAAACCTACCCATTCGGATTGTGAAAAATGGCGATGTAATGCAGGATGCTGCACTTTATTATGCCGACAGAGCTCAATTGAAGTCAGATATTATTCGGAAAATTGGCTTAAAAAAATTTGTTTTAGCAACCATTCATCGTCAAGAGAATACAGATAATCCGGATAATTTAAAGCAAATTATCGATGGACTTACCGAAATCAATAAACACATCCAAGTGGTTGTACCCATGCATCCCCGCACCAGAAATATTTTAGCTCAAAACTATCATTTACCTGACTTTACAATTATTGATCCTGTTGGCTATTTTGATATGATTATGCTTCTTAAAAATTGTGATATGGTAATTACCGACAGTGGTGGTGTTCAGAAAGAGGCTTTTTTCTTTGCGAAACATTGCATTACGTTACGCGAACAAACCGAATGGGTTGAATTAATTCATCATGATTACAACCGCTTGGTAGGAAGCAATACGCAGTTATTAAACGAAGCTTTTGACTATTTTAGTACTAAAACATCCGATTTTAGTGTCGATTTGTATGGTAGGGGTAGGGCTGCCCAAAAAGCTGTGGAAGTAATTGTGAAACTCTAACTTAAAAAAAATCAGCCACGCTTATTTACCAAATATATACCTGTGAGTACCAATAATGCGCCAGACAACTCACTAATTGTGAGTGTTTCGCTCAAGATAGGATAAGCGAAAATAGCTGTAAAGACCGATTGACTTAACAAACTCACCGAGGCTATGGTTGGTTTTATGTGTCCCAAAGCCTGATTGATAGAAAGCCAGCCAACTACTTGCGGTATTAATCCCAGAATAACAAGATACATCCAAGAGTTTGATGTGTAATTTGTTAACTGTGTACCACTTACAAGGCATATAATACCTAAAACAACTGTGCTGCTCACCATCGAAATGGTTGTAAATGTAAAGGTGTCGAGTCCCACTCTTCCTTTTCGTACAGTAAGCAAATAAGCACCATAAAACACACTGGCAATAATCGAAAGAATGTTACCGGTAGTGAGCGAAAGGTCTTCAACGTTACGAATGCCAACTATTACACCAACACCTATAATGGATATTGCTGTCCCAACCCAAAAAAACTTTTTGGGCTTTTCGCGCAAAAAAAGTAGTGAGCCAATACCCACCCATACAGGTGCCAAATTAGCTAATAAAGTTGAAACGGATGCTTTTGAAAGTAATATGGAAGTGTTCCAGAGTGCTATGTCGAAGGCGAAAAGTACGCCGCATAAAAGGGCAATCCAAATCCCTTTTTTATCGGTAAGCGGTTTGCGAAAGTAAAACCATACGGGAAGTATGCCTAAAGTGCCAAAGAGTAAACGGTAAAAGCCAGACCCCAAGCCACTTACATCGGCTAATTTTACCAATATTGCCGACCACGAAATACATATAATGCCCGTAAGCAGCAATAGATAATGTACCCAAGTAGGCTGTTTTGTGCTGCTTGTCATGCCTTAATCCAATTGATAACCAAAGCTTTTAAGTTTTAAGTCCTTGTTGCGCCAGTCTTTTTCTACTTTCACAAAAAGCTCTAAAAAAACTTTTTTCTCGAAAAATACTTCCAAATCTTTGCGCGCTTCGGTACCCACTTTTTTAAGCGATTTACCACCGTGTCCAATCAAAATACCTTTTTGCGAATCGCGCTCGGCATAAATTACAGCGTTAATGCGTATTAAGCGTTCGCCTTCCTCGAACTGTTCCACCTCTACTTCCACCGAATAGGGGATTTCCTTTTCGTAGTTCATCAGAATTTTTTCGCGAATAATCTCGGTAACAAAAAAACGCGCTGGCTTATCGGTAAGTTGGTCTTTGTCGAAAAACGCTGGCGATTCGGGCAACAAATCTTTGATGCGTTTAAAAAGCGGCTCAATGTTGAATTTTTCTAATGCCGATATAGGGTAAATTTCGGCACGAGGGAGCAGTTCTTTCCATTTATCAACCAATACAAACAATTTTTCTTCGTCGATTAAATCTATTTTGTTGATAATAAGAAGTAATGGTGCTGGATTGAGACTGACTTTTTCGACAAAATCAGCATTTTTTTCGTTCGAATCGAATACATCTGTAACATATAGCAATACATCGGCATCGGTTAGGGCAGAGCGCGAAAAGTTTAGCATAGATTCCTGCAAACGGTAGTTTGGTTTAAGCACTCCCGGAGTGTCGGAGTATACAATCTGAAAATCGTCGCCATTTACAATTCCCAAAATACGATGACGCGTTGTTTGTGCTTTGGAAGTGATAATTGAAATTCGCTCACCTACCAAGGCATTCATTAGGGTTGATTTTCCTACATTTGGGTTGCCTACAATATTTACGAAACCAGATTTATGCATATTCATTTTTATTTTTAAAAATTCGTATTGAGTAAGTGAGATTTATTATTGATATGTTTCTTAAATTATTTGTAATATGACCCCCAACCCCCAAAGGGGGCTTTAAGACTCAGTATCTTTAATTTCTCGTATCTTTTGTGGAGAATATGTATTAGCCCCCTTTGGGGGTTGGGGGTCAGAATAAAACATATCATTAAATATCTTCGATTACTTATTTGTAAAACATCACATTCGATTTGTTTACATTTAAAACTTTTGCAAAGATACAATAATTTGAGCAGAATGGGAATTGCATTTAATTTCTCATACTTTTTTACTACTTTTGGCGTTTGATAATTTTAAATAAAAATTATTCTGATTATGAATTTTAACAAACTATTTGAGCTTTCCCGTCATTTTAAATTGATATTTATAGTTATTGGTGCAGCCATAATTATTGTTTCGACGCTATTTACCAATAAGTTGGCAAAATTATTGGCAATTGAGGAGCAGAAGAAAATTGAAATATGGGCTGAAGCTACACGTCAGTTTATCTTAGCCGACGAAAACACAAATATCGACTTTATTTTATCGATTATCGAAGGCAATACTACCATTCCGGTACTGATTGTTGACGAAAACGATTTGCTCCTTCATTCGCGCAATGTAGTGGAACCCAAAAAAAATAAGGCAGAATTTTATAAAAATAAAATTGCAGATTTGAAAGAAAAACGCGAGGCAATTGTTGTTAATTTGGGAGACGCTCGACAATATATATATTACGACGATTCCTTGCTTTTAACTCAATTGTATTATTTTCCTTACATTCAATTGGGTGTAATTGTGATATTTTTACTTATCTCGTTCTTTGCTTTTTCGAGTACCAAAAATGCTGAACAAAACCGCGTTTGGGTAGGTTTATCCAAAGAAACAGCACATCAGTTAGGTACACCTATTTCGTCGTTATTGGCTTGGGTCGACTTATTAAGAGCCCGTTATGTCGACGATAAGTTAATTCCCGAAATGTCTAAAGATGTAAACCGCTTGCGAATAATTGCCGAACGATTTTCGAAAATTGGATCAGCTCCCGATTTGAATTTGGTGAGTTTAAACGAAACGCTCTTAAATGCATTGCAGTATATGAACAACCGTTCGTCGCAAAAAGTAACCATCGAGAGCCATTTTAGCAACGAACACCCTGTTTTTGTAATGCTAAATGTGCCACTTTTTGAATGGGTTATAGAGAATTTATGTAAAAATGCCATCGATGCTATGGATGGTATAGGGAGAATTGACCTTTACGTCAACCACAAAGAAAACGATATTATAATCGATGTACAAGATACAGGAAAGGGTATTGAAAGAAGCAAATATAAAACTATTTTTTCGCCGGGCTTTACAACAAAAAAACGCGGCTGGGGATTAGGTCTTTCGCTCGCAAAGCGAATTATCGAGAGCTACCACGATGGTAAAATATACGTCAAACAATCGGAAATTGGCAAAGGCACTACTTTTAGAATTGAACTAAAGGTAAAATAAACTATTGAAACTGAATAATAAATGTATTTAAAGGTTTGATATTCAACTGTATATGTTAGCTTTTGTATTTTTAAGTAAAATAAAAACAGATATTATTTCGTAACTAATCAGTTTTTTGTACCTTTGCACGGTTTTAATTAATGGGTAATATATGTCGAAATTCGCACTCTACAATGTTGTTTTAAAGGACTTAAGCACAGATACTCTTGTATACGAATTTGTGTTGGATGAAGCTTATTTCAAAAAAATTGATAGCGAAGAGGTTCAAAAAGGGAATGTAAAAGCAAAAGTAACCGTTCAAAAGAAAGTTGGATCGTTCGAATTGAACTTTTTGCTTGATGGTATTGTTTTGATTCCTTGCAATCGCTGCCTCGACGATATGGAGCAGCCCATTCATTACAAAGATAAATTACTGGTAAAATTAGGTGATAAGTTTTCGGAAGAAGATGAAATTGTAATTGTGCCCGAATCGGAAGGAGTTATAAACGTTGCATGGTTTTTATACGAGTTTATTGTTTTAAACATTCCAATTAAACACGTTCATGCGCCAGGCGAATGTAACAAAACAATGGTTACAAAGCTCAAAAAGCATATTGCCCGTTCCAAAGACGATGATGATGTAGATGTTGATTTAGACGACGACGAATTAGAAATAGAAGATACAAACACAGACCCGAGATGGGACGGTTTACAAAACATAATAGATAACAATTAATTAACAACGAAAATGGCACATCCTAAGAGAAAACACTCGAAAACCCGTACAGCAAAAAGAAGAACTCATTATAAAGCTGAAGCTCCAACATTGGCAGTTTGCTCAAACTGTGGAGCATCGCATATTTATCACACTATATGCGGCGAATGTGGATACTACAGAGGCAAACTCGCAGTAGAAAAGCTCGCTTTAGCTTAATTCACCCAAGTGTCAGTATTGCATACCGACATTTAAAAAATTGATAAGCCCTAAGTTTAGACTTTGGGCTTCCTTTTTATATAACTAAATAAAGAATTTTTATGTCTCAAATTCATGCAGTAATTACTGGTGTAGGTGGCTACGTACCGGAATATATACTCGACAATCATGAGCTTAGTTCCATGATGGATACCAATGATGAGTGGATAACTTCACGTGTTGGCATCAAAGAACGTCGAATTTTAAAAGAACCTAACGTTGGAACTTCATTTTTAGCTGCTAAAGCAATTGAAGATTTATTCTTGAAAACTGGTACCAAGCCAGAAGAAATTGATTTGGTAATTTGTGGTACTACAACACCTGACCATATTTATCCTTCGGTTGCTTCGATGGCTGCCGAAAAAGTAGGTATCAAAAATTCCTTGGCTTTCGACTTGCAAGCTGCATGCTCTGGATTTATTGTAGCTTTAAGCACAGCAACAGGCTTTATCGAATC
Source organism: Porphyromonas cangingivalis (assembly GCA_945902955.1). Classification (GTDB taxonomy): domain Bacteria; phylum Bacteroidota; class Bacteroidia; order Bacteroidales; family Paludibacteraceae; genus Paludibacter. The sequence goes on from CAMDNO010000069.1 coordinate 14,495, forward strand.
GGGCAAGTATAAAAAAGTTTTAGTTATTGGTGCAGATAAAATGTCGGCTATAACCGATTATACCGACCGCACCACAGCACCGCTTTTTGGTGATGGAGCTGGCGTGGTATTGCTTGAACCAACTACCGAAAATACCGGCGTAATGGATACTATGATTTATACCGATGGTGTTGGAATGAAACATCTACATATCAAATCGGGAGGTTCGGCCACACCAAACACGAAAGAGACCTTGGAAAAGGGAATGCAATATACTTACCAGGAAGGACAAAACGTTTACAAATATGCTGTAACAAATATGGCTGAAGTATCAGCCAGTATTATGGAAAGAAATCAGCTGACGGGCGACGATGTTAATTGGTTAGTACCTCATCAGGCTAATTTGCGCATTATCGATGCCGTTGTAAATCGTACTGGAATTGCCCCTGAAAAAGTAATTATCAATATCGACCATTTCGGAAATACTTCAGCTGCAAGTATTCCACTTTGTTTGTGGGAGTCTGAAAAGAAATTTAAAAAAGGTGACAATATGATTTTCACAGCTTTTGGGGCTGGTTTTACGTGGGGGTCTGTTTGGGTGAAATGGGGGTATTAATTTTTAATGCGCATTTGTTTTTATTCTAAAAATTGTAAATTACTATGCGTGAGCAATTTGTCGAGCGACCTACCGATATAGTTATTTCTAAATTAAAAGAAATGATTGCGTCGGGTGTTCTAAAACCGGGTGATAAATTGCCTGCTGAGCGCAAAATGGCGACCGATTTTAATGTTGGTAGAACACAGATTCGTGAAGCACTTCACAAATTAGAATTTTACGGTATTATTAAAACGCTCCCTCAAAGTGGTTCCGTAATTAATGGTTTAGACATAAACACATTAGATGGATTAATTGCCGATGTGCTTGACCTACAACAATACGATTTTTATTCGTTAGTCGAAACACGCTATGTGCTCGAAGTGAATGCTATACGACTTTGTGCTGAACGACGAACCGAACATGATTTGGCAAAATTAGAAAAAGCACAAGAGAACCTTATCAAGTTTTACGAAACACCAGATCGTGTTGGACATGATTTTGCTTTTCACCGAGCTATTGCCGAGGGATGTCATAATCCGGTTTTTAAAGCTATGCTTTTGATTGTAATACCCGACATAATGACTATTTATCAACGAGATAGAATTTGTGCGCCGAGTCAAATAGTTATCCAAGAACATGCTCAAATGTTAGAAGCAATTCGAAACAAGGATGGTGATACTGCTGCTAAAATTATGAGCAAACATTTACAAGGGGTTGTAGATTTTGCAAAATCTAAAATTTCGGAATAAATAAAACGACTTCAATTTTTTGAAGTCGTTTTTTGTATCTGTAATTTTTATCTATATTTGCCTCAGTTTTTAGTTTCATATAAAACCTATTGTCATGAAAAAACGTATATTTCAACTACTCATTCTCGTAACTTTGCTCGCCCTTGCAAGTGGAGTTTATTACATTCACCTACTCACACCCATTATCACAGGTTATGCAGCCAAAAATTTAGCTTCAGGAATTTTTGTGGGAAATCGTACGCAAGAAAGTATGGAGGCAATAGATTTGAATTTTTCACTTATAAAATTTACTACAAATACAGTCGACTTTGAGAAAAAAGAAGTTACGAGCCGATTTTTATGGGCACAATCAAAGGCTATTTACATCGAAGGATTTGGATGCACCTTGGTGTGCGATGTGGATGAGTCTACAATACGAAAACGCCCTTACAGCATTGTTCCGCTCCCTGCCCTCAATCCCGATACCATTGCTTGGCCTGCTGGCGATTATTTGGCAGACACAATTCCTTCAGGGCTAAATAGGGAATTGCTAAATAGGGCAATTAATAACGCTTTTGCTGATAGCAGTGGTACTAAAGGTACTTTTGCAGTAGCCGTAGCATACAAAAATCAATTGGTAGCCGAACGTTACAAAGAAGGTTTGTCCTCGAAAAATCGTTTTCTGAGCTGGTCCATGTCGAAAAGTTTTACACACGCGTTGATTGGAATTATGGTAAAAAAAGGTATGATTAATATTGATAAACCTTGCAATTTTAAACAATGGCAACAAGATGGACGAAAGGCAATAACTCTGCGGCATTTAATGCACATGAATGGTGGTCAGGCATGGAGCGAAAGTTATGGAAATTTATCCGACGTTAATTTAATGCTGCATAAATACGCCGATATGGGGCTTTACAGCATCGAGAAACCACTCGCAGTGAGTCCCGATTCGCAGTGGTTGTATAACTCGGGAGCTACAAATAGTGTTTGTTATGCTATGCGAAAGCAATTCAAAAGCGAAGCGGATTATTATGCTTTCCCACGCAAGGAGTTATTCAATCCAATTGGAATGCGTAGTGCTGTTTTCGAAGTGGATGCCTCGGGTACTTTTACCGGCTCGTCGTATATCTACGCTACCTTGCGCGATTATGTGAGGTTTGGCTTGCTTTATTTGAATAATGGTAATTGGCTTGGCAACCAGATTTTACCCTACAATTGGGTAGCGCAAGCACGAGAAGAAGCATTAGGATCGAAAGGACAATACGGCTCGTTTTTTTGGTTAAATAATTCGAATGACTATCCAAACGTGCCCCGTGATTTGTTTATGTGCCGCGGACACGATGGACAATACATATATATTATACCATCGCTTCAATTGGTAGTTGTTCGCACTGGATTCTCGAAAAAGGGTACTTTTGATTTTCAATCATTTTTAGCATCAATTGTAAAATCGATTGAAAATAACCAGAGCTTGTAATAATAAAATTATTTATGAAAAAAACTTCTTTCATCCTACCGCCACCACTTTAGCGCTTCCTGCATATTTCACTTCTACGGGCTCGCCCGTAAAACCAACATTGCCAAACTCCACCGCTACACAAACAAGTAAGGTGGCAGCGTTTGTTATATCTGCCTGTTCCTCTTCGCCAAAAGCTGCAATCATGCTATGTTCGGTCAAAATGGTTTGGGTGCTTTGCCAGGCACCCGTGTTGGTTTCGCTTATGCCATGAAGTGCTGGCAGCGCCGGTTCGTAATCGTTGTGTGTCGGGTTATATAGCAAGTTACTCACCATGCCAATTGAAACAATCAGCCTAAAAAAAGGAAGTCGCTGCACATTGAGCAGGTCGATAGCTGTGTTAATGCGGGGGAAGTGCACGGTTGCAGTTAGTGTTTCGCGGTTCAACTCGCATCTATAGTTCACCCGCAACACGTTATTCAATGGATAATTGCGGTTCAGGTTAAAGCCTTCGAGCGCTTGCCGATAGGCCGAAAGCCGCAAATGACGCATGCCAATTTCCGACTCAGTATCCAACTTCATTAGGTTTTTTCCCATGCCATTGAGCACCGGCGTAATGTTATAATCAGCCAAGCGGTACAAACCACCCATGGCATAGCGCGCTACCGAGCCAAATTTAGCACATCCACTCCATTCCTTTTGTTGCTTGCGTAAACCCGCAAACTTAGGCGAAGTTTTAATTTTTTCCTTGCTGGCGCCCCCTTTGGTACGCGCTATTACCTTATCGCTGCCCCGCACGGTATAGAAACTTGCATTCCCAAAACCGCCCGTCATTACTATTGTTCCTTTTACTATTGCCATCTGGTTTGCCCCTAACCCCTAAAGGGGAATAGAGATTAGTATTGTTTTTTTTTAATTGATCTATGTATTGTTTCAGAGACGAAAGTAATCTACATCCCCTTTAGGGGCTTGGGGCAGACATCACCACATCCACTCTCCCTTTTACTCTCCTCCACCTTTGATTTTAGGTACAAAGATAATTAAATTATTATTTAAACAATATAAAAACATATATAATACTTATCTATATAAGTATGCTTTAACTATGTGTTATATATGTATTGTATATGTATTATGTATGTATTATCCTATAATGAAACATGAACAAAACTTATACCAGACTACCAGCAGGCATACACCGCAAATAAAGTTATTTCAACAAAAAAACTAAGTTATTTCAACGAAATAATTAGTCTGAAATTGATGTTATTTGCAGCATGAAAACTGAAATCAGTACAAGAGATTTAAAAAAACTGAAATTAAAGCGCAGCAGGTGTTCTCGGAAATAAGTAATTGGAACAATAAAATGTACCATTTTGAAATATGAATAGAACGCTGTTCCGATAGCTATCGGGATCGGGAAGGATTAGAGCGCAAGTATCTGAAAATCATATCGCTGAAAGCGATATAAAAATCCGTTTTTTGTATCCGCTTAATCCGGTAAATCCGCGTTACTATTTCTTTCTATTTGTTGTAGTAATACGACATTATTTGCGTTTGATTTCTTAATTATATGCATATTTTATACTCATTTAATAAGCTGATTAATAGCGCTTAAAAAAATACTTTATACAAGTAGTACTACAAGTTGTACAACGAAAAATTCAGTTCGTTCTACATTTGCAAATCGTTTAAATATAAATTACAACTAAAGATAAGTGACATACAATTATTAATAAATTGAGAAAGAACGGGTAAGACGAATAAACTAATTTTGTTGAAAAATAGAGCCATAGAAATTGAAATAATAGTAAAGTTATAATATACTATAAAGAATTATTTTGATCGCTAAGTTGCTAAGATGCAAAGGCTCAAAGTGAATTTAAACTTAGCGACTTATTTACTTTGCGTTCTTCGCGTTTAAAATATAAAATTGCTTCATTGGATTATGTAATTGAAAATCAGCTGTTTGGCAATATTCTAATAGTTGTCTTTTTTTTTCTTGTTTTGAAAACATAGATTTGCAGTCGAAAAAACAAAATAATCAGCAAAAAAGAAGATGCCTTATTTTGCACTAAAAAACACTTATTTGCAACAAAAACCAAAAGAGAAAAAGACCTTATTTTGTGCTAACGCCAAACGGCGTGGACTTATAATTTATTTTTTAATAGCTTAAAATGCAACAAACCGCTCCACATACAACCCGCACCCTGCCAAAGCGCAGAGCTAAAGCGCCCCTTGAGATTGACCTCAAAGGGCCTGTGGGTGAATTGGTGGCAGCTGAGTTTGCCTGGCAACGGGAACATATCAATCAATTGAAGTCACAAATCGAATTCTTAGTGGAACAAACGCGACGACCTATTCAGACATTTACCGAAGACGATTTTGAAGCTATGTTTGGTTTAAAA